>JAQBQJ010000193.1 GCA_028287065.1 Labilithrix sp. | reverse complement strand
GCCGGCTCCGGCGCTTTCTCGCACCCACCACAGCCGCCCAGCCCCGCGAGCGCGACGAGCACCGACGACCACCGAATCGAAGCGCGCGACATCACGCAGCAATCTATACTGCTCCCCACGTCATGGTGCCCCTCGTCACGAAGGATTTTCGGCGGACGACACTGCGCCCGAGGCACCGCCCGATCGTCCGCGCCCTCGCCGAGGCCCTCTTCTCGCCCGGCGGCGAGGCGACGCCCGAGCGGCTCGACGCGTTCGTGGACGAGGTCGATCACTTCATCAGCCCTGCCAGCAAAAGCCTCCGCTTCGGCCTCGTGATCATGCTCGGCGTC
The DNA here is from genome assembly GCA_028287065.1 of Labilithrix sp. GTDB lineage: Bacteria > Myxococcota_A > Polyangia > Polyangiales > Polyangiaceae > Labilithrix. The sequence continues at coordinate 36,994 of JAQBQJ010000193.1, read as the reverse complement.
CTCCGCTGGTCGCCGCTCTTTTTCGGGAAATTCCGTCTGTTCGACGACATGACCGTCGAGGAGCGCATCCATCACCTCGAGCGCCTCGACCAGTCGAAGGTCAAGCAGCTCCCGCTCATCGTCGTCGCTTACAAGACCGTCATGACGATGCTCTTCTACGAAGACGAGCAAGAGCTCCGCGGCCTCGGCTACCCCGGTCACGCACGCAAGCGACACCTGAAGGTGGCCTCATGAACGCGCACGATCTCGCGTTCGACCACACGCATCATCACGTCCCCTCGAAGGCCGAGCGCCTCCCGGTGCTCCGCGGTCGCGAGCAGACGAAGCCCTTCTCCGCGAAGGTCGACGTCGTCGTCATCGGCTCCGGCGCCGGCGGCGCGGTCGTCGCGCGGGAGCTCGCACGTGACGGTCGATCCGTCCTCGTGCTCGAAGAGGGCGGCCACTACACGCCGCAGGAGTACGGCTCGCTTCCGCCGTCGCAGTCGTTCCGTCGTCTCGCACGCGAGGCCGGGATGTCCGTCGCGCTCGGCGTGGGAGACACCCCGCTCATCAGCCTGCTCGCCGGCAAGTGCGTCGGCGGCTCGAGCGTGCTCACCGGCGCCGTGTGCTTCCGCATCCCGGACGAGGTGCTGCACACGTGGAGCGACGAGCTCGGTCTCACGCGCATGACGCCCGACGGCGTAGATCCCTATTTTTCCGAGGTGGAACGCATCTGCCACGTCGAGACCGTTCCTCATCACATGCGCTCGCGCGCGAGCGAGCTGTTCGTCCAGGGCGCCGCCTCGATGGGCATCGAGATGAAGAGCATGCGCCGCAACACGAACGGCTGCCGCGGCGCCGCGCGCTGCAACTTCGGCTGCCCCAACGGCGCGAAGATGAGCGTCGACGCCTCGTTCCTCCCCGACGCGGTCCGTCACGGCGCGATGATCGTCTCCGACGCGCTCGTCCAGAAGGTCGACATCACCGGCGGCAAGGCGCGCGGCGTGCGTGGCCGCTTCCTCGACGGCGTCACCGGCGAGCCCGGCATCCCCTTCGAGGTGAAGGCGAAGGTCGTCGTCGTCGCGTGCGGCTCGATGCACACGCCCATCCTCCTTCGCAAGAGCGGCCTCGACTCCGTGCACATCGGCCGTCACCTCACGCTTCATCCCGCGGTGCGCGTCGGCGCGCTGTTCGACGAGGCGGTCGACGGCTGGGACGGCGCGCTCCAGAGCGTCTACTCCGATCACTACTGGAACGAAGGCATCTGGCTGAACGGCGTGTACTCCGCCGTCAACGTGCTCGCCGCCGCGTTCCCGGGCATCGGCCACGAGCATCGCCGGCTCGTGAAGAACATCCCGAACCTCGCCTTCTTCGGCGGCATGGTCCACGACGACGGCGGCGGTCGGGTGCGCCGCTGGCTCTCGCGCGAGCCGCTCGTCACCTACAAGATGATCCGGCGCGACAAGGAGCGCCTGCTCAAGGCGATCCAGATCCTCGGCAAGATGGCCTTCGGCGCGGGCGCGCGCGAGGTGCTGCTGCCGGTCTTCGGCATGCCGACCGTCAAGAAGGCGAAGGACCTCGACTTCCTCACCGAGAACACGCTCGCGGCGAGCCGCATCGAGTGCATGGCGTTCCATCCGCTCGGCTCCGCGAAGATGAGCACCGTGCCCGAGGCCGGCGTCGTGAAGCCGACCGGCGAGACGTGGGACGTCGACAACCTATTCGTGATCGACGGGAGCATCTTGCCCACGAGCATCGGCGTGAACTCGCAGCTCCCGATCATGGGCGTGTCGATGATGCTCGCGCGCGGGCTCGTCGCGGATTTCGGAGAGCACGCGCGGAAGGCGCTCGGTTGATGGACGGGCCGCCCGACAAGAGCGAAAAACCGCAGCCGCTCCCGTCGACCATCCCGGATCGCAAACGTCCCGACGCGACGATCGTCGTCGCCCCCGGCACCGTGCCGATCGCCTCGGACTCGGCCGGCGCGATCCCGAGCGGAACCGCGGCCCCCGACTCGTACACGATCGACGACATCCTCGCCGAGATCCGCCGCACGCCCAGCGAGCGCCTGCACATCGAAGCGCGCGCCGCGTCCGGCGGCATGGGGTCGATCGACGTCGCGGTTGATCGCGCGCTCGACCGCCGCATCGCGCTCAAGACGCTGCATCCACACCTTCGGTCGAGCGAGGGCGCCGTGCGGATGTTCCTGCGCGAGGCTCGCCTCACCGGCCTCCTCGATCACCCGCACATCGTGCCGGTCTACGACATCGGCGAACGCGACGCGAGCCGGCTCTACTTCTCGATGAAGCTCGTCGAGGGACAGACGCTCGGCGACATCATCCGCGCGCTCCCGCGCGGCCCGCTCGACACCGCAACGCTCTACACGCTGCTCGACACGATGACGAAGGTCTGCGACGCGCTCGCCTTCGCGCACAGCCGCGGCGTCCTCCATTGCGACATCAAGCCGCCGAACGTCATGGTCGGCGAGTTCGGGCAGGTCTACCTGATGGACTGGGGTATCGCGCGGCTCGTCGCTGCCGAGAGCTCGCCCGCGTCCGGCGCCGATCCGCAGGCAGCGCGCGGAGCGATGCCTGCGGCGGCCTCCGCCACGGACAACTCGGTCATCGGGACGCCTTGCTACATGTCCCCCGAGCAGGCGCGCGGCGATCGCGGCAAGCTCGACGTGCGGAGCGACGTCTTCCTCCTCGGCTCGGTGCTCTACGAGATCCTCACGAGGCGCCCGCCCTACGCGAGCTCCGACCGCACGGAGACGTTGAGCCTCGCGGTCGCCGGCGCGTTCCCGGCCCCGCGCAAGATCGCGAAGGACGGCTCGGTGCCGCCCGAGCTCGAACGCATCGTGCTCCGCGCGATGGCGAAGGACCCGAGCGACAGGTACCCGAGCGTCGCGGCGCTCCGCGAGGACCTCTCGCGCTTCATGCGCGGCGGCGGCGATTTCCCGCGCAAGACGTTCGACGCGGGCGCGACGATCGTCCGCGAAGGCGAGCAAGGCGACGCCGCGTACATCATCGTCGCCGGACGCTGCGACATCCGGAAGGACTTGCCGAGCGGCACCGAGACGCTGACCTCGATCGGCCCGGGCGCCGTCTTCGGCGAGATGGCGATCATGACCGAGGGACCGCGCACGGCGACGGTCGTGGCGACCGAACGGACCACCGTGCTCGTCGTCACGCCGGCGATCCTCGAGCAGGAGATGGACGCCTTGAAGCCGTGGGTCGCCACGCTGCTCAAGTCGCTGGCGGCACGGTTCCGCGACATCGACACGAAGCATCGCGCCACGTACTCCGCAGGCCCGAGCCCCGCGCGCCTCGCCAATCAGGTGCTCATGATCGTGAGCGCGTGGGGTGACGCGGACGACGACGGCGGTCGCTCGATGAAATGGACCGTGCTCGGCGCCGAGCTCGAGGCGCAGCTCGGCGTGCCGCCGATCGCGATGTTCGGCGTGGCCACGCGCTACGGCATGGTGCTCGACATGGAGAGCGATCGGCTCACCATCCCCGACGTCGCAGATCTCCGCGAGAAGCTGCGCGTCGAGCTCGGCCTTTGACGATCAGCCCAGGATTTCCGCGAGATCAGGCCGGACCCGCGCGATCACCTGCGCGAAGCCCTCGCGATCGACGGCGCGATCGAGCGCGTCCTCGGCGCCGATCCGGTTCTGCGTGAGCAGGCGCTCGAGCGCCATGTCCATCGTCTGCATGCCCTGCGCCTGGCCGGACTGCATCACGTTGGTGAGCTGCGCGGTCTTGTTCTCGCGGACGAGCGCGGAGACCGCCCCCGAGCCGACGAGGATCTCGTGCACCGCGACGCGACCCTTGCCGTCCGCTGTTCGGATCAGCTGCTGCGCGACGAGACCGACGAGGCTCTCGGCGAGCATTCCGCGCACCTGAGGCTGCTCGTCCGCGGGGAAGCTGTCGACGATGCGGTCGATCGTCGACGCCGCGCCGTTCGTCTGGACGGTCGCGAAGACGAGGACGCCCTGGCTCGCGAGCGAGAGCGCGAGCTTCATCGTCTCGGGCGTGCGCAGCTCGGAGATGAGCACGACGTCCGAATTCTCGCGACCGGCGCTCCGTATCGCCGACACGAAGCTGGGCGCGTGCACGCCGACCTCGCGGTGCGTGATCTGCGCGCGCAGCGGCTCGTGAACGAACTCGATCGGGTCTTCGATGGTGACGATGTGGCACGCGCGGGTCTTGTTGATGTGGTCGACCATCGCCGCGAGCGTCGTCGACTTTCCGGAGCCCGTGGGTCCGGTCACCAGCACGAGACCGGAGCGTCGATCCGCGAGGCGCCAGAGCACCTCGGGGCAGCCCAGCTCCGCGAGCGTGAGCACGCGGCCGGGAACGAGGCGGAACACCGCCGCGAGACCGGACGACTTGTTGAAGTAGTTCGCGCGGAAGCGCGCCATCGTCTTGTGCGTGTGCGCGAAGTCGAGATCGAGATCGGCCTGGAGCCGTGCACGCTGCGCCGGCGTGAGCAGCTCGAGCAGCACCTCTTCGAGCTCGGCGCCGTCGACCACGGCCTCGCGCAGCGGGACGAGATCGCCGCGGATGCGCGCGAGCGGCGGATATCCGCCCGCGAGGTGGAGGTCGCTGCCGCCGCGCTTCACGACTTCGTCGAACAGGCCGTCGATCTTCGGCATCGGCTAGGCCTTCCTCGCGGCGATCGAGGGCACGCTGCGCGTGGCGTGCGCTTCGAGCTCCGGCGGTGACTCCGCGAACTGCTTCGCGACCTCGAGCGTGACCTTCTGCGAGCGAACGAGCTCGGCGAGCGACTCGTCGAGACGCACGACGCCCTGCGCGCGGCCGCGCTGCTGCAGGCTCGGGATCTGGAACGTCCGAGCGTCGCGGATCAACGTGTAGAGTGCAATCGACGACGGGAGCAGCTCGACGGCCGCGTGGAGACGCGTGCGATCGGCGCTCGGCACGAGGCGCTGCCCGACGATGAGACGTAGCGTGTTCGCGACGCTCGCGCGGATCTGCGCCTGCTCGCTCGGCGGGAACATCTCGATCAGGCGGTCGACCGTCTTCGCCGCGCTGGGCGTGTTCATGGTCGCGATGACGAGATGGCCCGTCTCGCTGGCGTTCATTGCCATGCGGACCGTCTCGGGATCGCGCAGCTCGCCGAACACGATGACGTCGGGATCTTCGCGCAGCGCCGCCTTCATCGCCGACTGCCACGATCGCGCGTGCGTCGAGATCTCGCGCTGCGTCATGAGCGCGCGCTTGCGGGGGTGCACGTACTCGATCGGGTCCTCGAGCGTGAGGATGTGCCGGGCCGTATCGCGGTTCAGGAGGTCCACGATCGCGGCGAGCGTGCTCGTCTTGCCGTGCCCCGTGGGCCCGGTGATGAGCACGAGCCCTTGCGAGTACTTCGCCGCGCCGGCGATCGCCTCGGGCAGCGCGAGCGTCGCGGGCGTGGGGATGTCGCGCGGGACGACGCGCATCGAGAGCTTGTAGCCGGTGCGCTGGCGCGAGACGTTGACGCGGAAGCGTCCGTGCTTCGCGTGATCGACGGCGAAGTCGCACGAGCCTTCGTTCTCGAGCGTCTCGCGCAGACGTGCGGGGACGATCTCGCGCGCCATCCGCTCGACGTGCTCGGGCTGGACCGGCTGCGTGCGCGGAAGGAGATCCGTCGCGACGCGCAGGAGCAGCGGACGGCCCGCGACGATGTGGATGTCGCTCGCGCGCGCCTGGACCGCCATCGCGAGGAACGACTCGAGCGCGCCGTCGGCACGCGGGCGCTCCTTCTCGACGTTCGCGGCGGACGGCGTGGTCGACGGGACCGCCGACGGCACCGCGTTCGACGGGATCTGCGCGGTCGCGCGGCTCAGCTGCGCCTCGTGCGCGGGCGAGCTCTGCGCGAGGGTGTTGTCGATCTCGATGTCGAGCCCGCCTGCGACCGGACGCGTGCCCGAATCCGACGTCGTGATCTCGACGTCGACGGCGTCGACGGACGTGGGCGTCGAGATGCGTCGCTCCACCTTCGGTCGCTCGGCCGCCTTCCGCTCGGCGGCCGCGCGCTCGGCAGCAACGGCACGCTCGGCTGCTGCGCGCTCGATCGCGCTGCGCTTCTCCGCGGCGGCGCGCTCGGCGGCCGCGCGCTCGGCAGCAACGCGCTCGGCGACGTTCCGCTGCTCGGCGGCCTTGCGATCCTCGGCGGCTTTGCGCTCCTCGGCGGCCTTGCGCTCGGCGGCCGCGCGCTCCTCGACGACCTTCCGCTCGTGCGCGGCGCGCTCTTCGGCGGCCTTGCGATCCTCGGCGGCCTTCCGTTCTTCGGCCGCCTTGCGTTCGGCGGCGGCCCGCTCTTCGGCCGCCTTGCGATCCTCGACGGCCTTCGCCGCGGTGCGCTCTTCGGCGGCCTTCTGCTCCTCGGCGACCTTGCGATCCGCTTCGGCCTTGCGCTCGTCGGCAGGCGGGATCGGCGCGACCTCGCCGGGCTTGCGTGCGGGCTTGGGCTTCGGCTCTTCACCCGGCGCTTGCGCCTGCTGCTCCTGCTGCTCCGCCGCGGCTGCAGCGGCGGCGGCTGCAGCGGCGGCGGCTGCAGCGGCCGCTGCCTGCTGCGCCGCGAGCTGGTGCGGCGGCGGAGCGACGGGAGGCGACAGCGTCTGCACCGTCGGCTCGTCGTCGTCGTCCCAGTCGTCCGGCGGAGGCACGGCGCCGGCGAGCGGTCCTTGCGCGGGCGCGCCCGGCGGAACGGATGCACCGGGCGCGACACCGCCCGCCGGAGACCCCGCCGCAGACGGTGTGGCGGGCTTTGCTTGCGCCTGTGCCGGAGCGGCGGTCGCCGGTGCGGCGGTCGCCGGAGCCGCGGCCTTCTGAACCGCCGACGACTGCGCCGCCTGCGCGACGGGCTGAGCTCCGGAGCTCGCGGCGGCCGGCTTCGATGGTCCGGAAGCTCCAGCCGCTCCTGCGCCTGCGGGCGCGACTTGCGGCGACGGCTGGCTCGGCTGCGGACCGCCGGTCCCTTGCTGCGTGCGACGGAAGTCGGCCGGACGCGACTGCTGCGCGACGACGGCAGCCGCCGCCGCCGCGGTCGTCGTCGCTGCGACGCCCGTCGGGGAAGGCGCTGCCGCCGGTGCCGGCGCGTCCTTCGCGGGCGCGGCCGCTGCCGGCGTTGCCGGCCCTGCCGGCGTTGCCTGTCCCCCCGGCGCGGGAGGCGCGAGCGACTTGCCGAGCGTCGCGTCGCGACGCGCGACCGTGAACCTCGCCTGGACGATGTCCTTGCGCATGATGGCGGCGACCGCGATCACCCCGACGCCGTCGAGGCGCGTCGTCCACTGCACGGGCCTCTCGCTGAGCTGCTCGACGTAGCGGCTGCCGCCCATCGTCACGAGCATCTGCAGGAGGACATCCGTCGTCGGAGCCTCGTCGTCGACGGGCTCGAACTTTCCCCCGATGTTGACGCTCGGCAACCGATTGGTCACGAGCCCGAACTCGAGCACCTCGGCTCTCCCGAGGTTCTTCAGAAGCTCCTCGATCGGTTTCATCCAGAAGGCGACCGAGCGCCAGCCATGGAGACTACACGACCCTTCGCTCTGTGGGCCATTTCGTCATCGCCCCCTTCCGTACCTGATACGGAAGGGGCGAAATTCCACCGTTTCAGTGCCGCTTGAACGGCGCGTGACCGGCGTACACCGCGCCGGTGCCGAGCTCGAAGTCGATGCGGAGCAGCTGGTTGTACTTCGCCACCCGATCGGAGCGCGAAAGGCTGCCGGTCTTGATCTGACCCGCGTTCGTCGCGACCGCGAGATCGGCGATGAAGGTGTCCTCGGTCTCGCCGGAGCGATGGCTGATGATGCTGCGGTACCCGGCACCTGCGCCCATGCGGATCGCATCGAACGTCTCGGTGAGGGTGCCGATCTGATTCAGCTTGATCAGGATCGCGTTGGCGATCCCCTTCTCGATGCCGCGCTTCAGGCGCTCGACATTGGTGACGAAGAGATCGTCGCCGACGAGCTGCACCTTCTTGCCGAGCTTGTCGGTGAGGAGCTTCCACGTGTCCCAGTCGTCCTCGGCGCAGCCGTCCTCGATCGAGATGATCGGGTAGCTCGACGAGAGCTTCTCGTACGTCGCGACGAGCTCGGCGCCGCTGATCTTCTTCTTGTCGAACGTGTAGCTCTTCGACGCCTTGTCGTAGAACTCGCTCGCGGCGCAATCCAGCGCGAGGAAGACGTCCTTGCCGGGCTTGTAGCCGGCGTCCTCGATCGCGCGTACGAGCGTGCTCACCGCCTCTTCGTTGGAGCCGAGGCGAGGTGCGAAGCCTCCCTCGTCGCCGACGGCGGTGGTGAGGCCCTTCTCCTTGAGGTTCTTCTTCAGCGTCGCGAAGATCTCCGCGCCGGCACGGAGCGCCTCGGGGAACGAGCTCGCGCCCGCGGGGACGATCATGAACTCCTGGATCTCGAGGCCGTTGTCGGCGTGCGCGCCGCCGTTGATGACGTTCATCAGCGGCGTGGGCAGGACGCGCGCGTTCGCGCCGCCGAGGTAACGCCACAGCGGCATGCCGATCGCGTCGGCGGCTGCGCGTGCGGTCGCCATCGAGACGCCGAGGATCGCGTTCGCGCCCATCTTCGACTTGTTCGGCGTGCCGTCGGCCTCGAGCAGCACGCGATCGACCTCGGCCTGATCGAGAGCATCGAGACCGATGACGCTCGGACCGAGCGTCTGCATGACGTTCTCGACGGCCTTCAGCACGCCCTTGCCGAAGTAGCGCTTCTTGTCGCCGTCGCGCAGCTCGATGGCCTCGTGCTCGCCGGTCGACGCTCCGCTCGGGACGGCAGCGCGACCCTGACCGCTCGAGGTCTGGATCTCCACTTCGACGGTGGGGTTGCCTCGCGAGTCCAGGATCTCGCGGGCGATGACGGCGTTGATCTCGCTCATGGTTGGCCTCGTTCTCGGGGCAACCGAACTACCACGCCTACCAGCGGAACGTCACCTCGCGTTGCTCTTGATGCACATTCCGACCCTGCCGCCGGCGAACGTCAGTGACGCCTGCGTGTCGTCCGTGCCCTTGAAGAGGACGCCCGAGTCGGCGGTGCGATCCGCTGCTTCGCCCGGCAGCCGCAGGACGCCGCGGGAGACCGTGGTCGTGCCTCCGTTCGCGACGAGCTGCGCCCATTCGAGCTTCACGCTGCCGCCGCCGTCGAAGCCGACGGTGAGCTCCTTCGGATCGGCGAGCTGGTTGAGGATGTACGAGCCGGTCCTGACGCTCTGCTGCACGGACTTGCCGTCGAGCGTCCCGTCGAGGACGACGGTGCCGGGCTCGCCGCACGCGGGCGCGTCGATCGACGAGCCGCTCCCGTTTCCGGTGCTGCACGCGGACGCGACGAGCACGAGCAGCGCCGCGATGCGGACGTTCATCCGTCGAGTCTAGCTCTCGTGGTCGATGCTCCACCAGAACTCGCGCACGTCGTCGAGCGTGCGAACGCGCTGGGCCGGCGGGAGGCTCGCGAGCAGGGACTTGCCGTAGCCCTTTCGCACCGCGCGCTTGTCGAGCAGCGCGACGATGCCCGCGTCCTTCTTCGTGCGGATCAGGCGTCCGAAGCCCTGCTTCAGCGTGATCGCGGCGCTCGGGACCGAGTACTGCGTGAACGGATTGCCGCCTTCGGCTTCGATGCGCGTGCATCGAGCGGCGACGACCGGATCGCTCGGCACCGCGAAGGGGATCTTGTCGAGGATGACGAGTCGGAGCGCGCTGCCCGGCACGTCGACGCCTTCCCAGAAGCTCATGGTCGCGACGAGGACCGCGCTGCCGGACGTGCGGAAGCGATCGAGCAGGACGTGCTTCGGCGCCTCGCCCTGCACGAGCAAGAGCCCGGGCACCCGACCGTGGAGCGCGTCGCGGATCGCGCGCATGGCGCGGTTCGAGGTGCACAGCACGAACGCGCCGCCGCCGGTGATCGCCACGAGGTCTGCGACGCGATCGGCGCATGCGCCCTCGAAGCCGTACTCGGTGGGCTCCGGGAGATCCTCGGCGACGTAGAGCGCAGCGCGCCTCTCGAAGTCGAACGGTGACGGTACGACGAGCTCGACGGTGTCGGGCTTGGCGCCGAGACGGCTGCGCGCGAAGTGGAAGCTCGGTCCGACCGAGGTCGCCGTCGCGAGCGTGGCGCTCGTGCACACGACGCTCGGCACACGATCGAAGAGCTTCTCGCGGAGCACGGGTCCGAGATCGACGGGGCTCGCGCCGAGCGATACGTTCCGCTCGCGCTGCTCGATCCAGACGACGCCGCTCTTGAAGCCCTCGGCGGCCTTCGCGAGCGCGCCGGCGACGGGGTCGTCCTCTTCCCAGTGGCGATCTTCCTTCTGGTTGGTGGCGTGGATGCGCGCGAGATCGGCGCGCAGATCCGCGGCGCGGCGCGCGAGGACCAACACGGCGTCCTCGCGATCGTTCGCGGTCGCGAACGCGAGCAGCGCCTCGAGCGCGGCATCGAGACGACCGAGCGCCTCGATGCGGGCGTCGGTCCAGTCGCCCGCGGCGAGCATGCGCCGGCTCTCCTCGATCCCGCCGCGACCGGCGTACGGACGTCGCGAGGACGGCGGCGCGGAGCCGCCCGCGCCCTGCCACGCGCGGAAGAAGAGCTGGCCGGCGTCCTCGACGTTATCGACGAGGCTCATCGACGTCGCATCGAGCACCTTCGCGGCGACGACGCCGCGACGCGCATCGCGCACGAGCGAGTCGAGACGAGCGCTCGAGATGCGCACGCCGAAGAAGTCGGTGGCGACGCTCTCGATCTGATGCGCCTCGTCGAAGATGACGGCGTCGTAGTTCGGGATCGCACCGCCGAAACCGCCGGCCTTGCCGGTGCGGAGCGCGAGGTCGGCGAAGAAGAGATGATGGTTCACGACCACCACCTGCGCCTGGTCGGCCTCGCGGCGCATGCGCGTGACGAAGCACTCGTCGTAGAACGTGCATCCTGCACCGATTCGGGTCTCGGTGCTGGAGTGGACGTCGCGCCAGGCGTGGGCGCCCTCTTCGAGGTCGGTGAGCTCGGCGCGGTCGCCGTCGATCGAGGTCTGCGACCACCTCTCGATGCGCGCGAGATCGGCGGAGACGAGCTCGCCGCTGCGGAGGCGCTCGGACAGGCGGCGCTTGCATAGGTAGTTCGACAAGCCCTTCATGAGGGCGGCCTTGAACGTCACCCCGTGCTCGGCGAGGACGGAGCGGACGAGCGGCAGATCCTTCGTGAAGATCTGCTCCTGGAGCGCGTGCGTGGCGGTCGAGACCACGACCTTCCGGCCGCTCAGGATCGCGGGGACGAGGTAGGCGAGCGTCTTTCCGGTGCCGGTCCCGGCCTCGACGAAGAGGTGCCCCTCGTTCGCGAGGGCCTCATGGACCGCATGAGCCATCGCGAGCTGGCCGTGGCGATGCTCGTAGCCGGGGAGCCGGCGGGCCAGCGGGGATTCGGGGCCGAGGACCTCGTCGACGCGGGACGCGCGGGAGCGGCTCGACGTCGCTACCGGCCGCTCGTGCGAGGCGACGGGCTGCAGCTCCTCGAACGAGTCGGGCGGATCCGCCTCGTCCGGAAGGTCGGGCGCCAGCAGCTCGCCACGATGCATGGTCTCGACCTGTACCGAAGTGGGCCGGCGGCGTCGAGCAAAGTCGCGCGAAATGCCCTTGCGTTGCTACGATCGGGGCACGTGACCCGCGTCGATCCGCCCTCCGTCGTTCCGGCCTCACTCAGCGAGCGCCGAGCTCCGATCATCGATCGCGGAGGTGCGATTGCGCCTCTTCGGCTCGCGATCGGCAAGGACGGTCTGGGCATCGAGCTCGCAGGACCGGCGCTGATCGAGTGCCTCGACGTCGTCGAGCTCGTCGTGCGGCTTCCGCACGTGAAGTTCCCGTTCGACGTGAGCGGCGGCGTCGCGAAGTTCCGTCACAAACGCGGCGAGCTCGAGCGCGTGAGCATCGAGCTCGATGCGCGACGTGTCGCACGATGGGCCGAGCCGCGCCTGCGCGGTCTCCTCACGCCGGGTCCGTGCAGCGTGGTCGTCGACCCGCGCGCGTTCGGGGCGACCGTCACGTTGCACGCGCGGAGCAACCCGAGCGCCGCTGTGCCGCACACGCGTCTTCCGGCGCTCGCGTTCGAGGTCGCGCTCGTGCCTTCGCACGACGAGGTCGCGGTGATCGTGCACGCCGCGCGCGGCGCGGATCTCGTGGAGCCGGCGACGACGCTCGCGATCCGCGCGATGGCCGCGCTCCTCGGCGATACGGCACGTCGCGAGGGCGCACGCTTCGTGATGCCCGATGCCGCGGGCAGGCTCGCGCGCGGGCTCTTGCCCGAGGCGGGCGTGAGGGCGCCCGGCTCGCACGACGTGCGCATGTCGGGCTCCGGCGAGAGCGACGGCGTGCTTTTCATCGCGTTCGCGCGCTCCGGAACGAGCTCGTCGAATGCGCGCGTGCCCGACGACGTGACGCTCGCGGCGGAGGCGGCGATGCTCTCGCGCGAGGCCGACGACGCACGCATGGCTCGCGATCTCGATCGCGCGCGGCAGCTCGATCTCGCCGCGCTCGAACGCGCACCGCGGCATCCGGAGATCGCGCGGCGCATCGCCGAGGTCGATCACGTGGTGGGCGGACGCGCCGAGGCGGCGACGGCGACGTTGCGCGAGGTCACGACGCCGGCACACCTCGGCCTGCTCGCGGGCGAGCTGATGAACGAAGCCGGCGATCGGGCCGGCGCGATCGCAGCGCTGCTCCGCGCGGGCGAGCGCGATCCTTCGCATGTCGTCGCGGCGCTCGCCTATGCGCGTGCCGCGGAGCTGGCGCGCGATCCGCACGACGCGCTCTCGTGGCTCGACGCCGGCATCGCTCGCGCGCCGCGTCTCGCCGAGCTTCGTTGGGAGCGTGCACGACGTCGTCTCGGCGCAGGACGTCTCGGCGATGCGCGTGCGGACTTCCAGGAGCTCGAGGCCCTGGCGCACGGCTCGCGCGATCGACACGACGTGCTCCGTCGTGCAGGCGACGCGTATCGGTCGGCAGGGCTCGGCGCCGATGCCGCGATGCTCTACGAGCGCGCGCTGCTCTATCGCCCCGATGATCCGGAGGCCCTCGCGGGGCTCGGCGCTTCGCTCGCGGGCGAAGGACGGGCGGCACGTGGAGCGGCGATCCTCGCGCACGCGATCGAGATGGCAGACGCGCGCGGCATCGACACGGCGTGGATGCATCTCGAGCTCGGACGCGTGCTCGGCGAGCGGCTGGGCGATCGTCCTCTTGCGGTGGCTCGCCTGCGTGCGGTGCCCGACGACGCGCCGGAGGCGATCGCGGCGCGCGGCCTCGAGGGGCGGCTGCGCGCGCTGCTCGGTGACGCGAGCGGCGCGTCGCTCGCGTTCGCGCGCATGCGAGAGCGTGCGGGACGCGAGGCGAGCGCGCTCGCATGGCTCGACGAAGCGGCGCGCTTCGAGGCCGACCGCGGCGATCTCCATGCGGCGCAGAGGCACCTCGCGTCGGCGATCGGCATCGTGCCGGGCGACGCGGCGCTCGAGGCGAGGTACCGCGCGCTCGGCGAGCGCATCGCGGCAGCGGAAGGCGTGAAGGCGCCGGCACCGGCGCCGGCACCGGCACCGGCACCGGCACCGGCACCGGCACCGGTCGTGGAGGCGGCGTACGTCATACCGCCGATCGACGAGCCGACGCTCGGCCCGGACGACGCGGAGGCGGAGATGCGCGTCGAAGCGCTGACGCGAACGCTCCAGGGCGACCCGAACAACGACGAGGTCGTCGACGAGCTGGTGGTGCTCCTCTCGAAGCTGGGTCGCAGCATGGACCTCCTGGCGCTTCTCTCGGCGCGCCTGGAAGACGCCCCGCCGGATCGCCGCGAAGCGCTGCTGCCGAAGCACCGCGAAGTCCTGTCCACGCTGGAGCGCGAAGCCCGCACCCACGGCCGCGACGCCGAAGCCGACCTGTTCAAGATGGCGCGCGAAGCCTCCTGACCCCGGTTCGTTTTCGAGCGCCCCGTCCTTAGTTCCAGCCAGCTAACCCCCCCGGGATGAATCCCGGGGCACCGTCCGAGCAAGCCCGCCGGGCGGGCTGCGGACCCCGGTTCGTTTTCGACCCCGGTTAGCCTGCCCGTCCTTTAGCCCGCCCGTCCTTTGTTCCGGCGCCCGTCCTTAGTTCCGGCGGCCCGGTTCCGGCGGCCCAAAACGAACCAAGGTTCGAAGGCGGCTCGCAGCCCCGGAGGGGCTTGTCTCGCCAGCATGCCCCGGGATTCATCCCGGGGAGGATTCATCCCCGGCCCCGGAGTCCCCTACCCCAGCGCCTTCTTCACGTCCGCGAGCGCCGCGTCGACCTCGGCGAGGTCGAGCTTGCACGACGTCGCGAGCTTCTCGAGCGTGGTCCGCTCGATCTCGCTCACGTCCTCGCTGCACTGCGCGATCAGCGCGGCGATGCGGATCACTTCCTGCGCGTGCTCGCGACGAGCGATCGTCTCGCCGAGGCGCCGGAGGCGCGTGTCGAGCCCGTCCTCAGTCAGCTGATCGTCGAGGTCCGAGATCAGGTCCGCGATGTGGCGCTGCGCGACCGACCCGCCGCATGCGGCCGTGACGATGCGCTCGAAGGCGCGCCGCTCTTCGTCGTCGAACACGCCGTCCGCCGTCGCGACGATGTACGCGCCCTCGACGATGCTCTCGAAGAGCGCCGCCGCATGCGGATCGAAGCCGGTCGGGACCGTCGATTCGTCCGTCGGACGCGAGCCGTACGACGCCGCCGCGAGCGTCAGGATCGAGCGATCCTGCGCGGCGTCCACTGCATGCGCCGCCGCGTCCGCCCCGTGCGGCGTACGCGCGACTCGCGCAAGCATGTTGATTCTCTCGTCGGTCAGCATGTGTCGGGGCGCGTCTCCCGCGAGTGTACCTTTCAGCGGGGCTGCTGCGCGAGCAGGATCTCGCAACTACCGTCGGCGCCGGTCATCGACCGGCCGATCTCGACCGCCGGGGGACCCCGGCCGGGTAGCTCCGCGAAGATACGCACCATCGCGCGGACGATCGGGTTGCCGTTCTTGCTGGGATCCCGCAGCTGGAACGCGAGCCGCGTGGGCGGCGCGACCTGGATCTCGCCGAGATCCGCGATGCCGGTCGGGATGCTCCGGAGCTGCACGACCCGCGGAAACCCCGTCCCCGCCTGCGGCTCCACCATGAACACGTACTGCCCCTGATCGAGCTCGAACGTGAAGCTGCCCGCCCGATCGGTCCGCGTCCGCGCCGGTCGCGGCTTGACCGCGGCGCCGACCACCGGCTTGTCGGACGGGATCGCCAGGATCTCCGCCTCCGCGAGCGGCCGTCCGTCGGCGAGCAGCACGCGACCGAGCGCCGTCGTCCTCATCGGCGGGTGATACGTCTTCCCGAGCTTCTCGCTCGTGTCGAACGTGTCCTTCACCTTCGAGAAGCCGGTGCCCTCCGCCGGCTCGATCGTGACGTCGTAAAGACCCGGCGGGAGCACCGTCCGGAAGTGCCCCGTCGGATCCGTCGAGACGGACGTCGAGTACTTGAGGAGAGGGTCGGAGGTGCCGTCGAGCCGCGTGAGCTGCGTGCTCGCGAAGATCACACGCGACGGGACCCCGGTGAGCGCCGGCTCCTCACCGGACGCGACGAGCCCCGTGACCGACGCAGGGCCGGGCAGCGAAGGCACGTCGAGCGCCTCGAGGCCCGTGCCGTTGAGGATCCGACTCTGGAGGCGCGGCACCGCGATCCAGTCCTCCGGCGGAGCGACGATCACGTCGACGCCTTCGCGAAGCGCCGGCGACGTGGGCTGCGTCTGCCCGACGGTGTCGAGCCGGACGACCATCTTCGTTCCGCTGAGCGTTCGCCGCGACGAGATCCGCCGGCCCGTCGTCGAGTCGATGAGCCACACGCGCCATCCGTCGAGGCCCTCGGCTCGCGACACCGTCGCGTTGCGCGAGTCACCGCTCGGATCGTCGAGCGGGGTCTGCGTCGCGCCGAGGATGAAGTCGTCGTTGAGCCCGCTCGGTTGCGCCGTGACCGTTCCGAACACCGGCGGGAAGACCTCGTCGAACGGCGGCTCCGGCGACGCGACGCGGAGATAACGACCGACCGGCACGCTGTCGCTGTAGAGCACGTCCGGAGGAAGCGCCGCGCTCTCGACGAAGTGCGTCGAGTCCGTGAGCCATGGATCGGCGGGGATGCCCGCCGGCGCGGCCTCGATCTGCGACGTGCCGAGGAGCGGCACGAACGACACGCGCACGGGCACCGACGTGAGATCCGGCAGCGGCATGCCAACGTCCTGCGCGGCGGCCTCCGTGACGCGGTACTTGCCCTTCGCCGAGACGAGATCCGGAAGAGGCACGCACAGCGGTGGCTTGCATCCCGTGACCGCGGACACGGTGCCGGGCTGCGCGTTGAGGTCCTTGTTCGTGAGCACGAACGCACGGCCCGGCGCGAAGTACGACGAGTCCGGCACGTTGACGACGACGCTGAAGTTGAAGTCCGGCCTGCCGAAGTCACATCGCCCGTCGTGGCATTGCGGCTTCGTCGGCGATCCGTCGACGTCGTAGAGATCGCACCCGTGGACATCGGGGCATCCGGCGTTGACCGGCGCATCGGACAGCGGCTCGGCGACGATCGGCGAGCACGCGATCGCGCACGAGAGCACGCCGAGCGCGAACGTCGTGCGCCGGCTCACTGGACGCCTCCCTCACCCGCCTCGGCATCGATGCTCGCGTCGAGCCCCGCGTCGAGCGCGGGGCAGCCGCTGAGATCGCCGCTCGGGTTGTAGAACCAGGTCGCGATGTCGCCGCCGGGCTCGGCGGGCGTGTGCGCGTTCCTCTGATCGGTCTCCGACACGAGCCGGAGCGCGACGACGACCTCGATCTTGTGACAGCGATCGGTGTCGGCGGGCTCGGGGATGAGCACGTTCAGCGTGCGGATGCGGCCGTTCGTGTTCGACGGCTCGAAGTCGCTGTGGCTCGGCGAGTCGACGATGCCGTCACCGTTGTTCAGCGGGTTGTAGTCGATGAACGCGGCGTAGACGATCCGCACGGTCGGATCGGCGAGCTCGACGGGCACGATGAACGTCGAGGGGAACCGCGTGAGCACCGACGTCGTCGACGGCACGACCGACGCATGCAGGATCGTCGGACGCGTCTCGGGGATGCGCGGGATCTCGCCGGACGGCTGCGCGAGGATGCATGCATCCTGCACGACCAGGATCCCGATGCACGCCATCACCACCGCGATGGCGGGAATCGAGACGAGACTGCGGCGCGCGGCTCCCATCGTGATCACACCGGAGGCGGGCCGCCGGCGAGAGGAATGCGTTGCGACTGCGGGGCGGGCACGTGCCAACGAGCATCCGCATACTCGGGCCGAACGGCAAGTCGATAGAGATCGGCGAGCGACGGCAGCGCCATGCAGAGCTTCGCGAGACCGCCGGGACGCTTCAGCTCTTCGACGTCGAGCGCGGGGTGCTCGGACACGACCGTGCGCGCGGCGTGCGCGAAGTCGCCGGTGAGGAACATGCCGACGCGACGTCCGCTCTGGTTCGCGCGCTCGACGACGAGCTCGAACGGGGTCGCGTCGTCGGCGCCGAGGAGCTCCTTCAAGCGTCGCTGCGCGCGCGGAGAAAGCGTCTGCCAGAGCATCTCGGCGAGGTTCGCGTGCGTGCGATCCATCTTCGTGCGCGTGGGCGGACCGAAGGAGCCGAGCAGCACCTGCCAGAGGACGCGCGCCTCGTTCTCGGGCAAGCCGAGCGGCAGCGCGTTCTCCGGCAGCACGGACGCGAGCGCATGACCGAGCATCCAGCGGAGGTCGGCTCCGTCCTCGCGCGCCTCGCCGGCGAGGATCGCCGAGGGGTGCTGGAGGAGCGCGACGGTCAGCGTGAGCGGACCCGCTCCGCGGCGATGAAACAGCGGAAAACGAGGCGTATCGAGGAGCCGCAGCGCCACCTCGTACAGACGCGAGAGCGTCCACATCGGACCGGGCGCGACGCGCTCGAGGCCCGTCATGCGATAGGCGGTCGCCGGCTTCGCGAAGAGACCGCTCGCGGACGCCCACACGACGCCGAACGACTCGCCCGCGATCTCGCGCGAATGACGCGTGAGCAACGTGAGCATGCCGGGCTGCGTCTGCTGCGCGGTGAGCGGCGGGGGCGGCGACGGTTGCTGCGCCGGATCGCACGCGCGGAGCACGTGCTCGATCGCGCGCACGTAGTTGGGGTTCTTGTCGATCCTCGCGGCGTCGCGAAGCGCGGCGAGACGTGTCATGTCACCGGGCCGGAGCTCGACGGCCTGACGACGGACCTTGATCAACGCCGCGGAGCGACCCGCTTCGCCTGCGTAGAGGCGATCGAGCTCGTCGGCCGCCGTGAGCGAGCCGGCGCGCAGTGCTTCGGCGAGGATCTTCTCCCCGTGCTCGCGCTCGCCGCTCTCGATCTTCTTCCGGGCCTCGGCGATGCGCGCGAGGAACGGATCGCCGTGCGACGTGGGAGACACCGCGGTCGTCTCCGGGCCCTGCGACGGTGCGGCGGTCGCCGGAGGCGGAGTCGGCGCGGGCGCCACCGCGTGCGCTTCGGCCGACGACGGAGCCCGAGAAACCTCCGGCTCGCCGAGCGGCGGATGCCGGACGGACGCGAGCAGCTCGCCCTCGGACGGCCGCGCCTGCATCGTGGGCGGCGGCGAAGGCTCGTTCTCGATGACGGCGATCGCCTTCGGCGGACCGCTCGGCTTCGAGGACGCCGGCGGGTTGCTCGACACGGGCGGCGGTCGCGAACGGAACCCGCCGAGCTGCTCGCGGAGGCGCTGGGCGAGCTCCGCAGGCGCGGCCTCGATCGCCTCGCGCAGCGTGCGATCGGCCTCGAGACGCTCTGCCGCGACCGTCGAGTCGAAGAGGAAGCGCGCGATCTGCGCGAGCACCTCGGCGCGCTCGCCGGGCTCGAGCGTGTCCGCGAGACGGCGGAGCACGATCCGCGCGCGCGCCATGTCGATACCGGCGAGCGGAAGCTCCGCGAGCCGTCGTAGCGCGCCGTCACGCGTCTCGGGATCCTTCGCGGCCTGCTCGATGAAGCGCAGCGCGGCGTCGCCGTCCCCTGCCCGCTCGGCCGCGAGCGCCGCGGCGAGCGCGACATGACCCGGGCGACGCAGACCGAGGAGGTTGCCGTAAACGGCCTCGCCGAAGAACCGAACGGCCTCCGAAGGACGACCGGCGGCCATCGCGCGCTCGGCGAGACCGAGCGTGACGAGCGCCTGTGGTCCGACCGCGGTGAGACAGTCGCGCAGCGTACGTTCGCCGGCGCCCGGCGTGAGGACGTCCTCCGCTTCGGCGAAGAGGAACGCGCGGAGCGCGACGTCCTCCGGCTCGAGCGTCTTGTCGCCGGCGAGATGCGCGAGCGCGGCGATCGTGGCCTTCGCGTCGTCCGGCGACCCCGCGCCCCGGAGGCGGTATTCGAGCCCGCGCGCGAAGAGCTGCGTCGCGGCGACGTCGGGCGCGAGACGAGCGGCGTCCTTCGCGCGAGCGAGCGATGCATCGGTGTCGCCGGCGCGGGCCGCAGCCTGCGCGGCCTCGACGAGCATCTCGCTCCGAACGCGAGCGTCCTCGGGCGAGATGCGCGCGAGATCCTCGAGCGCAGCGCCGAGCGCGACGGGATCCTGCGTGGCGCGCGCGATCTCGACGCGCGCTTCGAGCAGCGCCGCGGACGC
Organism: Labilithrix sp.; assembly: GCA_028287065.1. Lineage (GTDB taxonomy): Bacteria > Myxococcota_A > Polyangia > Polyangiales > Polyangiaceae > Labilithrix. Next base: position 17,355 of record JAQBQJ010000193.1, on the reverse strand, counting down.
CGCCTTGCGATCGTTCTGCAGGGACTCGAGGACACGGCATGCGCCGTCGACGTCCTTGATCGCGAGCAGCGCGCGGACGCGCCGTGCGCCGATCGCCTCCTGCTCCACGGGATCGGTCGTGCCCTCGGCGAGCTCGGCGAGGATCGGCAGTGCACGCTGCGGTTGGTGCGCGCGCTCGAGCAGATCGGCGAGCCAGCGGAGGGCGCTCGTGTGATGCGGCGTCTCGCGGAGGAGCTGCTCGAGCTCGGCGGCGGCCTCCTCGAGGCGACCGAGACGCTGTTCGAGGATCGCGGCGCGGCGAAGACGGATCGCGCGGAGCGTCTCGTTCTCGGTGCCGGCGGCCTTCAGGCGTTCGGCGCGGCGCGCGAGATGCTCCGCGAGCTCGTCGTAGGTCGCCCGCGCGACGAGTAGAGCCTCGATCGCGACGTCGGCCTCGTTGTCCGCCGGATCGCTCGCGAGGACCTTACGCCACGCCTCTTCGGCGGCCGCGAGCGAGCCACGCGCACCTTCCGCGCGCGCGAGGCGCTTCTGGACGGCGAGACGCGCGCCCTCGTCGACGTGCGTCGCGAGGTTCTGGAGTGCCTGCACGCGGATGTGCTCGCGGCCCGATGCTTCGGCGGCGCGCTCGACGGCGGCCCATCGCGCGGCGGACGGCGCCTCGGTCGCTGCCTGGAGCAGCGCATCGGTCGCGCCTTCGATGTCGCCGCGCTCCTGGCGGATCTTCGCGAGCGCTTGCCAGTGCTCGGCGCGGTCCGGCGACGAGACGCCGGGCGACGACAGCTCGCGCAAAACGGCCTCTTCGCCGCGACCCGCGCGGTGCAGCACGTCCTGGAGCTCGCGCGCGATCTCGCCTTTCGCGTCGTTCGGCGCGATGTCGAGCGCCCGCTCGAGCGAGCTCACCGCGGCGGCGTGATCGCCGTGCTCGCTCTTCTTCGCCGCGATCGCGCGGAGCGCCTCGCTCCTGCGGAACACGCCGACCTTCTTCGAGAGCCGCTCGACGAACGCCGGATCGGGATGCGCCGTGACGGCCGCGTCGGCCTGCGCGACCGTCTCGTCGTCGTCCGGGTCCTTCTCCGCCGCCTGCACGAACGCGCGCGCGCTGCGCGGACCATCGCCCATCGCGGCTGCCACCGAGCCTACGAGGCGCAGCAGCGCGACGCCGACGTTCGAGTACGGCTTGTCGCACGCAGCCACGATCCGCGCGAGGCTCTCCGTCGCTTCGGGCGCGCGCGCGAGGCTCTCGGCGAACCTCGTGAGGCGGACGTACTCGTCGACGTCGGCATCCGCATCGAGCGCCTGCTCGATCGCGCGCCAGCCCCACGCGGAGTCCTCGAACAGATCGAGCGCGATCTCCGCGAACGTGATCGCGATGCGCGCGCCGTCGGGGCCTTCGAGGTTCTTCGCGATCGAATCGCATGCGCGCTCGAGGCGCATCGCGACGGCTTCGGTGTCCTCCGGCCCGAGCGAGACGAGCTCGCGCGCGGCGACCGAGAGCATCCCGAGCGTGACCGGGTTCGGGGCGAGGACCGCCGCTTTCAAGAGGAGGTCGACGCGCTGCCGAGCGCCGTCGAGATCGCGCGACGTCATCGTCGCCGCGCGCAGGAGCCACGCGGCACGGACCGTCTGGCTGCGGGCGAGCTCGGCGACGTGCTCGACGGTGCGGACAGCGACGGAGCGGCGCTGCGCGCGATCGGCCGTGCGCTCGAGCAGCGTGAGGGTGGTCCCTTCCGACGGCACGGCGATGAAGGCCTGCGCCGCGTGCTTCAGCGCGAGCATCGGCGCGTGCGCCTCGAAGAAGCGCGCCGCCCGATGATGCGCGGCGCGACGCCCGAAGCGCCCGAGCGCGCCGCGCGCGGCGTAGTCGTACATCGGCGACATCTCGTGGAGACGTCCGAGCTTCTCGCTCGCGCGCTCGGCGATCGCGAGCGCCTCGGCGTGCGACGGATTCTTCTCGAGCGCGGTGCGCGCGAGCGCGATGGCCCGCGAATACGTCCCGGCCTCGGTCGCGGCGCGCGCGGCTTCGGTCGCGATGATGCCGGCGCGCGCGCGATCGCCCTCGCGTTCGACGAGCTCCGCGAGGCAGTCGACGGCATAGCCGACGTCCGCGAAGATCGAGAGATCGCGACGGAGCGTCGCGTAGCCTCGTGCCGAGTCGAGCTGCGCCGCCCGAAGCCACGCTTGCACGGCGCGCGGGCGATCGTCGGCCATGTCCCAGAGCGCGGCGCCGAGATCGCGGAACTCCTTCGCGCCGGTGTTGATGCGACCCTCGTCGAGGTGGAGCTCGGCGCGTGCTTCGAGGAGCGCGAGCTCGGCATCCGGCGAGAGGTTCCCGGCGTGGAGCGACTCGATACGCTCGCGCGCGGGCGAGAGATCGACCCCGGCCCTCGCCGCACGCACGTACGCCGAGAGCTCGCGCTCGACCTCGCCGACCGCCGCATGATGCGCGGCGACGGTGAGCAACAGCGGACCGCGCTCCGCCGCCGGCGCACCGGCCGCGATCCACCGCTCGACGACGCGCGCCCGCAGCGAGCCGTCCTTCGCGGCGTCCGCCACCTCCTCGATCGCCGCACGGAGACCGGCATGACGGGGGCCGAGCACGTCGAGCGCGCGGCGCGCGAGCGTCGCGGCGCGCGGCGCATCGCGTGTCCCGAGCGTTCGCAACGCGGGTGCGATCCGCTCGGCGGTCACGCGCGAAGGAACGGGCTGCGGCAAGAGCCAAGCGATCGCGTCGGCGAGCGCCACGGCGTCTCCGGCGCGGCTCGCGCAATCGATGAGCGCCTGCACGGCCTTTGCGTCGCCCGGACGAAGTGCGACGGCACGACGTGCCCACGCCACCGCGGACGCGGGCTCTCCGATGTTCTCGAACGCGCGCGAGAGCCGGAGAGCGAGCTCCGCGGTCGAGCCTCCGACCTCGGCGGCACGCTCGAGCGCCGTCGTCGCGACCCGGCCTTCCGTCTCGGGCACGACGGTCGCGAGCGCGCGGATGGCGCGGGCATCGTCGGCATCGGCGCGGCATGCCTGTTCGGCGGCGCGACGTGCATCGGCGGTCTCGCCCGCCGCGACGAGCTCTTCGGAGGCGACGGCCGCGAGCACCGCGACGACGGCCGCTCCGCAGGTGGGGGCCAGCGCAGACAAGGCGCGCGCGCGCGTGACGCGATCGCCGGCGGCCGCTGCCGTGATCCATGCGACGGAGTATGCCCACGGCGTGCATGCGTCGAAGAGCGTCGCAGCGGACGCGACCGCCTCTTGCGTCTTGCCCGCACGGCGGAGCGCGGATACGAGCGCGAGCTTCACGCGCGGCGGCGCGGGACCACGTGCGAGTCGATCGCGACAGAGCTTCGCGACCGCGTCGAAGTCGGAGACACGCTCCGCGATCCGGAGCGCATCCGCGAACGTCGAGTCGTCGTCGGGGCGCGCCGCCGAGAGCTCCGCGAGGACCGCGGCGAGCTGCTTCGAGCGGCTCGGCAGGTTGCGCAAGAGGCGCGTCATCTCGACGAGCGCTTCGACGCGGCCGGCCTCGGCCGACGTGTCGAGCGTGCGCGCGGTCAGCTCGATCTCCTCGTCGCGACGCCGCGCCGAGTCCGCGAAGCGCGCGAGGGCGCTGCGCGCTCGCTCGTCGTCGGGGTCGAGGTCGGCGACGATCGTGTTCGCCCAGCCTGCAAGGGCGTCGTCGTTCGTTTCGTCGGCGAGCTGTGCGAGCGCGCGCGCGCCGGCGACACGTGCCGCCCGCTCGGGCGAGGCACCATGAGCGGCCTCGCCCATCGCTGCGCGCACGAGCCCTTCGCCGACCCACGCCGACGTCGCGCCTTTTAGCGCGAGCGCACGAAGCGCATGGACCGAGTCGGTGCTCGTCGCGTCGGCCGCCACGCTGCGTGCGTAGGCTTCGACGGCGCGATCGGTCGACGCGAGCGGACCGGAAAGCAGCCGGCCGAGCTCGGCCCACTTCTGCGCGGCGAGCCGGCCGTTCGCGGCGCCCGCGGCCTCGGCGCGGATCTCGAGGCGAACGGCGAGCGTCTCGAACGCGCCGGCACGCACCAGCAGATCGTCGAGCGCATCCGCGCCCGGGCCTTCGAAGATGGCGTCGAGGCCCTCGTCGAGCGCCGCGCCGAGCGCGCGCGGGAGATCGCCGCGCTCGAGAGCGAGCGTGCGACGGCGAGCATGGACCTCGGCAGCGTCTCCGCGATCGTTCGCGCCGAGCGTCGAGAGCGCGGCGGCGTGGGCACGCAGGACCTCGTCGGACGCGGACGTGCGATCGCGCGCGGAATGGGCGGCGACGAGCGCCGCGGTCGCGAGCGGGCTCGACGGATCGAGCTCGAACGCGCGCAGCAGGTCCTCGAGCTCGCCTTCGGCGTTGCCGGAATAGCCTCGTCGCTTCGCCGCACGGACGTACGCCTCGGCGCCGGCGCGGGGCGTGAGCGCCTCGGAACCTCCGCCCATTCCTTCGCTCTCGGACGCACGGTGCGCGATCGCGCCGAGGAGCTCGAGCGAGAGCGCGTCGATCTCGTCGAGCGCAGCGGCCTCGGAGAGCGCCTCCTGCGCGCCGAACGCGTCGCCCGCGCGCGCATGCAGCACGCCGATGCGCACGAGGACCGACGCCGCGGACACGGAGTCGTCCTCGCGACGGATCTTGCGGAGCTCGGACGCCGCGAGGCCCGGTTCACCGAGACCTTCGAGCCAACCCGCGAGCTCGTGACGGAGCTCGGGATCGTCGACGGCCGCGAGCGTGCGCAGCGCGAGATCGATCGCGGCGTCGAGCTCCGCGTCGCGAGCGGCGAGGCGCTCGGCGAGCTTCCGCCCGCAGGCGCGCTCCTCGGTGTGATCGCCGACCACGCGCGACAGCTCGAGACGCGCCCGGAGCTGCGCCTCCTCGGCGACGCGTCCGATGCGCCGCGCCGGAGGAGCATTGGCGGCGGACGGCGATCGAGACACGCGGCTGAAGAGACGCGGCGCGACCTCCTCCTCTGCCCCGTTCGTCCCGCTGCCGTTGGTCGAAGACACGCGCTACCTCACCGTGATCGAGAACGGCACAGCCAGCACGGCGCGCTCGCCCTCGGCGAGCGGCGCGAGGCTCGCCACGAACGGCACCAGATCGGGCGCGATGCGCTCGAGGACTGCGATCGGCGAAGGCGCGAGCGTGGCCTGCATCCTTCCTTCCGCGGCGCCGCCCGGCTCGAGCGCATCGAGGAACGTCGGCTTCGTGCCGATCGTCGCGACGTGGGCGTTGTCGGGGAGCTTCGCCAGCTCACGCGCCTTCGCGAGCGCGGCGGACAGGCCTCCGATCTCGTCGACCAGGCCGCGCTTCTTTCCTTCGATGCCACTGAAGATCTTTCCTTCGGCGCTCTCCGCGACCTTCTCGCGCGACATGGTGCGTCCGCGCGTGCTGCGTCCCTCGGAGACGCGCGAGAGGAAGAGCTCGTAGACGCCGGTCATGCTCTCGAGCACGCGGGCGCGCGTCGCGTCGTCCCAGCGAATGAACGGCGACTCGTACGCGGCGCGCGCGCCGGCGCCGGGCTTTCCGGGGTTGGCGGGGAACGTCTCGGCGTGGACGCCGATCTTCTCGAGCGCTTCGCCGCCGCCGATCTTGCCGCCCACGACGCCGATCGATCCGACGATGCTCATTGGCTCCGCGAAGATGTAGTCGGCCGACGACGCGAGGTACATGCCACCGCTCGCGGCCATGTCGCCCACGCTGAACACGAGCGGCTTCTTCTTCCGCACGCGCATGAGGTGGTGCCAGATGAGATCGCTCGCGAGCGCGCTGCCGCCGGGCGAGTCGATGCGAACGACGACGGCCTTCACGTCGTCGTCCTTCTCGAGATCGCGGAGCGTGCGGTCGATGTCCTTCTCGATGATGCCGCCGCGCCCGCCGAGCAGCCCGTTGCCGCCGGAGGTCATGGCGATGCTGCCCGTCGCGCGGAGGAGCGCGATCGGTCCCATCTCCGTGCCCTCGCCCGCGAGCACGCGGACGACGTCCTCGAGATCGCCGCCCTTCTCCTCGGCGCCGGAGCCGAACACCTTCTCTTCGCGGACGGCGCTCGACGCGGCCTTCACGGCCGAGAGCGCGTCCGCGGCGTAGCCGACCTCGTCGACGAGCCCGAGCTCCTTCGCCCTGGGCGGCGAATACGGTCCGTCCTCGACGGCCTCGGCGATGCCGGGCTTGGTGCGGCCTTTCGTGATCGTCTCGAGCCATGCGGCGCGCAGGTCGACGAGCACGCCGGTGAGCGAAGCGCGGGCCTCGGGGCTCGGTCCGTCGCGCGTGAGCGGCTCCTCCGCGCCCTTGAACTTTCCGACCTGCAGCATGTCGATCGAGAGGTGCAGCTCGTCGGCGAGCAACCGGCGCATGTAGAGGATCTGCGCCGCGAGGCCGACGGTCTCGACCTCGCCTGCGGGCGAAACATAGATGCTGGAGCAGCCGCGCGCCGCCGCCATGATCGTCGCGTTCGTGAAGCCGTCGCCGTGGCAGTAGACCTTCTTCTTCTCCTTGAGACGCTCGAGGTGCTCGCCGATCTCCTGGGAGCGCGCCGCGCCGATGCTCGCGCTGCTGAACTTCACGAGGACAGAGACCCACTTCTTGTCGGTGCGGACCTCTTCGATCGCGTTCAAGAGCTCGTCGAAGCTCTTCTTCCGTCCGACGCCGCCGAAGAGGCTCGGCGCCTCTTGCTCGGGGACGCCCGAGCCGAGCTCGAGGACGGCGACCGCGGGACCGGTCCGGCGCGGAGGCTCGGTCGCCTTCGTGTCGTCACCGGACTTGTCGCCGGGACGAGGACGGCCTTCGCATCCGGCAGCGCTCACGAAGAGACCGGCGGAGACGGCGAGCGTCGCGAGCACGCGCATGCGAGAAGACTTCGAGCGCGTCGTCATCCGCCACCTCCGGTTTCCGTGGGTGCCGGAGCAGGCGCAGGTGCGGGCGCCGATCCCGCTTCGACGCGCTGCCTCACGCGCGGTGGGTACGTGCCCTCGGGGAATCGGTCCACGATCTCCTTGTAGGTCTTCATCGCGCTCGCTCGATCGCCTGACTCCCAGTCGACGTCGCCGACCCCGACGAGCGCGGGCACGTAGCTGGGGTTGATCGAGAGTACACGCTTGTAGGACGCACGTGCGCCGTTCAGGTCGCGGCGCGCATGCGCGATCGCGGCGAGCCCGGCGAGCGCCTCGGCGTCGTTCGGATTCTTGTCGAGCGCTGCGGCGAAGAGCGTCTGCGCGCGGTCGTAGTCGCCTTTTGCACGCGCCGCCTCGCCTTGCGCGACGAGCTGACGACCGTCGCCGGAGAGTCGACCGCGATCGGCAGGCTCACCACCCCCACCTCCGCCTGCGCGCTCGCGACCGGGCCGACCTGCGTCGGGCGCCGCGGCGAGCGCGCCCGGCGCACCTGCATCCAGACCACCGACGTCGACCTTCGCGATCGGCTTCGCGCGATCGGCGAACGAGCGCAGCAGCGGAAGCAGCGGATGCGGGCGCGTCATCGCGGAGAGACGCTCGACCTCGGACTTGGCGGCGGCGACGTCACCCGAGCGTGCAAGCGCATACGCGAGCGCCGCGCGCGCACGGCCGGGTCCCGACTCCGCGCTCGCCGCCACGCGCAGGCGTTCGATGACCGTCGACCAGAGCGGCTCGTTCTCGGCGAGGTCGAGCGCCGCGAGGACGTACGCGGTCTCCGGCTGCGACGCCGAAGACGCGACCTTGCCGACGAGCGCACGCGCGCCGTCGCGATCGCCGGCGATGCGGAGCGCATCGATCTTGGTGCGGAGCGCGGCCGGGTCGTCGGGCGCCACGGCGAGCGCGTCGTCGGCCGCTTTTCGCGCAGCGGCCGAGAGCTCTGCGAGCGCGTCCTTCGTCACGCGCACGTCGTCGGCGGCGTCGGGCGCGAGGAGGCGCGACCTCAACCAGGGAACGTCGGCGCGCATCGACGCGAGCCGCGCGACGTCGAGGAGCACGTGCGGATCCTTCTCCGCGAGCGCGCTCGCCTTGTCGAAGCTCTCCTTCGCAGCCTCGAGGTTGCCGTCGGCGAGAGCTTTATCACCGGTCGCGAGCAGGCCGGCTGCGCGTTGATCGGACGTGGCGACGGGCGCCGGCCGCGCGCCGAGCACGCCCCCGAGGTGGTCCTTCGCCCAGACCGCGCCGATCAACGCGACGCCTGCGACGACGACCGCCGCGACGATGAAGCCGCCGACCGATCGACGGCGTCCCATGGAGATCGGGCCGTCGGCGCGATCATCGCCGATCGACGGCGAACGCGCGCGGATGCCGTCGGAGTCGTAGCCGCCGGCATCGTCGGTCTGCTCGTCGTCGAGGTTCATGCTCCGCAGCACGGGAGGCGTGGGCGGAGGAAGAGGCGACGACGCCTCGAACGGAGGCGGAGCCGGCGAGTGCATCGGCACACGGACGGGCTCGATCGGCTGCGTGCGGCTGAGCGGTTTCGCGGCGACCGCGGGCGGCGCCTCGTGCGCGCGCTCGCGCGTGAAGGGTTGCGTGTCGGGCTCGACGGTGTCGTTCTCGACGTGCTGCACGCGCGGCGGCGGCGGCTCCGTCGCCACGCGGGCCTGCGCCGGCTGCGGTTGCGGCGCGGGCGCGCCGAACACGTCGCCTTCGGTCCCGGTGCCGATGAGCGTTCGCTTCATCGACGCGACCATCGAAACGCTGACCGGCGGGTGATCGAGGCTGTCCGGCGGCGGCGGGAAATCCGGACGCGTGCTCATCCGCTGGCGCGGCGGCGCGAGCGGCGGGGCCCACGCACCCGGCGGAGGCGGCGGTCGCGACGAGCGGACCTGACCCGCGGACGCCGGAGAGACCGCGACGGGCGCGGGCGGGACGGGAAGGCTCTTCCGTTGGTCGCGCTGGTCGAAGAACGGCGCGAGCTCGGGGATCTGGCCGATCGCCTTCTGCTGCAGGCCGCCTCGTGAGAGGAGGTCGTTGCGATCGACGAGGTTCGTCTGGATCGCGCGCTGGAGCTCGCGCAGCGACGTGAAGACGAGCGTCCGCCCGTCACCGGTCTGGACGTTCCAGAAGTCCTCGCTGAAGTCGCCCGAGCGAGGGCGAATCTTGAACTTGTGCCCGCAATTCGTGCACTTCACCGTCGTGCCGCGACCGCTGACTAGCGCGTCGTCGAACTCGTACTCGGTGCTGCAGCGCTCACATCTGACGTCCATTCGTGCGTGCCCTTCGGGCAGTCGGCCGCCTACAGAAGACGAGGGTAACACGGTCGCACCCGCGACGTGACGTCCACAACAGGCGTGAACGGCTGTCCACGCCCGCCCGGCCCTGCGCCCGAATTCCCGGGTTTTCCACGGGTGGTGCCCGGCCTTGTGTAGGGCATGGCCGTTGCTACCCTCTCGGCCCGGACGTCCCGGCACTCGGACGGGTCGGCTCGCAGTCTCCGCGCAGGAACCAGCACCCATGATGATGAAGCACGTATTTTCCTTCGTTCTTCTCGGGCTCGGCGCCGCCGCGCTCGGTGGCTGCCCGATTTACTCGGACGACGACCGGTCGCATCGCGTGTGCGTCGGCAGCGACTGTTACAGCTGCCCGGATCCGTACGTTTCGAGCGATTGCTACGGATTCTCCTGCTACGCCGACAACGACTGCCCGAGCGGCTACCAGTGCGGCAGCAACCATCGCTGCCACCTGACGGACGGCATTCCGCCGGGCCCGATCGGCGGCACCGTCTGCACGAAGCCCACGGATTGCCCGAGCGGCTCGAGCTGCGGCGCTGACAACAAGTGCCACGCCGGCGACTGCTCCACCACTGGCTGTCCTTCGAGCTTCGTCTGCAAGCTCTCGAGCGGCGTCCCCACGTGCGAGGCCGTCAACAACGGCGGAACGTCGGCGTGCAAGAGCGACAAGGACTGCCCGACCCCCGCCGGCTCGAAGTGCCTGAGCGGCACCTGTTACGCGCCGGCCGACCAGTGCGCCGACGCAACGCAGTGCCCCGCCGGCTCGCAGTGCGTGCAGGGTGCATGCACGCCTTCGTGCAATGCAAACAAGCCGTGCCCCACGGGGTACGTGTGCGACGACGCGAAGGGCGTGTGCACCGGCAACTCGGGCGCATGCACGAACGCGAACCAGTGCGGCGCCGGCAAGGCCTGCGTTCAGGAGCACTGCGTCGACTCGTGCGGCGCGGGCGCCACGTGCCCTGCGGGCCTCGTCTGCGTCGACGGCGGGTGCACGCCCGATCAGCAGCCGGTCTTCACGTGCGTGACCGACGGCGTCCAGGACAAGTGCCAGACGGGCAGCCTCTGCCTGCGTCATAGCTGCTACATCGCGTGCGACGCCGACGCCGGAACCGAGGCGTGCAAGAGCGCCGACAAGTTCAACGTGTGCAAGACGGTGACGACGAGCTCGGGCCCGCACTCGGTGTGCGGCTCGGACGCGAACCTCGGAACGGATTGCGATCCGACGCAGGGGAAGAACTGTGCTTCTCCCCTGGTGTGCATCGACGGGTTCTGCCGGTAAGTGATCCAATCGGGGGGCATTGATCAGGCTGAATGATCAAAAAATCCCCGGGATGAATCCCGGGGCACTCCGAGAACGAAGCCCGCAAGGCGGGCTCGAGACAAGCGCGACAGGCGAGCTCTGCAGCCCGCCTTGCGGGCTTGTCTCTCCGATCGTGCCCCGGGATTCATCCCGGGGGGATTGATCAAGACGATCTGAAGAGGGGAAAAAGAAGGATCAAGCCTTCCTTCTTCCCGAGACGACACCGACATTCACGGTCAGCTCGAACTCTCCGTCGCTCCAGTACTTGTCGATGGCTTCGCGCACGTACGTGAACGGGCGATCGTCCGGCATGTGGAGGTTCACCCGGAACTCCGGGAGGAGCATCAGGCGCGTGGCCGGATCCTCGAAGAGCTGGCGGCCGTTCTCGAAACGCAACGTGCGCGTTCGCACATCGACGTCGACGTACTCGAAGCCCACCGACTCGAGCTCTCGCTTGAACAGCTCGTCGGTGGGGCGGAGCTGCACGGCGGCCTCGACCGCGTTCGTCAGCTCCGTCAGCTCGTTCTTGAGTGCACACTCGCGCAGCAGATCTGCGATCTCGCCGAACGAGCCGCGGAGCGGCATCGCGACCAGCGCCTGGCCGCGCGGCGCCACGATGCGCGCGAGCTCCTCGAGGATGCGTCTTCGCTCGGCCGGCGCCGCGAGCGGATGGAGCGTCATGCCGTGCGAGAAGGCGCCCGCCGGGAACGGCGTCGTCTGTCCCTCGATCACGCGATAGTCGTAGACGAAGCGGGGGATGGTCTTCGCCTTCGCGCGCGCGAGCTCGATCGCGTGCTCGGAGTTGTCGCAACCGTACACGTGCGCGTTCGGCAGACGCTCGAGCAGCAAGCGATCCGGATAGCCGGTCCGACACTGCAGGTGGCAGACGCGCGCGTCCTGCCCCGGCACGATCATGTCGATGAGCCGCTCCGCGAACAGCGACAGATACCGAGGGACGACGAACGTCTCGAACACCGCTGCGTCCTCGGGACCGAGGAAACGCGCAGGCGTCGATTTCATCGGCCCTTCTTGCCCGCGTGACCGCCGCCGCCACCACCACCACCACCACCACCAGCGCCGCCACCCGGACGCGGTCCGCCGTGCTGCACCGCTTGCGCGTTCTTCGCGAGCTCCTCGAGGATCTCGCGCGCCTCGAACGCGAGATCGCCGAGACCGACGCGCTCGCCTTCTCCGTCCTCTTCTTCGAGCTGCACCTGGCGCGGATCCTTCTCGAGCGGCGCGAGCAGCGGGATCGCCGCGGGATCGCCGAGCTCGGCCAGCGCCTCGATCGCGGCCGCGACCGCCTCGGCATCGGCATGCTTGAGGAAGCGTCCGAGCAGCTTCACGCAGCCGGGCTCGCCGACCTCCGCGAGCAGGAACGGCAGCTCGGTGAGCGCAGGGCTGCCCTTCGGCAGACGATCGACGGCGCGCTCGATCCCGAGCGCGACCTCCTTGAAGCGATCGAACGCGAGCCCCTCGAGCGCCTCGCCGGCCTGGACGCGTGCCTCGGGCGACTCACTGCCGAGGATGTCGACCAGGAGATCGACGACCTCGGGCCCGTCGAGATCGCCGAGCACCTCCGACATCCGCGCGAGACGCAACGACGACTCGTCGTCGTCGGTCGCGAGCGCGGCCTTGGTCGCGGCGCGGAGCTCCTTCACGAGCTCGTCGCGAGGCTGATCGACGAGGGCCGCGTGGAGGCTGCGCGCGGTGCGCTCGGCGTCGAAGAGCGCGGTGAGATTCTCTTTGATCGAGGGCATGGCGGCTCCTGAATACCACGAAGCGGGAATGCCTCGTCGACGCTGGTAGTCTCTGCCGTGTGAGGGCTCGTGAGTAGGTGGCTCTGGGCAGGCGGCGCAACGGCCGCGTTCATGGCGTTCGGCTCGGGCAGGCCGCTCGCGCCGCTGCGGGTCGCGACCGCCGGCACGAACGATCCCGGAGCGCTCTCGGTGCGTGGCGCCGGCGTGCTCGCGCGCACCGAGTGTCCGCCGGGCACGGCCCCCGACAACGACGCGTGCGTGCACCTCACCCGCGGCGCCGAGGACGGTCCCCTCGCGCCCGCGCTCCCGAACGCGCATCGCGAGAAGTCGGGACGCTGGGCGCAATACGAGCAGATCCCTCGCCTGCCCGATCGCCCCAGCGACTACGACGCGTACCGCTATCCGATCCCGCCCGGCCTCCCGAACGGTCACTACGTCGTGAGCGGCTACGATCTCGATCGCCCCGACGAGAATCAGCGTCGCGGCCGCACGCTCTCGCACGTCGGTCACGGCGGCGTCGATCTCCCGCAGGCGAAGGGCACGCCCGTGAAGAACATCGGCCTCGAGCACCAAGAAGGAGATGCCGAGGTCCTCTACGCGGGTCACCTCTTCGGCACGACCGTGGTGACGCGCCACTCGCTCCGCGAAGGCGGGCGCCTCCGCGACTACGTCGTGCTCTTCGGTCACCTCGACTCCATTGCCGCCGGCCTCGCGCCCGGTGCAGCCATGAAGGAAGGCGATCTGGTCGGCGCCGTCGGCGACACCGGCTCGCCGTCGCTCGTGCACCTCCACTACGAGGTGCGTCGCGTGCGCGAGGGCGTCGATCTCGCGAAGGTCCCCGCCGGCGCGCAGCTGCTCGCCGACAGCGTCAGCGTCGTGTGCGATCCGCGCAACGTGCTGCCGCTGAAGTAGCGGTCAGCCGATCACGGGAAGAACGTCACCTTCACGCCGGCGAGCAGCCACTCGTGCAGCGACGTCTTCGCGATGTCGCCGTCGGTCTTGATCGTGTTGCCCCCGATGGTCGTCTCGACGCTCGCGATCGAGTACTGGCCGAGCGCGAAGTCCGCGAACGGACCGATGCCGACCACCTTGTTGATGCGGTAATCGAAGCCCGCCATGATGTGAGCGAACTCGACGCCGCCGAGCGCCGAAGTGAGCTTGTTGTTGTTCTTCGAGCCGCTCGCGCCCGCGATCTCGTAGCCGATGCCGTAGCCGATCCACGGGTTCAGCTTCGCTGCCGGCAGGATGTGGAGCTGGGCCTGCACGCCGAAGCGGAAACCGACCGCGGTGCAGTCGACGGCCGCATTGTCGCACAGGGCCTTGATCGAATCGCCGACCCCGCCGAACGAGATCCCGAGGTAGCCGCCGATGAACAGGTTCGGGATGACCTTGCCGCCGATGTCCGCCACGAGCGGCACCTGCACGCCGAACGCGTCCGACATCTTGCCTCCCTCCTGGACGTTGCCGAGCGGCACCGCGACGCCGGTGCGGACGGCGATCTGGAAACCGGTCCGCGCCTTGGGCGCATCGAGCTTCTCCTCGACCGGCGGCTCGGTGCTCTGTGCAGGCGCGACCGCCTCGGGCGCTGTTGCTTCCTGAGCAACGGGCGGAGGCGGCGGCGGCTGCGAGGGCGTGCCGGCGGGCGGGGGCTGGGCGGGCTGGGACGGCGTCATCGTCCCTTGCGCAGAGGCCGGCGCAACAAGCGCGAAGACCAGCGCAACGGCGGTCGAAGGCAAGAGCAAGCAATTGAATCTCATGCGATCGCTTTATTCGATCGCGAGGGCCGAGGACAATGGCGAGAGGCGAGAGGAGGCGAGAGAAGAGGAGAAAAACGGAGAGAAGCGACGAGAGGCTTCCGCCTTTTTCGCGCCATCGCTTGCGTCCAAGCCTGCGCCGGGGGACGATTGTCCCGCACTTGTCCCTCCCCTCTGCGGCTCGTCAGTCGGACGATACGGTTCCCGCCGAGCCGCGGGCCATGGTTTGCCCGCGGTGCCGTAAAAAATGGCCCGAAGCGCAGGCGCCGACGGTGTGCCCGACCGACGGGATGGGCCTCGTGAGGCCGCGCGATCTCGTCGACATCGGCGACGATCCGATGGTCGGCCGGACCCTCGAAGGCCGCTACACGATCCTCGCGAAGCTCGGCGCGGGCTCGATGGGCACCGTCTATCGCGCGAAGCAGCACGCGATGGGTCGCGAGGTGGCGATCAAGATCCTCCGCGGCGATCGCGCGATCGACGAATCGGCGAAGGCGCGCTTCATGCGCGAGGCGCGCGCGAACAGCCTCCTCGCGTCGCCGAACACCGTCACGGTGTTCGACTTCGGCGAGAGCGAGAACGGCGAGTTCTACCTCGCGATGGAGCTCCTCGAAGGCGAGAGCCTCGGCCAGCGCCTCACGCGTGTCGGCCGGCTGCCCGCGCCGATCGCCGTCGACTCGTGCCGGCAGGCGCTGCGGTCGCTCGGCGAAGCGCACGCGAAGGGGATCATCCATCGCGATCTCAAGCCCGACAACCTCTTCTTCGCACGCGTCCTCACGAGCTCGACGACGTCGCCGACCGGCGGCGACGACACCGAGGCCCACGACGAGATCGTGAAGGTCCTCGACTTCGGCATCGCGAAGATGATCAACGCCGACGATCCGAACCCGATGAGCGTCGTCGAGACGCAAGCCGGCACGGTCTTCGGAACGCCGCGTTACATGTCGCCCGAGCAGGCGCAGGGCAAGCCGCTCGATGCGCGCAGCGATCTCTATTCGCTGGCCGTCATCCTCTACCAGATGCTCACGGGCCGGCCGCCCTTCACGGACAACGACGCGGTCGTCGTCATGGCGCGGCACATCAAGTCGACGCCGAAGCGCCCGAACGAGGCCGTGCCCGAGGCGATGATCCCGAGGGAGCTCGAGGACGTGATCATGCGGACCCTCGCGAAGGATCCGAAGGACCGTCCCGGCAGCGCCGAGATCCTCGCGGGCGAGCTCCTCGCCGCGCTCGAGGCCCAGGGCGCGCAGACGAGCGGCGTGCGCGCGTCGATCACGAACGCGGCGGGCATCCGCGTGCCGGAGTCGATGCGTCCTCCGCCGATGGCGCTCCCGAAGCCGCTTTCGCGATCGAAGGTGCCGCTTCTCTTCATCGCGGTGCCCGTCATCCTCCTCGCGGCCGCCGGGGGCGTGTACGCGATGATGAGCGCGCGGTCCCACGGTCCAGCTCCCTCGATCGCACCCGCGCCCGTCGCGACCGCGACGGATGCGACCGAACGCGCGCCCTCGACGACGACCGCGGCAGGCGGCAGCACGAGCACGACCGCGCCGGAGCCGCCCACGGTCACGCCCGATTCGCTTCCGAAGGCGCCGGCCACGCCGCCTCCGGCGGGAACGGCCGCGACCGCCGGAGGCAAGCATCCGAAGCCGCCGCCCGCGGGAAAGCCCGTGAAAGGAACGGCGAGCGGTCGTCCCGCGCCGGACGGACGGCCGGCGACCGCGCCTGCTCCCTCGCCCTCGTCGACGACCCCCTACGGCATCTTCGAGTAGCGCGCGAGGGCGGCTCGCGGGGAGTTGCGGGGTCCAGCACGCTGCGCAAAGCCCCTGTCAAAACCGAAATGCCGCGGAAGTCCGCGCGCCTGACACGTACCTTCCGTTGCTCCGTTGCGTCACGAGGTGGTAGCCTCCGCGCGAATGGACCGCGCCGAAATCGACAGGCTCGTCCAGCGCCTCGTCGAGAATCCGCACGACGAGGAGTCGCTGGCCTACGCGCACCAGGCCGGCGAGCAAGATCCCAAGGCGTATGCCATGCTCCTCGAGCGGGTCGGCTCCGAGACCCGCGACCCCGCGTATGCGGCCCACTGGCTCGCCGAAGCGGCGAACGTGTGGTCGACGACGCTCGGCGACGCGCATCGGGCGGCACGCGTCCTGATGATGGCGATCGACAAGGACCCGACCGCGCAGGTCGCGGCCGAGCGGCTCGCCCAGCTCTATCGCGACAAGGGCGATACGAAGGCGCTCGTCGCGCTCCTCGATCGCCGCGCGAAGGCGCTCGCTCCTCTCACTGCGCAGAATCCCGAGCTGCGCGGCGAGCTCGCCGGCATGCACGAGGAGCTCGGTCGCCTCTGGTCCGAGGCGCCGCTCTCGCAGCCGAAGAAGGCGATCGAGAACTACAAGAAGGCGATCGAGCTCGACCCTACGAGCGCGTACGCGATCTACAACGCGCGTGAGCTCTACAAGCAGATGCAGGAATGGCAGAACGCCATCCCGCTCTACGCCGCCGAGCTCGAGCTCGAGCAGGATCCGGGACGTCGCGTCGGTCTGATGCGCGACGAGGCTGCGACGCGCAAGCTCGCCGGCGATCTCCAGGGCGCCACGCGTGCGCTCGCCTCCGCGCGCGAGGTCGACGGCTCCGATCCGGCGCTCCAGCAGGAATACGCATCGAGCGTCCTCGATCGCATCCAGGCCGGCGAGGCCGTGCCTCCCGAGGAGCGCAACTACGCCGCCGAGCTGCTCGTCGCGCTCGCCGAGACGTACGAGGGCGAGCACGGGCTCGCCTATGCGGGCGCCGCGCTCGACATCGAGCCGGGCAACGACCGTGGCATCCAGCTCTACGCGCACTACGCGCGCTCGCTCGGTCAGGAGAACGATCTCAACACGCGCTACAACGCGTACCTCGCCTCGAACCCCGGCGGCGCGATGTCGACCGAGGTCCGCGGCGCGCTCGTCGCGTCCGGCGGATCGATCTCGCCAGGCGGCGGCGGCAGCGGCGAGGGCGGACGTCTCGAGCTCGCCTCGAACGCGAGCATCCCCGACGGCGCCGAAGACAAGCCCACGGGCACCGGCCTCGGCTCCGACGACGTCAGCATGAGCGGCGCGAGCAGCATGAGCGGCGCGAGCAACGTGAGCGCATCGGGCGGCAGCAAGCGCCCGAGCCTCGTTCCGTCCAAGATCTCGAATCCGCCTCCCACCGTCGAGCGTCCCGACCTCGCCGAGCAGGAGAGCCCGTATCGCCGTGGCCCGCAGATGTCGCCGGAGAAGATGCAGGGCGTCCTCGACGCCGCGCAGATGCTCGCCGGCAAGGGCAAGAAGCCCGAAGCATTTGCAAAGTACAAGGAAGTGCTCGAGAGCGATCCCGCGCACGCCGAGGCG
>JAQBQJ010000175.1 GCA_028287065.1 Labilithrix sp. | reverse complement strand
TCCCCTTACGCATTTGCGGCCACCCTCCGAAAACGAGGCTACACGACGCCCGAGGACGCGATAAGTCACCCGATCGGACTGGATCGCCGAGCCACCAGCCGTCGCGACCCACGGAAGGAAGCGCGACCGGTACGACCTCTTCGCACGACGTGTGCGAACGCGACGTCCCCTCCGCGTAACCAGCGGAGAAATTCCGAAGCCGCCCGATCGTCGAAACCCATCAGGGACGTGGCCAACGCGCGCGGGCTTTGCAAGTATCGCTACATGCGGACCGGCGCTCCTCTCCTTCTCCTCTTCTTGATCGCGTGCGGCTCTTCCCAGCAGGCAACGTTCGAGGACAAGCCGACAGGTCCGGGGAACGGCGGGTTCAGCGACGGCGGCAGCTCCGGCACGATCGGCGGCAACAATCCGAACGACGGCGGCACCGGCAATCAGTCCGGGTGCAGCGAGGCCGCGAAGCTGGTCTACGTCGTCACCGATCAGAACGAGCTCTTCAGCTTCAAGCCGGACACGACCACCTTCGCGAAGATCGGCGAGCTCGCATGTCCGTCCGGCGGCGCGACACCGAACTCGATGGCCGTCGATCGTACGGGCGTCGCGTGGGTCAACTTCTCCGACGGCGGCCTCTTCAAGGTGAGCACCGCGGACGCGTCGTGCGAGGCGACGACGTACGAGAAGAACCAGCTCGGGTTCGGTCGCTTCGGCATGGCGTTCGCGACCAACAGCGCCACCTCCACCGAGGAGTCGCTCTACGTCGTCGGCATCGAAGGAACGAACGGGGGCAAGGGCCTCGGCAAGATCGACCTCACGACGATGAAGCTCACGAAGCTCGGCGACTTCTCGGGGTCGCTGCAGGGCCAAGGCGCCGAGCTCACGGGCACCGGTGACGGCCATCTCTACGGCTTCTTCACGACGCAGCCGTACGCGACGCTCGCGGAGATCGACAAGGCGACGGGCGCGACGAGCGGCGATGCGAGCCTGAACGGCGTCAACACCGGCAACGCCTGGGCGTTCTCGTTCTGGGGAGGCGACTTCTGGTTCTACACGTCGCAAGGCCTCCAGCCGTCCACCGTCACGCGCAAGCAGACGAGCACGAACGGCAGTCTCTCGACGGCGAAGAACGACGTCGGCGGCTTCCGCATCGTCGGCGCCGGCGTCTCGACGTGCGCACCGACCACGCCGCCTCGCTGACCCGCACTCGACGTGTTAATGTCGCGTCGCCGATGCGACGCGCGTTCCTTGCGACGATGGTGCTCGCGCTCGCGTTCATGGGCGCGGGATGCCCGTGCGTGCGTTCGGCGGTGAACGCGAGCCCCGAGCTGCGGTGGTGGCTGTTCTCGAACTTCGGCGCGTCGAAGATGTGCCCGGAGATGCTGAAGCGCGGCGTGCCGCTGAAGCTCACGCAGCTCGGGAACGCGAGTGTCGGTCGCTTCTTCCCGAACCAGTGCTTCGTTCAGGTCGACGACACGCGCAAGGCGATCGTGATGAGCGCGTCGGGCACCGGCTACGCGACGCTGCCGGTCGCGCGGCGCGTCGGCTTCTACGTCGGCATGACGGTCGAGTACCTGCCCGACTTCCGTCTCGAGTCCGACGCGACGTACGTGTGGGGCAAGTTCAGTCGCTTCGTCTCTCCGCCGGACCTCCGCATCGTCGGCGTCGAGAACCCGGTCGTGAACCTAGCGACCCGCACGCCGGTCGGCGACGTCGCGACCGCGATCGGCAACGGCCTCGTCGCCGGAGAGATCGGCAAGGGCTTCACGGTCGTTCGTCAGGACGACGGCGACGACTTCTCGCTCGGACATCTCGAGCCGCCTCAGAAGCCTCCGCGCCAGTTCACCACCGGCAGCGATCACGTCGTGCTCGGCAGCGATCTCACCGAGGTGCACGGGCAGTCACGCGATTACCTCGGTCCGTTCGCCGTCACCGACAACGACGCCGCGCTCTTCTTCCACGCGAAGGTCGACGGCGCTCCGCTCGTGTACGCCGTCGTCGAGCGCTCCGTCGGCGAAGCATGGCGTCGTGCGTACGAGGGCGCGCAGCCGATCGCCGGTCCCCCCGGCACGCTCATCGCGCAGGGAATGCTCGGGATCGGCGAGGCGAACCTGCGCTTTCCGCTCGCGCCGGGCACGTACTACGTCGTCGTCGAGAACCAGGCGCCAGCGCCGTTCGCGCCGCTCGGCGTGCCGCTGCCCGTACCCGAGCAGGTCGGCTACGTCAGCTACAGCGTGGAGATCGGCGCGCGCTGACCGGACGAACGCTCAGAGCGTGTTCGTCGTGTCCTTGTTCGCGGCCTCGAGGATCTTCATCGCGTCGCTCGTGTTCGCGTCCTTCTTGGACGTCTTCTCGGCCTTCTCCGCCTTCTCCGCCTTCTCGACCTTCGCCGTCTTCTCGGGCGCGGGCGCCGGCTCGGGCTTCTCGGCCTTCTCCGCCTTCGGAGGCGTGACGACCTTCGCGGCGACGAAGCTGTGCGGACGCGGTGCGGGAGCCTTCGCGTGAGCCTTCGGCGCGGGCTCGCTCTTCGCGGGCGCGATGACGACGGGCGCAGCCGCCGCGAGGACGACGGGCGCGGCCGGAGCGATCACGCCGTTGCCGGCGAGCGTCGGCGCGATCGGCGCGGGGGGGGCGACCGGAGCCGCCGCCGGACGGGGAGCCGCCACGGCGTTCGGGAGCGCGGCCGCGACGGCGGCCGGCGGAGCGTTGTCACGTGCATCGGCGGCGGCGGCCGCACGCTGCGACTGGCGTCGCGCATCCATGCCGAGACCGAGCACACCACCGAGGAGCGCGCCGGTGAGCGCGATCATGACGCCCCACTTCAGGCTCGGCTTCTCGCGGAGGATGACGCTGTTCGTGTGGGGCGAGGCGGTGTGCGCGAAGTTACGCGCGGTCGAGTCGGGACCGCCCATCGCGACAGGCGCGAGCGAGTGCGGAGGCGGAGGCGCCGAGAGATCGTTGTACTGGCTGAACTGGCTCTGGTGGCTCTGCGAGAAACCGTAGGGCGTCTGCGCCGCCTGGCGTGCGAACACCGGCGCGCGCGGCGCCGAGGGGATCGGCTGGGCGTACGCATCCTGGCGATCGGGACGCACGGCCTCGAAGTCTCCGGAGCGGAGGAAGTACTCTTCGGGGGGCGGAGGGCGTTTCGAGAACGGCAGCACGGCGGGAGGGAATGCATCCCCCGAGCCATCCAGCCCTCGCCCCGTTTACGACGATTTTCACCGAGGTTTAACGGGACCCATGGATATCTGGGGGTCGAACGATCCATACCGACGGTGCGGCTGGTGTGCGTTTTGCGGCCACCTGTCTGCGGTCTACGCCCCTCGGATCGAGGGCGGAGGCGCTCGGTCCAGGGCGAGGCCGGGCGAAGGCTCCCTCCTCTACTTTGTACGACGACCAGCCGTCAGCGGATCGGGCGCGGAAACGCTTCGCGGTAGGCGCGCATCGCGCCCTTCTCGTCGATCGCGTGGACGAAGCCGGTCGCCTTCTTGAAGGCGCTGCCGTCGACGGTGACGGGATACTTGATGTGCTCGAGGGCGCCCGCCGGCAGCTTCGGCAGGCCGAGCCGACCGAGCATCATCGAGAAGATCATCTCCGGGATCGGAACGTTCGAGCGTCCCGTCTCGCGGATGACCATCGACAGCGGCACGGGCTGCGGACCCGACACGTTGAAGACGCCGCGCGGCCTCTTGTCGAGCGTCGTGCACAGCGCGTTGATGACGTCCTGCTCGTGCATGAACTGGAACAGCGGATCGAAGCCGAGCAACGTGGGCACGCGCCGGCCGCGGAGGAATGTCGCGAGCGTACCGTGCCCGGTGGGTCCGAGCGTGTAGACCATGCGCAGCACGGACGTGACGAAGCTCGGATACCGCCAGAGCGCAGAGCCCGCGTAGAGGTCGGCGGCGACGAGATCGGCGAGCTCCGGGAACGATGCGAGCCCCATCGGCGGCTCGTCCTCGTTGTGGAACAGCGGCGAGTCCGCGGCGGCTCCGTAGTACGTGTGGCGACCGACGAACACGACGTGCTCGACGCCGTACGTGTGCGAGTGCTCGAAGACCGCGCGCGTACCGCCGAGGTTGATGCGGTAGCGATCTTCGCTCTGCACGACGAGATGCGTGACCGTCGCCATGTGGAGCACGGCCTGCGGGCGCACGCGGCGGAATACGTCCTCCGCAGCGCGCTTGCGGATGTCGACCTCGTGCATCTCGACGCCGGCGGGTGCGTCGCGGAAAGGACGGCGATCGATGCCGATGACGTCGTGGCCGAGCTCGATGAGACGCTGCGCGAGCATCTTTCCGAGCCGTCCGCCGATGCCGGGAACGAGGACCTTCATGCTGCGCCTGCCTTCAGTGGGTCGCGCACGGGCTCGCCGCGACGACGGCGACGACCGGCGTCGATGAGGCCGGCGATCCGTTCCTTCACCTGCTCGACGTACCCGTAGACCACTTCGTCTTCCTCCGAACCGGTGCCCTCGAAGACCATCGGCGGCGAGTAGTAGACCTCGAGCTTCGCGGGCAGCGGCACGGCGAACAGCCACGGCGTCACGGGGATGTACGGGACGCCGATCAGCTTGCCGATCGAGACCGCGTTCGAGATGGTCGGGATCGCCTCGCCGCCGCCGAGGAACGCGAAGGGCACGATCGGCGTCTTCATCTTCATCGCGAGACGAACGAAGCCGGTGCCGAAGTGCACGAGCGAATAGCGCTCCTTGAAGAGCTTCGCGGTGCCGCGTGCGCCCTCGGGAAAGACCATGAGCATGCGCTCGTCCGCGAGCAGGCGCTCGGCGTGCTCCGGCAGACCGGTCAGATGACCGCAGCGGTTCGTGATCTGCGACGCGAACGGCACCTTGTTCAGGAACTTCTCGGCCATGCCCTGCGCGAGCCGCGGCGGGTTCATCTCGAAGAACATGGACGCATGCGTCATCGCGCCGTCGAGCGCGACCCCGCCGGAGTGATTCCCGACGAGCATCACGCGCCCGTGCGCAGGCACGTTCTCGATGCCGTGCGACTCGACGGAGAAGTAGTGCTTGAAGAAGAACTTCAGGGCCGTGAACGACGGGCCGAGGTAGTGCTTCGAGATGCCGTACGGATCGACGCCGTACTCGTTGAAGGGGATCTCGAGACGGTCGAGTCGTTCGCGGACCTCGGGGTCGACAGGGAGGCGGAATCGGGCTCTAGAGCGCATTTGGGGCAGTGGGCCTCGCGCCGGAGCCTACCAGTTGACGTAGGCGCGGCCTCGCGCGAAAACCCCGGCGCCATGAAAATGACCGCCCGCCGTTTGGCCCTCTCCTCTGTTTCCGCGCTCGCCCTCGGCGCGCTCGGCCTTGCCGGAACGGCATGCGAGAACAAGCCCGAGCCGGCCGTTCCCGTGGCGCCCGCGGTCGCACCGCCGCCGGCGACGGCTGCCGTCACGCCGCCGCCGACGGGCATGCGGCGCACCTCGATGAAGCTCGATGGCGTCACGCGCGCGGACTTCAATCGCGTGGCCGCGGAGCTCGCGCTGCCGATCTTCTGGTCGCAGGACAAGAACAAGGACGGCGTGCTCGATGCCGACGAGCTCGCTTCCTACTGGGGTCTCGTGCCGGGCACGACGCTCGACCAGTACGTGAGCGCCGGGGCGTTCACGGCGAACGCGCAGGACGCGATCGAGAACGTCGTGAAGCGCGCGAAGGACGCGGCGCCGGCAGCGTCGCTCGATGCGAAGGAGCGCGCACGTCGCGACGCGGTTCGCAAGGAGCTCGCGCAAGGACGCGTCACGCTCGTCGCCACCGATCTCAGCACGGCGACGGCCGAAGAGAAGCGCTTCGCGTCTCACGTCACGCGCGCCGCGGAGCTGATCGAGAGGCTCTACGCGCGTCAGGAGGGCACGCTCGATCTGCGTGCGAAGGTCGCTGCCGACGACCCGGCGAGCAAGTCGATGTTCTTCCGGAACCAGGGTCCGAAGTGCGAGGCGCCGCAGACGCAGAGCGATCCGGCATGCAGCGCGATCGCCGACGCGCCGAAGGGCAAGCTCTCCGGCCTCTACCCCGCGTCGCTCCTCGACAAGCCGAAGTTCTGCGAGGATCTCACGAAGAAGGACAACAAGGAGAAGACGCTCATGGACCCGTTCACGGTCGTGGCGCAGGACGGCGACAAGCCGGACGCGTTCAAGGCCGTGCCGTACCACGACGCGTTCAAGGCGGACGTCGAGGCGATCAGCAACGAGCTCCGCTCCGCGGCCACCGCGCTCGGCGCGACCGAGCCTGCGCTGAAGGCGTATCTGCTCGCGAGCGCAAAGGCGTTCACGGACGACAAGTGGTGGCCCGCCGACGAGGCGTGGGCAAAAATGGATGCGAAGAACTCGAAGTACTACCTGCGCATCGCGGCCGACGAGGTGTACCGCGAGCCTTGCAGCACGAAGGCGCTCTATCACGTCAGCTTCGGCCTCATCAATCAGGGCTCGCTGAAGTGGCAGAGCACGCTCGACCCGCTGAAGACGCAGATGGAGAAGGCGCTCGCCGATCTCGCCGGGCCTCCGTACAAGGCGCGCGAGGTCAGCTTCAAGCTGCCGGACTTCGTCGACATCGCGCTGAACGCCGGTGACTCGCGTCCGCCGTCGGGCGCGACGATCGGTCAGTCGCTGCCGAACTTCGGGCCCGTCGCGAACGAAGGCCGCGGCCGGACCGTCGCGATGACGAACTTCTACTCCGATCCGGACAGCATCGAGGCGCTGAAGGGGACGACGGAGTCGCTCTTCTGCAAGGACTCGATGGCGAAGTACACGACCGATCGCGAGCCGCAGCTCATGAGCACCGTGCTCCACGAGGCCGCGCACAACCTGGGACCCGCGCATCAGTACAAGGCGAACGGCAAGATCGATCGCGAGGCCTTCGGCGGCCCGCTCGCGAGCACGCTCGAAGAGCTGAAGGCGCAGACCGCCGCCCTCTTCTTCACGGACTGGCTCGTCGAGAAGAAGCAGATCACGAACGAAGACGCCGAGAAGGCGCACGTCCGCGACATCGTGTGGGGCTTCGGCCACATCTCGCGCGGCATGTACGACGAGGACAAGCACCCGCGGAACTACAGCCAGCTCGCCGCCATCCAGCTCGGCTGGCTGATGAAGAACGGCGCCGTCGCCTGGAAGCCGGAAGAGACCGCCGCGAACGGCAAGGACAAGGGCTGCTTCTCGATCGCGCTGCCGAAGTTCCCGGCGGCCGTGAAGACGCTCATGACCGAGGTCGCGCAGATCAAGGGCAAGGGCGACAAGGCCCGCGCCGAGAAGCTCGTGAAGGAGTTCGTGGACGTGACCGGCGACAAGAAGAAGGTCCACGACGTGATCACCGAGCGCGTGCTCCGCTCGCCGAAGCCGAGCTTCGTCTACTCGATCAAGATCGACTGACGCATCAGCGCGTCAGTCGAGCTTGGTCGTGAGCTCTGTGATCGCGCGCGGATCAGCGTGCGTCGACGGTGAAGTTGTCGACGCGGACCTTCCAGGCGCGGACGCCGGATCCGTAGGAGCTGTCGCCGAGATTGAGCGTCGGCGCCGCGGTGGTGAAAGCTTTTGCCTCGAACACGTGTGAGCCGGCGAGCGTGCCGTCGAGGAACAAATTCGCGTTCGCGCTCGCGCCGGCGACGTGGATCTCGAGCCGTACGTGCCTCCAATCGTCGCCGAGCGAAGCGCCCACGGGCGTGATGATGCTCTGGCCCATGAGGATGTCCTCGTCCCACGAGACCGATTTGTCGCTCTCGATCTGGAACCCGACCTGCGGCGTACCACTCTCCATATCGACGATGTCGAACGAGGGCTCTCCGTAGCTCTCGACGCGGAGGTCGAGCTCGACGACCACGTCCTTCAACCCGGCGGCCATCTGCAGGTTGAGGGCCGACGAACCGTCGGGAATCGTCTCCGGAACCATGAAGGTCAGCGCATTCGGCGACGATCGTCCGCCGGGTGCGACCGTCACGGTTCCTCCCCCGGTCGCATCCACGTTCATGCCGATCGGCAGCTTGCCGTCCTCGAGGTCGGCGCAGAACGTGACGGTCGAAGCAGCGACCGCGCACGAGAAGGACCCGGCGTCGGGGCCGGACTGCGCATCGGCGCCCGGGGCCGCGTCGCCGCCGCCGTCGATCACGATCGTGTCGCCAGTGCTCAGGCCGTTCAACGACGTCGCCAGCGAGCACGCCGACGTGACTGCGATGGCGAAGGCACCGCACACGACGGCTCGGACGACACGACGCATCGTCTCCACCGTATCCGATAGAGCGGCGGTCAGGGCGGCGACGTGGGTGGGGGCGCTCGGAGCTCGAGGACCAAACGTACGCGCTGTTTCGGTGCGCCTTCGTGCGTGACGACGACGGGCAGCTTCGTGCCGACCGGCTGCTCCTCGAGTGCCCAGAGCGACGCGACGTCGTTGGTGGCAGGCTTGCCGCCGACCTCGAGCACGCGGTCGCCGAGCTGCAGGCCAGCTCGTTCGGCGGCGCCGCCTGGCCAGAGGGCGCCGATCACCCACGGCCGATCGGGGACGCTCGGATCCGGCTTCTTCTCGAAGCGCCATCCCGCGCGGCGCTCGGGAACGGGCCTTTCACACGTGCCTTCGAGCCACAGCTTGCGATGGGCGACGTCGAACACGACGGCGTCGCAGCGCGCGAGCACGTCGTTCCCTGCGAGGCCGGCCAGCACTCCGGCCCCCGGCGGGTCGCTGACGTTCGTGAGCTGTCCGTCGAACGAGATGGGCCCGAGCGTCCCCTTCGTGAGGCGATAGAACGTCGACGATGTCTCCGCAGCGCCGACGCCGAAGTGTCCCTTCAGCGTGACGCCGTTGCGAGCTCCGGGAAAGCCGTGCGCCGTCGCCCAGCGCTTGTAGAGGTCGAGGCCGCCGCCGTTGCCGGTGTCGACGACGAACGACGCCGCGGCGCCGTCGACGGATCCTTCGACGACGATCTTGCTCTTCAGCACGCGCAGCGCGACGGCCCGCGGCTCGGTACCCTTCGCGAACATGCCGTCCGTGGTCGTTCCGAAGACGACCTGCGATCGCTTGTAATCTACACGAATCACGGTGCGTGCGAAGAATGCGTAGCCGAGGATGACGTCCGGCTTCTTGTCGCCGAAGAGGTCGAGGCCGGGAATGGGCACGCTGACCGTCGGGAGGTGCTCGGCGTGCAGGTCGCCGACGTCGACGGCCGTGAGCTCGCCGAAGCCGACGCGTACACGCTGGGTCGCTCCGCTGCCGTCGAGCTCGAGGGAAGGCCGGAACTCCGCGGCGGCGGGCGTCCTCGCGTCGAGCGCCGTCGCGCTCGCGCCGGAGTCGAGGAACGCGAGCGCGTCGCGTCCACCGATCTTCGCGTGGACGATGAGCTCACCGCCGACGTAGAGGAGCGGGATCCGCACGAGCGGGCGCTCGCCAGCGGGCCAACGCAAGGCGAAGCGATCCGGCGGCGGCGCCTCGCATGCTGCGCCCCGCTCGGGGATCGCCACGCCGGTGGCATCGAAGCGATTGCATTCGAGCCCGTGCGCGATCGCGACGTACTCCTGCGTCGAGACGTTTCCGGACTGCGGATGCGTCGTGGTCCTCCGCGGCCAGCGAACGCCGTGATCGGCGTCGAACCACGCCTCGTAGGTGACGAGCACGATCGCGCCGTCGGCGGCGTGGTGCGAGGCCGAGAGCAGCGCGCCCGTCTCGAGGTCGAAGGCGAGCACCGGCGAACCGAGCTCGGGCAGCGCGAACGTGACGTCGACACGGGCGCCGCCGTTCGGCCCTTCGACGTCGTGGCACTTCGCGCTGTCACGGCCCAGAGCGAACGCATGGGTGTAGGAGCGACGGAGGAGCCACGCGTCGAAGGCCGGACCGACGGCCTCGGCGGCGGACGGCCGCTCGACGATGCCGCTGCTCGCCCCGTCGAGTGTCCATGGGCCGTGGGCATCGACACCGTCGGCGGACAAGAGGCCTGCGATCGCGATCTGGAGGCGTGTCGCGTCCGGGGCGACGACGATCTCCGCTTTGCCGGCGCGCCCGTCGAGCGAGATCGAGCCTGCGATCGTGAGCGGAAGCGATGCGGCGACCGCATCCGGCGATCCGTACGCGCGCGCGTGGCGCGCGAGCAGATCGCGCGCGTCGACGACGCTCGGGCAGCGCACGGATCCCGTCGCTCGAACGGCGGGACGGGTCGGCGGCGCGGCGGGCTCGCGCGCGGGGCCGGGGCTCGCCCCACAACCCACGAACGAGAGGAGCAAAATCCCCCGCGAGAGCCCCACCCGCGACATCGTTAGCTTGCTAATCGACTTCGGAGACCCTGGCAAAACCCGAGTTTTCTTATGTCGCCAAATGTGGTTGCAGGTAGGCCAATCGGCGCTACACCGTGCGGATGCGCTTCCGTCATCTCCTTCTCTCCGCCGCCGCTCTCGTTCCTGCTCTCGCGTACGGGTGCGCGGCGCCCACCGCCGGCGACGACTCCGCGGACGGCGAGGACGCGTACACGAGCGCGTCCGCCAACCTCCTCGATTTCGAGTTCGACGGCGAAGTGACGATGGCCGGCGGCGATGCGCAGCAGACGATCAAAGATCAGATGCTCTTCACGATCGGGCAGCTCAACGGCAAGACCGGAGTCGGGCGCCTCGACAAGCTCGCGATCACCAACGTGCGCACCGAAGCGCAAGGCGACCTCACACGCGTCCGCTACCACGCGAAGCTCCCCGTCTCGATCGCGAAGTCGTCGCGCGTCGCGCGCAGCTACACGCTCGTGCTGCCGAAGCGCGCCGACTACGCCGGCCAGGAGGCGTTCTTCACGAAATACGGCACGACGTCGTGCACCGACCCGTTCGCGCACGACAACGAGACGGGCATCTACTGGTACTACTACCGCCCCGAGCAGGCCGGCTGCACGCTCGCGGCCGAGGACGTGATCAAGGCGCGCGCGACCGTGAAGGTCAGCCCCGAGAACACGACCAACACGTATCCCGAGTACGACAAGATCTGGTCCGACGACACGCTCAGCGTCGTCGCGATCTTCGGCAAGGTCGAAGACGGCGCGACCACCACCGCGGACCGCGGCATCTGGAGCCACGGCCACTTCGTGAGCACGATGCGGCACGAGCTGCCGAACGCGCGCGTCACGCCCGCGAACACGCCCGACAGCCCCGGCATCGCGAACCCCGACGTCACGATCGAGAGCACGCTCCCGAACGGCAAGAAGGTGAAGCTCACGAGCTTCCTCGTCGACAACGTCCGCGAGGGCGGCGCCGCGTTCGAGCAGCGCTACAACGCGCTCTCCGGCGACGCCGACGTCATCGTCTACAACGGGCACGCGGGTCTCGGTCAGAACG
The DNA here is from genome assembly GCA_028287065.1 of Labilithrix sp. GTDB lineage: Bacteria > Myxococcota_A > Polyangia > Polyangiales > Polyangiaceae > Labilithrix. The sequence goes on along the minus strand of JAQBQJ010000175.1, from coordinate 2,310 downwards.
TCCGCGCCCTGGCGAAGATGGGCCGGTTCAAGCCCGGCAAATACCAGCTCGTTTACATGAACGGCTGCGACACGTTCGCGTACGTCGACGGAACGCTCGCGCAGACTCGTGCGCTGCTGAACCCGAGCGATCCGACCGGAACGAAGTTCATGGAGATCCTCACGAACTCCATGCCGCCGAACTGGGACTCGCTGCCGAACAACACGATGAGCCTCGTCCGCGATCTCATCAAGATCGAGGCGCCCGTGAAGTACACGGACATCCTCGCGCACTTCGATCAGTCGGGCTTCGTCACCGTCACCGGCGACGAGGACAACACGTTCAGACCCTGACCCACGCGGCCACACGCGCGCTAGGATCCACGTCGTGGGTCTCGCGCCGCCCTACCCGCCCATCGAGCCCGCACCATCGCGCGTGAGGTTCCCCGATCCGGGACGACCGCGCGCGCCCGAGGTGCTCGCGATGGGCTGCGACTTCAGTCCCGGCACGATCCTCACCGCGTATCGGAACGGGATCTTCCCGTGGCCGCACGGCGATGCGAACGAGCAGGGCGAGCCGCTCGTCCTGTGGTTCTCACCGGAGCCGCGCACCATCTTTCCGCTCGAGGAAGAGCCGCACTGGTCGCGGAGCCTCCGGCGCACGCTGCGCAAGCATCCCTACGAGATCACGGTCGACGAAGACTTCCCGCAGGTGATGCGCCTGTGCGGCGAGACGCGCGCGAAGAGCACGTGGATCATCCCGCAGCTCGTTGCCGGTTACGTGAAGCTCCACGAGCTCGGATGGACGCACAGCGTCGAGGTCTGGGAGCGATTGCCCGGCAGCTCGGAGCGCGCGCTCGTCGGCGGCATCTACGGCATCGCGATCGGCGGCATGTTCGCGGGCGAGTCGATGTTCCATCTCCGCACGGACGCTTCGAAGATCGCGTTCGCGACGCTTGCGGAGAAGCTGCGCGCGTCCGGCTTCGTCCTGTTCGACGTGCAGGTGCAGAACCCGCACCTCGAGTCGCTCGGCTGCATCGAGATCCCTCGGCGCGAGTACCTGGCGCGGCTGCAGCGCGCACTGCCGCTGGCCGCCCGCCTCAGGAGATAGCGGCTGAGCTCGATCTCCGCGCGATCGCGAGTTAAACCCACGCATCTTCACGGATCGGGAGCGGCGAACTGCCGCACCCGGGAGCCGCCTTCATGTGGGGCGGTCTCCGACTTTGGCCCGTCCGCCCTGGACGTGCCACACTTTTGACGGCAGCCAAATTCGGGCGATTCGGCGTGCCTTACTGACTGGCAAGTTGACTCGGACGAGCGCGACTGCTCTCTCGCGACTCTCAGACGAAGAGAGCGCCCTGCGAGAGGACCTTCGGAAGTTTTCGGACTGCAGAGATCGGGTGCGTTCGTCAAACGTGCTTAAGGAAGTTTTTGCTGGAGCGATTGCCTTGAAGAAGTCCGCAGCCCCCACCACTACACCCGTACGCCCCTCGGGCCTTTCGAAGGCTCCGATCGCGAACATGACGCCGCCGGCCGAGGCCGAAGAAGCGGTCGACATGTATTTCCGCAAGATGGCGCAGGTGTCCCTGCTCACTCGCGAAGGCGAAGTCGAGCTGGCCCGGCGCATCGAGGAAGGCGAGCGGCGCATCATCGGCGCGATCGTCGACTCGGCGTTCGCGGCAGCGGAGCTCGACCACATCAGTCACCTTCTCTACAAGGGACGGCTGAAGGTGCGCGACGTCGTTCGAAACGTCGACGACGAGGATGCCTTCGACGAAGCCACGATGCTGCGCATCGGCCGGCTCCTCGAGCGTCCGCTCAAGGAGCTTCACGGCGCGAAGCAGATCAAGCAGGCCGAGGCGAAGGCCGCCGCGTCCAAGGACGCGAAGAAGAAGAGCACGCGCAAGACGAAGGCCGAGCTCGCGCGCGATGCGATCGTGCAGATGCTCGAAGAGCTCCGCCTCGACCGCAGCGTCATCGATCGGATCGAGAAGAAGCTTCGCATCATCCAGCGCGAGATGCCGGCGGCGAAGAAGCTGACGCACGGCACGCTCCAGACGATCGCCGAGGGCCGGCGCCTCGCCGATCGGGCGAAGTCGGCGCTCGTCGAGGCAAACCTCCGCCTCGTCGTTTCGCTCGCCAAAAAGCACGTGAATCGCGGCCTGCAGCTGCTCGACCTGATCCAGGAAGGCAACATCGGCCTCATGCGCGCGGTCGACAAGTTCGACTACAAGCGCGGCTACAAGTTCTCGACGTACGCGACGTGGTGGGTTCGTCAGTCGATCTCGCGCGCGATCGCCGATCAGGGACGCACCATCCGCGTGCCCGTGCA
>JAQBQJ010000159.1 GCA_028287065.1 Labilithrix sp. | reverse complement strand
CGAGCTTCGAAAGCCCCTCCGCGCAGACCACATAATCATCGCCCCCCACCACCTCCGGCTCAATCCCGAACGCTGCGACGAGCGGCACGAGCGCGGCCTCGGTCTGACCGGACTTCATGCGCGCGATGCCGAGCTGGAAGAGGAGCTCGGCGTCGTCGAGCGATCCCTGCGGATGGCGCGTCGACTTCGCCATGCGCTCGCGCGTCTGCTCGATGAGCGCGATCGCCTTCTTCGGCCGTTTGTGTTCGAGGTAGAGCCGGGCGAGATCGCGCGTCGCGAGCATGTTGCTCGGATTCAGCTCGATCTCGGCGCGCAGCTTCGAGATCCGGCCCCACGTGCGGAGCAGCACCACGGGATCGGGCAAGAAGCCGCGACATAGCCAGAACGCCAACGCGAGGCCGGCGGCTGCAGGGTTGTGCAGCGCATAGGCGAGGCAGATCGAGAGGAGGTAGTAGCTCCAATAACCCATGGCAGGAGGTCCGGCGCGGCGCAGCTCCGCTATAGCGCGCTTCGTCCGCGACGTCGTGTGCGCGATCGAACACCGCATTGGCGGCCTGGATTTCGCGCGTCATCCTTATGCGCGTGGAAAGCAAACCCAGCAAAGGCAGGCGCGTTCCTCTCGTCCTCGTGGTCGACGACTACGACGACACACGAGCGCTGTACGTACAGACTCTCCGCGTCGCGGGCTTCGACGTCGCGGAAGCCGCGAACGGTCTCGATGCCGTCGACATGGCGTCGCTCATCGCGCCGGACTTCGTCGTCATGGACCTCGCCATGCCCGTGATGGACGGCTGGGACGCGATCCGGCGCATCAAGACGAACCCGCGCACGAAGCGGATCCGCGTGATGGCGGTGACCGGCCACTGCGCAGCGGAGCACCGCACGCGAGCGGCGCACGCGGGCTGCGACGACTTCTTCGCGAAGCCGTTCGCACCGGAGCAGCTCGTGAGCCGCATCCGGCGCTACCTCGCGGCCGCTTGAGCTAGTTCGCGGCCTGTCGCATGCCGGGGGCCTCACGGCCCGTGGCAGAGACGTACTCGTCGTACGAGCCGCCGTAGACGTGCGTCTTGCCGTCCTTCGAGAGCTCGAGGATGCGCGTCGCGATCGCGCGCAAGAACGCGCGATCGTGGGAGACGAACACGATCGTGCCCTCGTACTCGGCGAGCGCCTTGACGAGTGCGCGCTTGGTCACGAGATCGAGATGGTTCGTCGGCTCGTCGAGGACCAGCAGGTTCGGGGCATCGAACAGGATCTTCGCGAGCGCGAGCCGCGCCTTCTCTCCTCCGGAGAGGATGCGGATCGGCTTGTCGTGATCGTCGCCGTGGAACCCGAATGCGCCGGCGAGGCTGCGGAGCGTGCCGAGGTTCGTGGTGGGTGAGTGCGCGACGAGCTCCTCGATGACCGTGCGGTCGCCGCTGAGCTGCTCCATCTGGTGCTGCGCGAAGTAGCCCATCGTGACGGACGCACCGACGGCGACCTTGCCGGCGTCGGGGGTCAGCGCGCCGGCCATCATCTTGAGGAGCGTCGTCTTGCCGGAGCCGTTCTCGCCCATGACGGCCCAGCGCTCGTTGCGGCGGATCAAGAGGCTCGTACCGTCGTGCACCTTGCGCGCGCCGTACTGCTTCGCGACCTTGTCGACGTTGATGACGTCGTCGCCGCTCCGCTGCGCCTTCTTGAAATCGAAGGTCTTCTCGATGATGCGGCGCGGCGGCTCGATCTTCTCGATCTTCTCGAGCTTCTTCACGCGGCTCTGCACCTGCGCGGCGTGGCTCGCGCGCGCCTTGAAGCGATCGATGAAGGCCTGCTCCTTCGCGAGCATCGCCTGCTGGCGTTCGTACTGCGCCTCGGCCTGCTTCGCGGCGATCGCGCGCTGGGCCTCGTAGAAGTCGTAGTCGCCCGAGTAGCTCTTCACCTCGCCGCCGTCGATCTCGACGATCTTCTTCACGACGCGGTTCATCACGTCCTTGTCGTGGCAGGTCATGAGGACCGCGCCGCGATAGTCGCGGAGGAACTGCTCGAGCCAGATGATCGACTCGATGTCGAGATAGTTGGTCGGCTCGTCGAGGAGCAGCGCGTCGGGCTGCGCGAGGAGGATCTGCGCGAGGGCGACGCGCATCTTCCATCCGCCGGAGAGCGCGCCGACGTCGCCTGCGACCTGCTCGGGCGAGAAGCCCAGGCCGGCAAGGATCGCGTGCGCGCGTGCCTCGAGGTCGTAGCCGCCGAGCTCCTGAAAGCGGGCCTGCGCCTCGCTGAAGCGATCGACGACCTCGGCGAAGTCGGGCGCCTCGTGGTCGCTCATCTTGTGCTCGAGGACCTTCAGCTCCTCGCCCAATGCTCCCGCTTCACCGGCGCCGGCGAGGGTCTCCGCGAGGACGCTGCGACCCTTGAGGTCACCCACGTCCTGCCGGAAATACCCGAGCGTCATGCGCTTGGGGCGGTCGACGATCCCGTCGTCCGGGTGCTCCTCCTCCGTGATGAGGCGGAAAATCGAGCTCTTTCCCGATCCGTTCGGGCCGACGAGCCCGACCTTTTCGCCGGGACCCACGAAGAAGGAGGCGTCGATGAAGAGGACCTGGCCACCGTACTGCTTGCAGACGTTCGAGAAGGAGATCATGGAGCGACGCGGCTCTTAGCACGGCCAAACGTTCTGTATAGTTCGACCGTTATGTTCGCCTACGCCCTGCGGCGCGCGATATGGGCGATCCCCACGCTCTTCGGGGTGAGCCTCGTCGTGTTCGTGCTGACCACGCTCCTCCCGGATCCCGCGCTGGACGAGGGGGGATCGCCGGCGGACGTGGCCCATCGCCTGCGGCTCGACGAGCTCCGTCGGGCGCGTTTCCTCGATCTCCCGCGCTTCGTGAACGTCGCTCCCACCGACGTCCGGACCGGCGTCGACGCGTGCATCGTGCACCTCGTCGCGGACGACGACGACGCGGAGCTGTGCGAGATACGGCTCGCGCAGATCGGCGGGGCGGGCCTCCCCTACCTGCTCCCGCACCTCGATACGATCCCTCCCACGCCTCGCGGCCGGATCGCCATGGCGCTCGCGCCCATCGCGCGCCGGATGGGCGTGGGCGACGAGCGAGAGCTCGCGAGCCCGAGCAGCGCGGCGCTGTTCTGGGAGCGGTTCTGGGAGGATCGCTCCGTCGACTTCACCGCGCCCGCGGTTCATCGCGAGGTCGATCGCCTGGTCAAGCGGGGCAGCGATCTCCGCGAAGAGGAGCTGCGCTTCGTCGACACGTTCGCGCTCGAGCAGCTCGTCGAGGCAATGCGCCTGACGAAGGATCGCGACGCGCTCGTGCGGCTCACGCGGCTGGCCTCACACGTGACCGAGCGCGACGTGACCGTGAAGCCCGACGACGATGCGAAGCGCGTGCGCGCCGTCGTGTCCGACTGGCAGTCGTGGTGGTACGTGCACGACTCGGATTACGTCGCGCTGCAAGGCGGCGCGAAGGTGACCGCCAGCATCGCGCAGACGCGCTACGCGAAGTGGGTGCTCGGCGCCGCGACGGGGCAGCTCGGGCTGTCGACGAGCGACGGAGAGCCGGTGTTCGACAAGCTCCTCGCGCGCGCGCCGGTCACGCTCGGGATGGCCTTTCTCGCCTTGCTGCTCAGCGCAGCGATCGCCGTGCCGCTCGGCGTGCTCGCGGCGTGGCGGCGCGGGCACTTCGTCGATCACACGACCGCGCTGCTGCTGCTCGCGTTCTATTCGTTGCCCACCTTCCTCGTCGCGGAGCTCCTGGCGACGTTCGGGCGCGCGAGTGATGCGGGCTTCGTGCTGCCGGTCGTGGCGCTTGCCACCGTGTCGCTCTCGGTGATGACGCAGCAGCAGCGCGCGTCGATGATCGAGGCGCTCGGTCAGGACTACATCCGCGTCGCGCGCGCGAAGGGAGCACGAACGCTGCGTGTCGCCGTCGTCCATGCGCTCCGCAACGCGCTGGTGCCGACGATCACGCTCGCAGGCGTGCAGTTCCCGGCGCTCGTCGGGGCCGCGTTCGTGGTCGAGGAGGTCTTCGGCATCCACGGCATGGGCTGGGAGACGCTGCGCGCGATCGAGTCGCGCGACGCGGCGTGGATCGTCGCGGTGACGCTGCTCTGCGCCGTCGTGACCACGGCGTGCCTCGTGACGAGCGACGTCGCCTACGGCCTCCTCGATCCGCGCGTGCGCGAGCAGCAGATCATGCGGAGGCGCACGACGTGAGCGACGTCCCCGGCGATCCCAACCGAGAGAGCATTCCGCTCCTGCTCGCGCGGACGACGAGCCGCATCGCGCTCGCGCCGAAGGAGGCGCGGGCATCGCTCCGCGTGCCTTCGACACGCGCGGAGTCGGCCGGCCCGATCGGGTACCTGCGCAGCCGGCTCGGCGCAGCGGGGACGCTCGTGGCCGCAGCGCTGGTGCTGTTCGCGATCTTCGCGGACATGCTCGCGAACGATCTCCCGATTGCATGCAAACTGCACGGGCAGCTCTGGCTGTTCCCGAACATCACGCAGCCGGCGGAGCTCGTCGCGCTGGGCGGCGATGCGACGTCGTCGGAGGCGGAGTGGAAGGTGTCCGCGCTCGTCCCGCACGGTCCGACGAGCCCTACGGCGGCTCCGCTGCTCGCGCCGGGGCGCGTGACGGGACATCCGTTCGGCACCGATCGCGAGGGTCGCGACGTGTTCGCGCGCGTCATCCACGGCACGCGGACGTACCTGGTGTTCGCGCTGGCAGCGGTGATGGTGTCGCTGCTCTTCGGAGGCCTGCTCGGCTCGTTGGCCGGCTTGTTCGGAGGCGGCGCCGATGCGCTGGTGGGCAGGGCGATCGAGACGGTGAGCGCGTTTCCTCCTCTCGTGCTGGTGCTCGGCATCCAGGCGGCCGTCCCGCACGCGACCGTGGCGACCCTGTTCCTCGCGATCGCACTGACGCGGTGGCCGGAGGTCGCTCGGCTGGTGCGCGCGGAGGTCATGCAGGTCGCGACGCGCGACTACGTGATGGCGGCAAGGGCGCTGGGCGCGTCTCCGCTGCGCGTGCTGCGGAGGCACATCGCGCCGAACGTGCGAGGGCAGCTGATCGTGCTGGGCGCGATCGGGGTGCCGGCAGTGATCCTGATCGAAGCGTCGCTCGACTTCCTGCGCGTGGGCCCGCCGGCGGGCGCGGCGTCGTGGGGAGAGACGATGAGCGAGTTCAGGGATGCGCCGATGGCGTGGTGGCTTCTCGCGTTTCCGGGGGTGTTCCTGTTCGCGACGATCGTGGCGTTGAATCTTGTGGGTGAGGCGCGGAGGGAGATGATGGATCCGCGGACGAGATAGGGCAGAGACCAGACGAGATCCGAGAGAACAGGTGATGGAAATGGAAATGGAAATGGAAATGCCGGAGGAGATGCGACTCTCGATCTGATCATTTCCATTTCCATTTCCGTTTCCATCACCTGTTCTCTTCATCTCGATCGGTCACGTCACGGCTTCGGTAAGCTCGTCCTGTGGCCGACCCCTTCGACCCCCTCCGTCGCGACATCTCCGACCTCGGGCATCTGCTCGGGGACACGCTCGTCGAGCAGGAGGGAAAGGCGCTGCTCGAGCTCGAGGAGTCCATTCGCGCGCTCGCCAAGGCACGGCGGAAGCGCGATCGACGAGGGCCCTCTGCATCCAGCATGCGGACGATCATCCACGGGCTCGACGCCGACACCGCCGAGCGCGTCGCTCGCGCGTTCACGCACTACTTCCAGCTCGTCAACCTCGCCGAGCAGCACCATCGCGCGCGACGACGACGCGACTACGCACGCGAGCAGAGGCCCCAGCCCGGCTCGCTCGCCTTCGAGCTGAAGCGCCTCGCCGAGAAGAGCTCGCGCGCGCAGCTCGACGCGCTCCTCGCACGCGTGAGCATCGAGCTCGTGTTCACCGCGCACCCCAGCGAGGCGCAGCGGCGCACCGTCCTCGACAAGCATCGTCGGATCGCGCAGATGCTCACGCGCCGCGATCGCAGCGAGCTCGTTCCCGACGAGCGCCGCCGCCTCGACGAGGCGCTGCGCGAAGAGGTCACCACGCTTTGGCAGACAGACGAGATCCGCACGGAGAAGCCGCGCGTCGGCGACGAGGTGAAGAACACGCTCTTCTACCTCGAAGAGATCCTCTTCCCGCTCGTGCCGCGCTTCTACGAGATCTTCGAGCAAGAGGCGGCCGCGGCGTTCGGTGAAGGCGTGAACGTCCCGTCTTCGATCCTCCGCTTCGGATCGTGGGTCGGCGCGGACATGGACGGAAACCCGAACGTCACGCCCGCCGTTGCGCTCGACACGGCGTATGCGCAGGCGTGGCGCGTGTGCGGCCGTTATCTCGACGCGATCGAGTCGCTCGGTCAGGCGCTCTCGCAGAGCACACGGCGCGTGCCCGCGAGCGAAGAGCTGATCGCCTCGCTCGAGCAGGACATGCAGGCGATGCCGTCGTTCGCGGCGCAGCTCGAGGCGTCGACGAAGGGCGAGCCATACCGGAAGAAGCTCCGCTTCGCGCGCGCGCGGCTCGAAGCGACGCGCCAGGCTTTCCTCGACGGACGTCATGCCGCCGCGACGAAGCTCGTTCTGCCCGCCCAGGCGTACGCCGATCCGTCCGCGCTCCTCGCCGACCTCGCGATCATGGCGCGCTCGCTCCGCGAAAACCGCGGCGTGCGCGCGGGGCTTCGCCTCGTTCGCGCGCTCGAGCGGCAGGTCGAGACGTTCGGTTTCCATCTCGCGAAGCTCGACGTGCGCGTTCCGGCGGCGTGGGTCCGCGAGGCGACGCGCACCTCCCTCTGGCTGCCGGACGACGCGCCGCTCGATACCGCCGTCCTCGAGCGCGCGCTCACCGCCGAACGAACGCCTCCCCGTGCCGACGCTCCAGGCATGCACGCGATGGAAGCAGTCGCGAACATCCGCGCCGTGACGGCGAACGGCGGCGCCGAGTCGTTCATCCTGAGCATGGCGCACGGCCACGAGGACATGCTCGCCACGCTCGTCCTCGCGCGCATCGCCGGCTTGTATCGCCCGGCCGACGGCGTGGCGGACGTATCGGTCGTGCCGCTGTTCGAGACGCTCGAGGATCTCGAGCGCTGCCCCGCGGAGGTGGAGCGCGCGGCGAAGCAGCCTGCGTACCGCCGCTACCTCGATATGCGCGGCGGCGTGCAAGAGGTGATGATCGGCTACTCGGACTCGAACAAGGACGCCGGCATCCTCATGTCGTCGTTCGCGCTCTATCGCGCGCAGCAGCAGCTCGTCGAGGTCGGGCGTCGCAACAATCTGCGCCTCAAGATCTTCCACGGACGCGGCGGCTCGATCGGGCGCGGCGGAGGACCGTCGCAGCGCGCGATCGAGAGCCTGCCCACCGGCTCGATCGACGGGCGCTTCAAGCTGACGGAGCAAGGCGAGGTGCTCGGGTGGAAGTACCTGCTCCCCGAGATCGCGGAGCGGAACCTCGAGCTCACCGCGAGCGGCGTCCTCGGCGCGTCGCTCGACGCTCCCGTCGACCACACCGCGTTCGAAGAGGCGTTCGCCGACGTCGCGCAGACGAGCCTCGACGCCTATCGCGAGCTCGTTCACGATCCGTCGTTCGTCGAGTACTACGAGGAGTCGACGCCGCTCGCCGAGATCGCGCTGCTGAACATCGGCTCCCGCCCCGCTCGCCGCTCGGAGAAGAAGAAGCGCACGCTCGAGGATCTCCGCGCGATCCCGTGGGTCTTCGCCTGGACGCAGTCACGGCAGATGGTGCCGGGTTGGTTCGGCGCCGGGCGTGCGCTCCTGCGTCTCATCGACACGCGCGGCCTCGCGTTCGCGCGACGCATGCTCGCGGAGTGGCCGTTCTTCGCGTCGACGCTCGATGCCGTCGCCGTATCGCTCGCGACGGCGGACATGGACATCGCGCGTCGGTACGCCGGCCTCGTCGACGACGACACGGTCGCGCAGAGGCTGTTCTTCAAGATCGCGCTCGACCACGGCCGCGCCGAGCGGGCGTTCATGCTGATCTACGATCGTGCGAGCGTCCTCGCCGAGGGCTCCACCCTCGCGCGCTCGATCGAGCTCAGGAATCCGTACGTCGATCCGCTCAGCTTCATCCAGCTCGAGCTCCTGCGGCGGAAACGCGCGCTCCTGGCCGAGGGCCGCGAGGTACCGCAGGAGCTCGATCGCGCCCTCCTCCTCACGATCAACGGGATCGCGGCGGGGCTTCGGAATACGGGCTGATCCGGGCCGAGCCGGGGCGGGAGGCGGTGCTGGTGGCCGCGCGGGCCGGGATGAGTTAATGCAGGAGGACGATGCACATCTTCGGCTCGAAAGGTCCCGCAGGACCGCCCGCAGCGCCGGGCAAAGGGGCAGCACGAAGCGGCAAGCTCACGCAGGTCACCGAGCGCGAGTTCGAGCAGGAGGTCTTGCTCAGCGAGATCCCCGTGCTCGTCGAGTTCATGCTCCCGACGTCGGCGCAGTGCCAGGCGATCGAGCCCGAGCTCGAGTCGTTCGCTACCGAGGTGGAGGGCAAGGTCAAGGTCGTCCAGTGCGACATCGAGAAGTCGCCGATGCTCGCGCGCCAGCTCCGTCTGCAGTCGGTGCCCACGTTCATGCTCTTCGTCGATCAGAAGCTCGGCGATGCGCAGGTCGGTCCGCTCTCGAAGAAGCAGCTCCGCGCGATGGTCGAGCCCTTCCTTCCGCGCCAGGAAGGTGCGCTGAAGGCACGCGAGCTCGCCGAGCTCCTCAAGCAGGGCGTCGTCGTTGCGGTCGACGTGCGCGATGCGGCCGCCTACGGGCGCGCACATCTTCCGGGCGCGAAGAGCCTCCCAGCCGACGAGATCGAGTCGCGCCTCGCCGAGCTCCTCATGCTGCCCGGGCAGCCGGTCCTGTACGACCGCGCCGGCGAGAAGACGAAGGATCTCGTCGAGAAGATGGCCGAGAGCGGGACGCCGCTCGCGTTCCTGGAGGGCGGGATCCTCGCGTGGGAGGCGGAAGGCCTACCCGTCGAACGGGGATGAAGGGCGGTTCCGACTTGACGGCCCGCGGCGGGGGCGCGACATCATCAGCAATGCGGTCGGCACGGCGATGCTGGGGGGAGTCGTGATGGCGAAAGCACCTCACGACGAGAGTGGGCGTCGCGCGAGCGAGCCGCCGAACCTCGATCACTTCCGCGAGATGCTCAATGAGCACATGAATCGGCGCGGCCTGCGGTCGACCGATCAGCGCAAGCTCATCGTGGAGACGTTCTTCAAGGCGCCGAACCACATCAGCATCGAGGAGCTGCTCGCCGAGGTCCGCCAGCAGGACTCCAAGGTCGGCTACGCGACGGTGTATCGCACGCTCAAGCTCCTCACGGAGTGCGGCGTCGCCTTCGAGCGCAAGTTCGGCGACGGCCTGACGCGCTACGAGCTCGCGGACGAGGCCTCGCACCACGACCACCTGATCTGCACCTCGTGCGCGAAGATCATCGAGTTCGAAGAACCGAAGATCGAAGAGCTGCAGGAGAAGATCGCGTCGCGCTACGGCTTCGAGCTGCTGAGCCACAAGCACGAGATGTACGGCACGTGCGCGGACTGCTTGGCGAAGGGCCGCAGCGCACGTCGAACGGGCAACTGAGGGACGAGAAGTCTGAGAAAAGCGCGAAGGCGCGAAGCGAGAGGATGTTTAAGGGCCTCGCCGCGAGCTGGCAGGTCGCGCACCAATGTCCCCTTCGTGCTTCGTGCTTTTCTCGGACTTCTCGGATCTCGCGTCTACGCGTTGGTCGCGTCGAACGTCCGAACGTCCGTGACCACCCACTCGCAGCGCACGTCGTGCTCCGTCGACGGGACCTCCGCGACCAGCTGCCAGTCGTACGCCACCGCGATCGACACGCCCGGCGGGACGTACCGCGGCAGCGTGCGGTCGTAGTACCCCGCGCCGTAGCCGATGCGATGTCCGACCGGATCGATCGCGATCGCCGGGACGATCACGACGTCGACCGACTCGGCCTGCGGCGCGTCGGCCGACGGCTCCATGAAGCCGTAGCCCTTCTCTTCGAGCGCCGTCACGTCGTCGACGAACCGGAACGTCATCACGTTCGTGTCGGCGTCGATCGCCGGATACGCGATGCGCACACCGCGCGCGCGCAGCGTCGCGTCGAGCGGGCGGAGGTCGACCTCGTG
>JAQBQJ010000128.1 GCA_028287065.1 Labilithrix sp. | reverse complement strand
GGCTAGCAATCGCACGACATGGAACCGAAGAAGCCCTCGGTCTCGCTCGCGCAGCTCACGCAACTCACCCGCGACGGTCATGCTCACATGGTCGACGTCGGCGCGAAGGACGTCACCGCGCGCCGGGCGCTCGCGCGCGCTCGCGTGCGGATGAGCCGCGACACCTTCGTGCGCCTCGTGTCCGGCGATACGCCGAAGGGCGACGTCCTCGCCGCCGCGCGCATTGCGGGGATCCAGGCGGCGAAGCGCACGAGCGAGCTCATTCCGCTCTGCCACGTCGTGAGCCTCACGCGCGTCGAGGTGACGATCAACCTCGACGGCGGCGTCGCGATCATCGATGCCAGCGCCGAGGCGCGCGATCGAACGGGCGTGGAGATGGAGGCGATGGTCGCCGCGAGCACCGCGGCGCTGACGCTCTACGACATGCTGAAGGCCGTCGATCGCGGGATGTCGTTCGACGTGTGTCTCGTCGAGAAGACGGGCGGCAAGAGCGGCACATGGCAGCGCGACGAAGGCGGTCACCCAGAAGACGCGAGTGACGCCAAGTGAGCGCCGGGGCCCGCGTCGATTTGCGCGAGACGCCGCTGTCGCTCGACGAGGTGGTCGCGCACGTGAGCCGACCCGGCGCCGGCGGGATCGCGACGTTCGTCGGCGTCGTCCGCGACGAGAGCGACGGGCGCGCGGTGACGCGCCTCGACTACTCGGCGTATGCCGCCATGGCCAAGCGCGAGATGACGAAGATCGCGGACGAGCTCGAGGCCGAGATCGACGGCGTGCGGGTCAGCGCGATCCATCGCATCGGCTCGCTCTCCGTCGGCGACGCCGCGATCATCTGCGCCGCGAGCGCGCCGCATCGCGGCGAGGCGTTCAAGGCATGCCGCGAGCTCATCGACCGCATCAAGGCGCGCGTCCCGATCTGGAAGCGCGAGTACGGTCCGGACGGCGCGGCGTGGGTCGGCTGGGTCGACGCGCGCTGCTCACCGGACGGCCACGAGCACCGTCACGACCACGGCCACTAACCGCCGGCGACGGGCGGGATCAGCGCGATCGTGTCGCCCTCGGCGATCGCGTCCCTCGTGTGTGCGAACTCCTCGTTGCGTGCAAAGCGCACGTATCCGAGGCGGCCCTCGAGCCCGGGGTGCAGCGTCGTGAGGTGCTCCGCAAGCGATGCGACGGTGCGCACGTTCGCGGGCACATCGAGCGTCTCCTCGTCCTTGCCGACGAGATCGCGGACGGCCGCGAAGTAGAGGACCGTGACCTTCACCCGTGATCCTTGGTCGGTGTGACGGCATGTCCGGCGCGGCCGTGAAGGAGGTCCACCGCGTGCGCGAGGATCGGGGCGATGAGCTCGCGAGCGCCGAGGCGCACGGCTTTTTCGCTCCCGGGAAGCGAGAAGACGAGCCGCGTGCCGATCGTCCCCGCCGTCGCACGCGAGAGGATCGAGCGAACGCCGACCTGCTCCCAGGAGAGGCGCCGGAACGCTTCGCCGAAGCCTTCGAGCCGCTTGTCGAAGAGCGCCTCGAGCGCCTCGTAGGTGCGATCGCGCGGGGCGATGCCGGTGCCGCCCGAGAGGACGACGGCGTCCGCCTCGTCGTTCTCCATCACGTCGCGGACGATGGCGAGGATGCGATCCGGTTCGTCCGGCACGATCGCATGGCGCACATGGGTGAACGCTGCCAGCTCTTCCACGAGCGCGCGGCCCGACAGATCATCGGCCGCTGTACGGGTATCGCTGACGGTGACCGTGATGACGCGCGGCGACATGCGGCGGATGCTACTCGCAGTCGCGGGCGACCGAAACCACGAGCCTGCTCGCGTCGTAGTGCCGAGGACCTCGCGATTTCCGCTATCATTGGTCCTCTCGCATGTACGCACTCCCCGTCCTGCAGACACGGTCGAGCCCGGAGGCTGCCGTGCAGCGACCGCGCTCCGTGCGCCTGTCGCTGACGGACCGGTGTGACCTCGCGTGCATCTACTGCCGGCCTCACAGGCACGACGGCTACCTCGACGAGCGGCTCGATCTCGAGGCGTGGCAGACGATGGTCCGCGGCCTCGTCACGGCGGGCGTCCGGCGCGTGCGGCTCACGGGCGGCGAGCCGCTCCTGCATCGCGACGTCGTCCCGGTCGTGCGCTTCCTCGACACGCTGGGCCTCGACGACGTGGCGGTCACCACGAACGCGACGCGCCTCGAGAAGCTCGCGAAGCCGCTGCGCGACGCCGGGCTACGGCGCGTGAACATTTCGCTCGACAGCCTCGATGCGGGTCGCTTTGCACGCATGACGCGCGGCGGGCGTCTCGACGTCGTGCTCCGCGGCGTCGATGCGGCGCTCGCGGCCGGCTTCGACGAGATCAAGCTGAACGCGGTCATCGTCGAGGACGAGAACGACGCCGAGCTCGAGGACCTCGTCCAGTGGTCGTGGGCGCGAGGGATCGTCCCGCGGCTCCTCGAGGTGATGGCGATCGGCGAAGGCGCGAACCTGAAGGATCGCGTCGTCACGGCGAACGAGATGCGCGCGCGCCTCGCGCATCTGCTCACGAGCGGCGAAGCGGAGCGCGAGAAGGACCGCGGGCCGGCGCGCTACCTGCTCGCGCGTCACGACGCGACCAAGAAGGTCGGCTTCATCACCGGCACGAGCGACACCTACTGCAAGGGCTGCGACCGCCTGCGGGTCGCGAGCGACGGGATGCTGCGTCCGTGCCTCGCGACGAACGACGGGCTCTCGGCTGCGAGCATGGCGCGCGACGGCGACGCGAACGCGGTCGCGAACGCGGTCGCCGACGCCTGGACGATGAAGCCCGACGGCGAGTCGTTCAAAGGATGTACCGAATCGAGCGCGGCCGACGTCTCGATGCGCGGCATCGGCGGCTGATCCGCTAAGGCCCTCAGCCCTCGACGACGTCGAGACCGACGATCTTCATCAAGCGCAGCGCGTTCGAGCTCTGCACGATGCCCTTCCGCAGCTTGTAGTCGAACGTCATCACGTCGCCGTTCACTTGCTCCTCGAAGTGGACGTTGCGGACGTGCTCGGGCATCTCCGTCTCGAGATCGCCGAGGCCGAGGTCGTGCGTCGACACCGCGCCCATCGCGCCTTGCGCGAGGAGCTCGCGGAGGATCGCGCGCGCGCCGATGAGCCGCTCGCGCGTGTTCGTGCCGTGGAGGATCTCGTCGAGCAGGAACAGCACCGTGCCCTCCGCGGCGTTCGACTTCTTCGACTTGCGCGCGAGATCGAGCACGAGCTTCAGCTTCTTCAGCTCGGCGTAGAAGCGGCTCGTTCCCTCGTCGAGCGAGTCCGACACACGCATGCTCGTCGCGACCACGATGCGACCGACGCGCATGGATTTCGCGCACACCGGCGCGCCCGCATTCGCGAGCACCACGTTGATCCCCATCGCGCGTAGCAGCGTGCTCTTGCCCGACATGTTCGAGCCCGTCACGACGAGCGCGTAGCCCGGGCCCGCGACGCTCACGTCGTTCGACACGCGCTTTTCCGCCTCGATCAGCGGATGCCCGAGCGTCACGGCCTCGAACGTCGCCTCCGGGACGATCTCCGGGAACGTGTGATCGGGCCGTTCGAACGCGAAGCCCGCGAGCGACGCGAGCGCCTCGAGCTCGGCGAGCGCTCGGAACCAGCCGAACGCCACGCGGCCCGCCCGCGCACGCCAGCGATCGAGCGCGAGCGCGCACCACAGATCCCACATGAGCATCGGGCCGATGAAGAAGCGGAACACCTCGTTGTTGCGCGCGTCGAGGAAGCCGACGATGCGCGAGAGCGAGGCCATCTCCTTCGTGGCGGAGGCGCCGCTCTCACGCAGGCGCTTCTGCAGAGCGACGAGCGCGGGCGCCTCGAACGGCTCGTTCTCGAGGATCGCGAGCATGCCCGCGTACCGGGAGAGCGCCGTCTCCTTCGACGATGCGGCCTCGAGGTTCGGCGCGAGGCGCGGACGCAGCGACGCGAGGATCACGATGCAGAGCGCGAACGGGAGGATGAACGCCGCGCGCGGGACGAGACCGATCGAGGCAAGGACCGCGGTACCGATCGTGAGCACCGGCATCAGCACCGCGACGATCCGCAGGCTCCCGGGCAGCCCCTTGCTCTGCGCCGCACCCGACTGGCCCGCCCACATCACGAACGGGCGCGGGTCGGGCTTGCCTTCGTCGAGCAGGCTTCCGACGACCGCGAGCTCCTCGCGCACGGCGACGCGCGGCGCGAGATCCTTCACCGCAGCCTGTCGCGCACGGATCGCCTCGGCGAAGTCCGGCGCTCCGTCGCCTGCGACGGGCGTCGCGGCGTCGCCGGAGAGCCACCGCGCGAGCACCTCTTCGCCGAAGCGCGTCGACGTCGCGTCGAGGAGCTGGAAGAGCGACGCCTTCCCGAAGACGTCGAGGTCGCCCGCGTACGGATGCGTGTCGACCGCCCACTTCTCGCCGATCGACGTGAACGCCCGCCATTTCCCGGCCATGCGCGCCAGCGCGCGCTCGTGGAACCGGACCGCCGCGACCTTGCGCTCCTTCGCCTCGTGGACCCGCGCGTGCACCACGACCAGCACGCCGAACGCGAGCACGAGCCCCACGACGCCGAGCCACGTGTTCGACGGCAGATGCGCGAACACGATCGCCGCGAGCAGCGCGATCGCGCCGCCGAAGACGACGAGCCGAGCCGTGGCGATGACGTTCGCGCGAGCCTCGAGCGACGCGACGACCTCGCTCCGCGCCTTCAGCGCAGCCTGGTGGATCTCTTGCGGTTTTGCGTCCGGCGACGTCGTGCTGGGCACGACGGACGTCTACCATGGGCGCGCTGCATGATGAGGTTCTCTGAGATCGCCGGCCTGATTCTCTGCGCCGCATGCGGAGCGGCCGGCTGCGATAGCCCGGCCACGCCACCGCCCGCGCCGGCGCGGTCCGACGTGAGCGCGGCTCCGCTCTACGTGCCGCCGCCTCCCGAGGGCTGCGCGCGTACCGGTGCGATCGAGGCGATCGACGGAGATCCGACGTGCGTCGTCGCGCACGCGGAGGAGACGACACGCGATGGGATGAAGCACCTCGTGATCGAGCTCAAGCCGGACGCGCCTTCCGTGATCGCCGGGGGCACGTCGATCTTCCGCCTCGCGATCACGAACACGGCGTCGACCGAGGCCGTGCTCGTCTTCGAAGCAACGCCGCCGAGCTCGTCACCACGACCGGATTGGTCGAGGCTGGCGGGCGTGCCCGAGCCGAAGCCCGTGGGATCGGGCACCGTCGAGCCGGACATCTATCGGCTCGCGCTGCCGCTGCGGACGCTCGATGCGCACGAGCACCCGGTGGATGGTCTGCCGAGCGTGTCGAGCCCCGGCCTGGAGCGAGGCGCAAGCCCGGTGCCTCGCCTGATGCGCGTTCGGCTGCGACCCGGAGGGAAGCTGACGCACACGTTCACGTGGTGGGCGCTGCGCATTCCGACACCCGGCCCGATCACGCGGGACGATGCGGGGCACCGCTTCGTCCCGAAGACCGCACCGATTCCGCTGCCCGCGGGCGAGTACGTGATCAATGCGGAGCTGCCGCTCCATGGAATCTCGCCGCCCGAGTCGATCGTGTCGGCGCGCGTGCAGGTCGAGAAGATCGAGAAGCCGAACAAGGACGCAGCGCCGTGACTCACGCTGCGCGATGACGACGAACGCTGCGCGAGATCGCGATGACGCGCGCTGCCGGACGCTGAGGACGCGCGACGGTCTTCGCGCGACGCGTGTTGGCGGCGGCGGCGACGGCGATCGCGAGACCGGCCATCGAGAGGCGCGCGGACTCGCCGCTGCGCTGGACGAGCTGCGAGCGCGCGAGCGCTCCGAGGGCACGCTGGACCTCGGAGGCGTCGGCGCCGACGCGCTCGACGAGGTCGGCGAAGGTCGCGGGGGTGCGACGGCGAGAGAGACGAAGCAGGGCGCGGAGGACGGCGATCTCGGTGCTCATGGATGCCATTATGTTCAGCACTGAACAGACGTCCAACTAATGATGTCGATTTTTTACGGGCACTTGGAGATCGCGGAGATCGTTACGGATCCATCTGTTCAGTACCTCAGGCGTGAGGCGTGCCTTCACGTCCGCGAGAGGAACGCGTCGAACGTCGCGCGCTTCCCGGCCTTGCCGCTCACGACCGCGTCGACGAGCTTCAGGGCGCGCTTGGGATCGCCCGAGTTGCACGTCCGCGCGCGCGTGCAGTAGTCCGCCTGACCGAGGTACGGATCGCCGGCGAAGTAGAGCTGCGTCGTGAGCAGCGAGTTGCGCTGCGGCGTGAGGATCTTCGCATGGATGTGCGCGGGCCGGATGCCCGCGGCGTCGCCGTAGCGCGCCGGCATGATCGTCTCGAAGCGATAACGCCCGAGGCTGTCGGTCACGACCTTGCCGCGCAGGCGGAAGGCGGAGCTCGCGGCGTCGTAGTAGTTCCCCTCGGCATCGGCCTGCCACAGATCGATCACGTAGCCCTTCAGCGGCGTGCGACAGTCCGGCCCGTAGAGGCGACCTTCGACGCGCAGCCGGACGCCGGGCTCGTCCGCGTCCGCGATCGCGGAAGGCCGCATCGGCGCTGCCGGCTCGAAGTACGGGCCTTCCGCGTCGCGCGTCGTCGCGCTGCACGAGCGCCACTCGTCCTCGGTCATCGCGACGTCGCCGTCGTCGGCGTCGTGACCGTCGTTCGCGGCCTCGGTCGCTCCGGCGGGCGCGGCACCGGGCGCGCCGGCATGGTCGGGCGCGCTCTCTTGCGAGGCGACGGTGCACCCGGCGAGCGCGGGGACGGCGAGCATCCAGGCGAGGAAATCGCGGCGGCCTGCGTCGCGTACGTCGGAAGAGAGCGTGAGCGGCTTCATGGAGGGCACCATGACGCCGCCCTGCGCTCACGTGAATCGATATGATCCGAACGAAACCGTATCGTCGATGTTTACAATGCGTCCGCGCTCAGAGCGTGACGCCGAGCTCGTGGAGCAGGAACGACAGCTCGTCGGCGAGCTCGTCGGCGAGCTTGCTCACGGGCTTGCCTGCGCCGTGACCGGCCTTCGTCTCGACCCGGATGAGGATCGGTCGCGACGGGTCCTCCTGCGCCGCCTGCATGCGCGCCGCCATCTTGCGTGCGTGCATCGGATCGACGCGCGAGTCGCTCTCCGCCGTCGTGAAGAGCATCGACGGGTAGCGCTGGCCGTCGCGGACGCGGTGGTACGGCGAGTACGCGTGGAGGAACTTGAAGTCGGCCGCCTTCTCCGGATCGCCGTACTCCGGCACCCATAGCTTCGCGATGCGGAAGCGGTGGTAGCGGAGCATGTCGGTCAGCGGCACGAGCGACAGGCCGGCGCGGAACAGCTCGGGACGCTGCGTGACGGCGGCGGCGACGAGCAGGCCGCCGTTCGAGCCGCCGATGATCCCGAGGCGCTCGGGGCTCGTGATCTTCTCGTTCACGACGGTCTCGGCGCACGCCACGAAGTCGTCGAACACGTTCTGCTTCTTCTCGAGCATGCCGGCCTTGTGCCAGTCCTCGCCGAGCTCGCCGCCGCCGCGCAGGATCGCGGTGACCCACACCGCGCCGCGGTTCACGCTCGCGAGCGCACGCGCGCTGAAGCCGGGCGTCTGGTTCACGTTGAACCCGCCGTAGCCGTAGAGAATGGTCGGGTTCGTCCCGTCGCGCTTCATCCCCTTCTTCGCGATCACGAACATCGGCACGCGCGTGCCGTCCTTCGACACGGCGTAGAGGCGCTCGACCTCGATGTCGTTCGCCTGGAACTTCGCGCCGACCTTCTCCCAGGGCTCGAGCTTCGCGGCGGGAACGCCGGGCGCGCGAGGACGCAGATCGACGCGATGCACCTGCGCCGGCACCACGTACGACGTGAACGAGACGAACGCCTCTTCGCCGTCCCACGCTCCGCTCACGCTCGCCGTCCCGATCGACGGGAGCGCGACGGCGCCGTGCGTCTTGCCGTCGAGACCGAAGCGCTCGATGCGCGTCGCGGCCTCGTGCATGTACGTCGTCACGATCTCGTTCTTGAGGATCGTGACGTCGTCGAGCACGTCCTGACCCTCGGGCAGGATCTCCTTCCACGCCGCGCGCTCCGGCTTTTCGTACTCGACGGCGTAGAGCTTGTAGCGAGGCGCGCCGTCGTTCGTCTGGATGAACAGACGATCGTTGCGCGGGATCGGCTCGAACACCGCGGCGGCGTCCTTCGCGACCGCTATCCAGCCGGTGGTCGCGCCGGGGTCGCCCTTCGAGAGGTCCTTCATCCAGACCTCGCTCTTGTCCCAGCCCATGTGCACGCGCACCACGAGCCAGCGACCGTCGGGCGAGATGACGACGATCGGCGTGTCGGTCTTCTCGCGACCGTCGCCGAACACCATCTTGTCGGTCTTCGGATCCTGACCGAGGACGTGGAGGAAGATCTTCGAGAAGTACTTCTCGTCGCCGGGCGGGACGCTGCCGGCCTCGGGGTAGCGCGAGTAGTAGAAGCTCTTGCCGTCGGGCAGCCATGCGACGGACGCATGACGCGTGTGCTCGATCTTGTCCGGGAGGTCCTTGCCCGTGCCGACGTCACGCACGTAGAGCGTGCTCTCTTCGCTGCCGGACTCGCTGCGGCCCCATGCCAGCAGCGCGCCGTCGCGCGACGCGAACCACCAGTCGAGCGCGGTCGTGCCGTCCTCGGACAGCGACGATGCATCGACGAGGACCTTGTCCTTGCCGCTCACGCCGTCACGGACGTAGAGGGTCGGCTGGTTCTGCGCGCCTTCGCGCTTCGTATGGAAATACCGCAGCGTGCCGGCCTTCGTGGTCCGCACCGAGGGCGAGCTCACGTAGCCGATCTGCAGCAGGTCCTTCACCTGACCGCGCAGGGCTTCGCGGCCGGCGAGCGCGTCGAGCACCTTCCGCGTGTGCGCGTTCTGCTGGTCGGTCCACGCGCGCACGTCCGCGGAGTCCGCGTCCTCGAGCCAGCGATACGGATCGGCGACACGAACCCCATGGAGGGTCTCGACGAGATCGCCCTTCTTCGTCCTCGGGCTCTCATCTGCTCCTCCGCCCAGGCGAACCTGCGACGGGGACGCGACGGTCACGGGGGGAACCGCGATCGCGGCCGGCTCGCCGCACGCTGCGGCGCACGCTGCTCCGAGGAAGGCAGCGAGCGCGGCGAGCCGGCCGCGACCGAGCACGACAATGGGGGCGCGCAACATGTGGGGCGCAGCATATTCGCGTGGTAACGTGCGCGCCACGAACGATGCGACCTCTCGTGCTCGTCTCCAACGACGACGGTTTCTACAGCACCGGGATCCGCGCGCTGCGGGATGCTCTCCTCGGCTGGGCGGACGTGGTCGTGGTCGCGCCGGAGACGGAGCAGAGCGCAACGAGCCACTCGCTCAGCCTTCATCGCCCGCTTCGTACGCGCACGGTCGAGCCCAGCGTGTACGCGATCGACGGCACGCCCGCCGATTGCGTGTACGTCGCGCTCCACGCCGAGACGCGCTTCCTGCCGCGCTGGCCCGACCTCGTGTGCTCGGGGATCAACCGCGGCCTCAACCTCGGCCAGGACGCGTTCTACTCGGGGACCATCGCGGCCGCGCGTGAGGGCGCGCTCCGCGGCATCCCGGCGATCGCCGCGAGCGCGCACGTGAAGGCGGACCAGGCTCGCGTGGCCGCGCTCACGTCGCGGCTCGCCCGCGCGCTCTACGAAGCCACCGCCGGCACCCTCGGCGCCGGTGTGCGGCCCGGTCCTTCGGTGGTGCGGAACACGCCGCTGCTCAACCTCAACGTCCCGCTCGAGTGGAACGGTCAGATCAAGAAGACGCGCCTCGGCGCCCGCCTCTACGAAGAGGTCATCGACTTCCGCAGGGACCCACGCGGGCGCGAGTACCTGTGGCTCGGCGGTCCGGGCGTCCGGCACGAGAGCGATCCCGGAAGCGACACCGACGCGTACGACCACGGCTTCGCCAGCGTCACGCCGCTCGTCCTCGATCTCACGAGCCCCGATACCGGCGGCATCGCGGACAAAGTGATCGCTGCGGCGAGCGCGATCGGGTAGCAACCCGATCATGCTTTCGGCCGACGCGCTCGCCTACGCAAAGAGCAAGATCCGCGACATCCCGGACTTCCCGACGCCCGGGATCCTCTTCAAGGACATCACGCCGCTCCTCGCCGAGCCGCGTGCGTTCCACATCGTGCTCGACTCGATCGCGGAGCGCTTCATCGGCCAGCACGTCGACGTCATCGTGGGCGTCGAGGCGCGCGGGTTCATCTTCGGCGGCGCGCTCGCGGCGCGCCTGAACGCGAGCTTCGTCCCCGCGCGCAAGCCGGGCAAGCTCCCGGCGCCGAGCGACAAGGTCTCGTACAAGACCGAGTACAGCGTCGCCGAGCTCGAGATGCACAAGAACTCGATCAAGAGGGGCGCGCGCGTCG
The DNA here is from genome assembly GCA_028287065.1 of Labilithrix sp. GTDB lineage: Bacteria > Myxococcota_A > Polyangia > Polyangiales > Polyangiaceae > Labilithrix. The sequence goes on along the minus strand of JAQBQJ010000128.1, from coordinate 47,888 downwards.
TCGTCGTCGACGATGTCCTCGCGACCGGCGGGACCGCGAAGGCGGCCGCGGAGCTCGTCACGGGCCAGGGCGGCGAGGTCGTCGCCTACGCGTTCGTCATCGAGCTCGCGTTCCTGAACGGGCGGAGCGTCCTCGAGGGCGGTCCCGGCCGCCGCATCGAGACGGTCATCGCCTACGGATGATCATCGGCTCCGCTGCAGGCGGACGTACGCGCTCTTCGGGCACATGACCGTCGCGGCCGCCGGCATGCCGACGAACGCGATAATCCCGAACAAGATCGAAGCGGTACCGGTTGCGCCGAGCATCGAATAGAGGTTGTCGAGCAGCATCGGGGCGGTCTCCTGGGACTGGAACTAAAAACTAGCCAGCCGGCCAGTATGTTTTGGCCGGCCGGCCGGTTTTGTCAAGGCGCTCGGATGCAGAAAGTCCAGCCGGCGTTCCGATCCTCGCTCACTTGTGGAGGACGACGTCCTTGCCCGAGGCCGCGTCGACCTTCTTGTCGAGGGTGACCCCGTTCGCTTTCAGGTCGAACGCGACGATCGCCCAGTACTCCCACTCCTTCAGGGATCCGCCCTGGTTCGGGGGCATGTTCTTGGCCGCCCACGCGCCGACGTCGGCCGCGGTCTTGAACGACACCTTGCGGGCCGCGCTTGCCGCAGCGTCGAGAGGGAGCGCGCCCTTGTCGAGACCGACGAGGCGAGGAACCTTTGCGCTCCCTTCGCCGCCGTCGCCGTGGCATCCCGCGCAGTTCTCTCCATAGAGCTTCTGCCCGACGGCGACCTGCTCGGCGAACGTCGTGGGCTCCGGCGCCCCCGGTGCGGCGGCGCCCGGCCCGCCGCCTCCGCCACACGCAAGCAAGGCTCCGCCCATCACCGCGATGACCGCGATCGTCTTCATGTCTTCGTCTCTCCTGGTGCGCTCTGCGCGCGTTACTGGCGAATACGCTTCAAGACCGCGTCGACCACGCGGTCGCAGCGGGACAGGTGGAAGTCGAACGCGCTCGGCGCCGCCGCGTCGAGCCTCTGCGCGAGCGCGTCACGGAGAAGCCCGCGCGCGCGGTGCAGGCGCGTGCGGACCGTCTCTTCCGGGATCTCGAGGGCCTCGGCGACCTCGCCGACCGTCATCTCCTCGACGGCCCGCATCACGAACACCGTACGGAACGCGATCGGCAGGGCGTCGACGGCGGTCTCGAGCAGCGCGCGCACCTCGACATCGCTGGCGGCGTCCTCCGGGCTTCGTGCCGTGCTCATCGAGCTCTCCTGGTCGTAGTCCGCACCTTCCGACTCGCCGTCATCGAGGCTCGTCAGACGCTTGCTCTTCCGCAGTCGGCCGAGCGCCTCGTGAACCGCGATCCGCACGAGCCACGTGGAAAAACGGGCTCGACCTGCGAAATCGCGGAGGTGCGTGAATGCGGCGACGTAGGCCTCCTGCATCGCGTCCTCGGCCTCGGTGTCGTTGCGGAGGATGGCCCGCGCGGCACGGAACACGCGACGGTTGTGCCTGCGCATGAGCAGCTCGAAGACGGCCGTCTCGCCGCCGAGGACGCGAGCGACGAGCGCTTCGTCGCTCTCGACGCTCGCGGTGTGGCCCATCGGCTCCGGGGAGGTCGTCACGCCCGAAAAGTAAACCATCTCGCCGAAGGGAGTCGCGCGGCGCTCCCGGCGTTCCCGGAAAAAGACGGCGCCCGATTTTCGACGCGAAGACGCGGGCTTCAGATCTCGAACAAGGCCAGCGACGTCGCCTCGAGCGCGCGTAGCAGCTCGCCCTCTTCTTCGGGCGGGATCGGGTCGACCGAGTGCTGCAGCGAGAGCCCGTCGAGCGTCGCCAGGATCAGGCGCGGGACGATCGACAGCGACACGCGCGGACGTAGCCCCATCTCGATGAGCCGGTTCAACCCGACCTCGATGATCTGCTCGCGCGCCCTGCGGAGGGCGAGCCCGAGGGCCTCGCGGATGGGCGCATTCTGCCGCGACAGCGTGTGCAGCTCGCCGAGCACCCGCATCTCGGGGATGCCGTCGCGGCGGACCGCCCACATCTCGAAGATCGCGCGGCGCACGCGGTCCATGGGCGAGCCCGGCTCCTCGAAGACGGCGAGGACCCGGGCCTCGATGCTCTCGCAGCACCGATCGAGGACGCGCTCGAGGAGCTCGTCTTTGCTCTCGAAATGGTAGTGGACGGCGCCCTTGCTGAGGCCGGCGGCGTCGGCGATGTCCTGGATGCTCGTCGCCGCGAGGCCCCGCTCGGCGAGCGTCTTGATCGCCGCGTCGAGGACCTGGCGACGGCTGTCCTCGCTCTTCTTGTAGCCGGACGTGGCGCCACGCCTCCGGGAGCGAGGTGCCGGGCGCGAATCAGCTGGAGGCGGAGCGGAGTCGGAACTGGCCACTCAGTCAGAATCTAGCGCCCTCTGCATCTCGGCTCAAGGGCGGCGCGCTCACTTCGACGACGTCTTCGCCGCGGCGCCCTTCGAGGCGGCCTTCAGCTCGCCCATTCGCTTCGGCAAGAGGCCGATCAGCGTGAACAGCGCGCCGATCCTGCCGCCGAGCGAAGCGCCGCCACGAAGCCGCGCGAACGCGAGCGCGATCTGCTTCAGCGTGTCCGTGTAGGGGTACCACCACATCTCGCGCGACGCGCGGTTGCGATCGACGCACACGAAGCGCGGGCGCGTGAGGTGATCGAGCGCGAGCGGCGAGCCGGTGATGCCCCAGCCCGTCTCGCCGACTCCGCCCCACGGCGCCGACGGAAGCGCACCGGTGAACGAGTGGTTGTTGATGGTGATGACGCCGGCGCGCAGCTTCTTCGCGAGCGCTTCGCCGTTCCTCAGGTCCTTCGTCCACACGCTCGCGGTGAGGCCGTACCGTGAAGCGTTGGCGCGGCGGACGGCTTCGTCGGCGTCGGCGACGGACGTGATCGGCAGCACCGGGCCGAACGTCTCGTCCGCGATGACCGGGTTCTCGTCCGCGTCGATCGTGAGGACGGTCGGACGGTAGCCCAGCTTCGATTTTTCGTCGTCGATCGGCTCCCCGCCGACGTGCACGACCGCGCCTGCGGTGCGTGCGGCCTCGACGTGGCGAACGACGGTGTCGCGCTGCGCGGACGTCGTGAGCGGACCGACGTCGTCCGTCGTACGAAGAGCGCGCGTAGCGGCGACGACCTTGTCGGTGAGCGCCTTCGCGATCGACTTCTCCGCGTACACGCGCTCGACGGCGCCGCAGTTCTGGCCGGCGTTCATCATCGCGCCCCAGACGATGCCGTTGGCGGCGCGATCGAGATCGGCGTCCGCGAGCACGATCGCGGCGTCCTTTCCGCCGAGCTCCAGGGTGCACGGCACGAGGCGATCGGCACACGCATGCGCGACCTTGCGGCCGGACGCAGGGCTGCCCGTGAACACGACGAGGTCGACCTCGGCTCCGCAGAGACGCGCGCCCGCATCGCCGCCGCCCTGCACGACGCCGACGAGGCCGGCCGGGACGAGCCCGTCGAACAGCTCCGCGACGACCTTGCCGGTGCGCGGCGTGACCTCGCTCGGCTTGAAGACGATCGCATTGCCCGCCATGAGCGCGGGGATCATCGTGCGCAGCGGAAGCGCGAACGGGAAGTTCCACGGCATGATGACGGCGATCGTCCCGCGCGGGTCCCGATGGATGAGGCCGCTCTTCTTCGGGTACGAGAGCGCGTCGATCTCCGCCTCGAAGGGCTCGAGCTCGTCGGCGATCGTGTCGGCCCAGTATCCGACGACGTCCGCGCTCGCCAGGACCTCGCCGAGGAGCGCCTCGACCTCGGGCTTGCCCGTCTCGTCGTGGACGGTCTTCGCGATCGCCTCGGCCTTCGCGAGGATGCGGCGCTTCACGGACATGATCGCCTTGACGCGCTTCGAGACTTCGAGCGCGGCCCACGACGCCTGCGCCTCACGAGCCTTCGCGACGATCGCTTCGATGCCGTCGAGCGGGGTCGCTTCGACGTCGGAGAGCGCGGCGCCGGTCGCCGGGCTCGTACGCGAGAAGATTTCGGACATGGCGGGCCGGACTATACCGGATCCGGCTCGGCGAGGAACGAAGCCACGTGCTCCGCGACCTGCGGCGAGAACAGGATCGAGAGATGAGCGACGCCCTCGACCACGACGTCGCGCCCGCCGCGGAGCGCAAGAGACGAGCTCTCCTTCGGATGGACGATGTTGTCGTGCGTCGAATAGACCGAGAGACACGGCACGGCGAGCTTCACGCCGGCGTGTGCCTCGAGGAGCTTCGACCCGCGGCGCAGGCTCGCCGCGCCGAAGCCGAGGAGCGGTCCTCGCCACACGACGCCGGCGTGCGGGGTGGCGATCGTCACGCAGCGGCGGACCCTGAGCTTCTCGCGGCTCGCCTCGTCGCGCATCATCTCCATGGCGACGAGGCCGCCCATCGAGTGACAGACGAGGTCGACGCCGGCCGCGCCGGTCTCCTTGCACACGCGCTGCACGAACCGATCGAGGCGCTTCGCATTCGAGGCGATCGTGCCGAACCAGGGATAGTTGAAGCCGAACATCGGGCCGAGGCCGCGTCGCGCGAGCGCTCGCGCAAGACCGAAGAACCCGACGCGGTTCTGCATGTACCCGTGCACGAACACGATCGGCACGCGCGCCGTCGCGAGGCCCTCCTCGCCGCGCCGGACGAAGAACGCATCCATGCGGTGACCGACGAGATAGAAGAGCGGGAGGAACGGCTGCGTCACGAAGCCGATCCACAGCTCGCGCACGAGCTCGCGCATGGACCGCCCGAGCTCGCGCGCCGTGACGTGGCGGCCCATCAGCGAAAATGACCCGAAGGCGTAGGCTGCGATCGCGAGGATCACGACAAGGGCCGTGCTCCCGGCCACCTCCACGGCGACCCGCAGCATTGCGTCAGGCTCGAAGCTGGCCCGCGTCATCTCGCGCGCCCTTATAGCGCACGCCTGGGTTACCCTGGTGCTCATGTCCGATCTCGCCGCCAACTTCGAGGACGCACAGGCTCGCGCCAAGAAGCTCACCAAGACGCCGTCGAACGACGACCTCCTCGAGCTCTACGCTCTCTACAAGCAAGCGACAGCGGGCGACGTGAGCGGCTCGCGACCCGGGATGCTCGACCTCAAGGGACGCGCGAAGTTCGACGCGTGGACGAAGAAGAAGGGCACGAGCAAGGACGACGCGATGACGAAGTACGTCGCGTTCGTCGACAAGCTCGGCGCATAACGGTCGCGGGACCGCGCCCGTGACCGAAAGCTCCCCGTTCCGGACGGCGGATCCCTCGCGCGAGGCGTCGTGTCTCCTCTGCGGAACGCCCGGCCTCGCGGGCTCGACATGCCCGTCGTGCAGGCTTCCCCTGCCCTGGCTGGAGGACGGCGAGCGTCCGCTTCGCGACATGACGTGCCCGCGCTGCCGCGTCCCGCTCGTCTCGACGGCGCCGGACGCGACGTCGGTCGTGCACGTGTGCCGGTCGTGTCACGGCATGTTCGTGCCGCCGCGCGCGTGGCATGTCCTGCTCACGACGCCGGAGCGCGTCGTCGAGCTCGAGGCAAAGCTGCCGGCGGGCCCGCGGGAGCGCCCTGCCCTCATCGATTCGGTGACGTGCCTCGCGTGCGAGAAGGAGATGGATCGCCATCGCTTCGCGGCGATCTCCGACGTCGTGATCGACCGGTGCCTCGATCGCCATGGCGTGTGGCTCGATGCCGGCGAGGCCGCCGCCATCGTCCGTTTCATGAAGGTGCGCGCGGAGGTCGGCGAGAGCGCGCTACAGCGCGAGGCCGAGGCTGCGGCGCTGAAGGAGCGCATCGCGAGCGACGCGCTCGTCCTCGCTGCGATGCGCCGCGCGCTCGCCGGCGAAGCGCCTTCGCCCGGCGTCGTTACCGGGCAGAGCGAGGGGACGCGGACCGACCTCCGCGTGCTGCTCCTGCTCGTGCTCCTCGCCGCGGTCGCCGGCGCGATGCTCGCGAAGCACTGCGGCACCGCTCAGGCGTCGCACTCCGAGACGAGGCTGTAGAGCTTCGGCGTCGTTGACGTCGTCGTCGTGGGCTGCAGCGTGAAGAGCGGCGCGGCGCCGTATTCGACCGGGTTCTCGACGCCGAGCGTGAATTTCTGCGTCTTGCCCGCGTGCACCACGGTGACGGTGCGGACGCCGGACTCGCGGGCGTTCGCCTTCGTGATCGAGTAGGTCGCGGACGTCGAGCTCCAGGTGATGTCGCCGGTGACGTCGTTCATCACGAGCTCGCCCCACGTCGCCTTGCCGTTCGCGGCGAAGTCGATGCGCACCTTCGAGCCGTACGCGCCCTCGGCGCGGGCCCAGAAGCTGATGCCGCTCTGGAAGAGCTTCTCGGCGCCGGTCCAGTTCGCATAGCTGGAATTCTTGATGACGAGGAGCTCGCCGGTCAGGCTGCGAAGCGTGAGCGACGGCGCGAGCGCGGTACGGAGCGGCGCGGCCCACGGGCTCGTGCGGATGACGGAGCGAAACTCGCCGCAGGTCATGACGGCGCGCGACGCCTCGTCGGCGATGCTCCAGAGGAAGCCGTTGTCGCTGTTGCACACGCCGTTCGCGTTGCGGTCCTTCGACCACGCGACCGCGTTCTTGTAGTGCGCGAGCGCCTCGTTGTACTTCGTCGCGCCGCACGCGGTGAGCGCCTCCTCGTTCTGATCGACCGACTCCGCTTCGGTGGCGGGATCGTCGGAAGGAGCCGCGCATCCGACGGCACCGAGAGTCACGAGAGAGAGGACGAAGAGCGGTCGAAGCGAGGGCATGGTCGGCACTTTCAAGTGGGAGTAGAGCCTACAGCCCGCGCTATGTAGTCCATTCTCCGCAGTCGTCAATGCCGTAATTTCCTACAGATCGAACGCGGTCCCCAGGGCGAGCATCGCGCCCAGGCGGAACGTTCCGACGGTATGACTCGCGGTTTCGGTGCGCGCGGTGGCGACGAACGCCGTCTGCTCGAACGTGTACGGCGTTCGGGTCCGCGAGAGATCGTCGTCGGCGGAGAGCTGGAGGCCGAAGTGGAAGCGCGTCTTGTTTCCGACCTCCGCGCCGGCGAACAGGCGCGCGCCGACGAACGCGGTCGTGCCGCTCGCACCGGGGTCGCTCGAGCCGATGAAGCCCGCGCCGACGCCGCTGTACGAGTGGATGCCGCCGACGGCCGCGACGCCGACGCGCGCCCATCGCGGCGCATCGACGAAGACGCCGACCATCGGCGCGGCCGTCACGGACGTGTAGTCGAAGACGGCGCCGCTGTACTCGAAGGTCGCGCCGTAACCGAGCCAGCCTTTCTGGCGCAGACCGGTGAGCGCGAGCGTACCGCCCACGTGTCGCTCGTCGCCGAGCATGCCGGCGCCGGCGGTGAACAGCAGGTCGTCATGCGGCTTCGCGTCCGCCTTCGCGATGGCATCCGGCTCGAGCTCGAGCTCGGGCTCGGGCTCGCTCGCGAGCGCAGGAGCGGTGACGGAAGAGACGACGAGGACGACGGCAACGCAAAGGAAGGAGCGAGACGTGAGCATGCCCCCGCCGCTGCCAGCGGCGTGCCAGAGCGCATCTATTGGTAAACTGGTTGAACCATCGCGCGCGCCGTGATCGCGGTTTCAGGGGTGACGCAAACCGGCGTCAGTGTCCGCCGCCGCCCTTCACTTCGTTCACCAGGCCGAGGATCGTCTTCTTCGCGTCGCCGAGCACCATCATCGTGTTCGACAGGAAGAAGAGCTCGTTCTCCACGCCGGAGAAGCCGGTGTTCATGCTGCGCTTCAGCACGATCACGCTGCGCGCCTGCTCGACGTTGAACACCGGCATGCCGTAAATCGGGCTCGCGGTGTCGGTCTTCGCGCCGGGATTCACGACGTCGTTCGCGCCGACGACGAGCACCGCGTCGGTGCGCGCGAAGTCGTCGTTGATCATGTCGAGGTCGTAGAGCGAGTCGTACGGCACGTTCGCCTCGGCCAGGAGGACGTTCATGTGACCCGGCATGCGTCCGGCGACCGGATGGATCGCGTACTTCACCTCGGTGCCGCGCTTCTCGAGCGCCGCCGCGAGGTCGCGGACGGCGTGCTGGGCCTGCGAGACGGCCATGCCGTAGCCGGGCACGACGATGACGGTCTGCGACGCCGTGAGCACCGCCGCGGCGTCCTCGATGGTGGCTTCGTTGAAGCTCTTCGCGGGTCCGCCCGCGGACGGCGCCGCGGTTCCCTCGGCGGTACCGAATGCGCCGAAGACGACGTTCGCGAACGAACGGTTCATCGCCTTGCTCATCATCATCGAGAGCAAGAAGCCCGACGAGCCGTCGAGCGCGCCCGAGATGATGAGGACGTTGCTCTTGAGGGCGAAGCCCGTCGCGCATGCCGCGAGGCCTGCATACGAGTTGAGCAGCGAGATGACGACGGGCATGTCCGCGCCGCCGATCGGGAGCACGGCGAGGACGCCGAGCGTGAGGCCCGAGGCGCACATCACCACGAACATCCACGTCGGCGCGCTCTCGGGAAACGCCACCTGATACACGAGCAGCGCGATCGTCCCGAAGAACGCGCCGATGTTCATCGCGTTCTGGCCCTTCCAGGTCACCGGCGCGCCGGTGATGACGCCCTGGAGCTTGCCGAACGCCATGATCGAGCCGGTGAACGTGAGCGACCCGAGGAAGACCTCGAAGCCGAGCGCGCCCATCGTGAGGCGGTTGATGGTGTGCTCGCCGGCGACCGGCGCGTGCACGACGAGCTCGCTGAAGAGGCCGCGGAGCTTGTGGTACTCGGTGATGCCGACGAGCGCCGTCGCGAGACCGCCGAACGCGTGCGAGAACGCGATTCGTTCGGGCATCTTCGTCATCGGGATCTTCAGGGAGATCGACGTGCCGATGAGCGAGCCGAGGAGCAGACCGGCGACGATCCACTCGTAGGAGATGACCTCCTTCTTCACGAGGGTCGCGAGCACCGCGATGAGCATGCCGAGCTCGCCGAGGAAGACGCCGCGACGACCTTGCTCGGGCGACGACAGGCCGCGCAAGCACAGGATGAAGAGGACGGACGAGACGAGGTACGCGAGGCTGATCAGCGTGTCTTGCATGATCAGGCCTTGGCGCCCTTGCGGGAGTCTTTGGGCGTGGGGCCCTTCTTGAACATCCGCAGCATGCGGTCGGTGATCATGAAGCCGCCGACGACGTTGATGGTCGCGGCGGTCACGGCGACGAAGCCGAGCACGCTCGAGATGAGGTCGTGCTTCGCGCCGGCCGCGACGAGCGAGCCGACGAGCGAGATGCCGCTGATCGCGTTCGTGCCGCTCATGAGCGGCGTGTGGAGCAGCGGGGGCACGCGCGCGATGACCTGGTAGCCGACGAAGGTCGCGAGCGCGAAGATGTAGAGACCGAAGACGAGATCCTCGCTCACGTTGCACCTCCTGCGGGCGCGGCCACGGCCTTCGCTTCGGCGGGCTTCGCTTCGGCGGGTCTTTCGACCTTCGCGAGGCCGAGCGCCTCGCGTACGCGATCCTGGACGACCTCGCCGCCGTGCGTGATGAGGCAGCCGCGGGTGATCTCGTCCTTCATGTCGAGCTTCAGCGTTCCGTCCTTGGTGAGATGGAACATCAGCTTCTCCATGTTGCGCGACCACATCTGGCTCGCGTGCACGGCGAGGTTGCTGGGGAGATCGAGCGCGCCGACGATCGTGACGCCGTGCTTCACGACGGTCTTGCCGGCCTCGCAGCCCTCGCAATTTCCGCCCTGCTCCGCCGCGAGATCGACGACGACGGAGCCAGGCTTCATTGCCTTGACCATCTCCTCGGTCACGAGCACGGGCGCGCGCTTGCCGGGGATGAGGGCGGTGCAGATGATCACGTCCGCCTTCGCCACGTGGCGCGCGATCGCTTCGGCCTGCTTCTTCTTGTACTCCTCGGAGACTTCCTTCGCGTAGCCGCCGGCGGTCTGGGCGTCCTCGTCGGAGTCGACCTCGACGAACTTCGCGCCGAGGCTCTCGACCTGCTCCTTCACGACCTTGCGGACGTCGAATGCCTCGACGCGCGCGCCGAGGCGCTTGCCTGCGCCGATCGCGGAGAGGCCGGCGACGCCGGCGCCGAGCACGAGCAGCGTGGCCGGCGCGATCGTGCCGGCCGCGGTGATGAGCATCGGGAAGAAGCGCGGGAGCTGGCTCGCGGCGAGGACGACGGCGTAATAACCGGCCGCGGTCGCCTGCGAGGAGAGAACGTCCATCATCTGCGCCACGGTGGTGCGCGGGATGAAGTCGACGGCGAACGACGTCACCTTCTTCGCGGCGAGCGCCTTGACCAGATCGTGGTTCACGAGCGGGAGGAGCGGCGCGAAGAGGGTGCTCCCCTCCTTCAGGGTCGCGACCTCGTCGAGGGTCGGGATGCGGAGGCGCATCACCGCGTCCGCAGCCGCGATCGCGGCGGGCTGGCCGGCGACGACGCTCGCGCCCTCCTTCGTGTAGTCGGCGTCGCTCGAGAGCGCTCGCTCGCCGGCGCCGGCTTCCACGACCACCTCGATCTTCTTCTGACCGAGTCGCTTGACCGAGTCGGGCACGATCGGAACGCGCCGCTCGTGGCTCGCGGCCTCTTTGAGCACGCCGATCTTCATTTTGTCCTTCCCATGTCGGGCCCGACCTTACACCAGGTCGCGCGCGCGAGGCGATAGGGCTAGGCTAGCCCCCATGCGCGTGACCGAGTCGATGGGACCGGCCTGGGAGACGATGAAGCGGCTGCTCTTCCGCCCGTTCAGCGTCGGGACGTGGTTCTCGTTCGGGTTCATCTTCTTCCTCCAGAGCTGCATGGAAGGAGGGGGAGGCAACAGCTTCAACCTCCCGACCGGCAACCACGGCGGCAGCGGCCGCGGTCACGACGGCGATACCGGCAACAACCTCGCGGGCTTGGTCCACGACCTGCTCGGCTCCGCCGGACCGGGACTGCCCGAGAGCGGCGTCCTCGTGATGATCGTCGCGATCGCTGTGGTCGTGATGATCCCACTCGTCATCCTCATGCTGTGGCTCGGCACGCGCGGGCAGATGATGGCGATCCGTGCGGTCGCGACCGGACAGCCCGCCATCGGCGAGCAATGGAATGCGACGCGTGACGCCTCTGGCAAGCTGTTCAAGTTCCAGCTCGCGATGACGGGCCTCGGCCTCCTCGTGTTCATTCCGGTCGGCGGCGCGGGTCTGCTCGCCGCGATGCCGGTCATCCGCGACGGCGCGGGGATCGAGACCGTGCTGCCGGTGCTCATCGGCATCGGCCTGCTCGCGCTCATCGCGATGATCCCGCTGCTCCTCGTCAACGCGATGGCGCGAAACTTCGTCGCACCGATCATGCTGAAGCATGGCCTCGGCGCGCGTGAGGGATGGAAGCGGTTCTGGGCCGTGGGCCGCGGGCACGTCGGCGGGATCTTCGTCTTCTATCTGATGCGCCTGCTCGTCTCGATGGGCGCGGGCATCGTCGGCATCATCGCGGGCTTCCTCACGTGCTGCCTCGGCTTCTTGCCCGTGCTGCACCAGACGCTCATGGCTCCGTATTACGTCTTCGAGCGTGCATGGACGCTCGAGGTGCTCGCGTCGATGAGCCCCGACTTCGACGTGCGCGGTGGCGGCGGCGAGCCTCCTCCGCCGATGCCGTACACGCACGGCGGCGCCGGCTTCAATCCGTACGCCGGACAGCCGGGCGACAATCCGTACGCACCTCCGGGTTACGGCGGAGGTGGTGGCGGCGGCGGCGCTGGCGGTGGCGGCTACGGCCCGCCGCCCGGCGGCTTCGGCTCGCCCTGACGCGGATTTCGCGAGGTCGAGCGCGTCGCGCGTGACGCATCTCGCGTGAATCGTCGGGGATTTCGCAGCGCGAGCCGCCGATCGGTGATGGCACGCGAGCTGCGTACCTCCGGTTCATGAAGCTCGGTCTCATCACTCCGGCCCGATGACGGACGACGTCTTCGAGGACGACCTCACGCGGGAGCTGCCCTCCGCGCTGCGCACGTTCACGGATCTCGAGCCGTTCGATCCGCGTGCTGTCGCGCCGGTCGCGCCTCGCGCCGAGGAGTCGAGCATCGAGGTGTCCGACGAGGACATCCTCATCGAGCGGACGGTTCAGCTCCCGCCGGTCTCGCGGCCAATCTCGATCCCCGCGTTCACGCGTGACGTGCCCTCGCGTTCGTCGCCGTGGTGGCAGGAGACGCTCGTGATCGGCGCAGCGTTCCTCGTCGCGTGCCTCGTCGTGGGCACGGTCGGCGTGCTCGTCGGTCGCGCGTCGTCGTCGAGCGATCGCGCAGCGACCGCCGCTGCGCGCATACCGCGGACCCTCGTGGTCCTCGCCGCGCACGAGCAGCTCGTGCTGCCTCCGGCGACGGCGCCGATGAAGCTCGAGATCGAGGCGCCCGCCGCCGCGCCCATCGTGGCGCCGCCGCGTCCTCCGCCGGCCGCAACGCAGCGCGTCCAGCCGCCGGCGCCGATCGAGCCTCGCCGAGCGGGATTCCAGAAGCCGGCGACCTTGACGCGTCGCTGACGGGCCTCGGCCCTGCTAGGGTTCCGCCGTGGACACGGAAGCCCTTTCACGCCTCTATCAAGACCACGTTCGCAGCGTCGAGAAGCGCTACGCGACGGCGCTCGACGAGACCGGATTCGACGCCGTGATCGTCCACTCGGGCACGCCCAAGAAGCGCACCGAATTCGACGACCAGTTCTTCCCGCTGCGGCCCACGCCGGAGTTCCACCTGTGGGCGCCGCTCACCGAGCCGGATTGCTTCGTCGTCTTCGAGACGGGCAAGAAGACGATGCTCGTGTGGCCGGAGTGTCGGAGCTTCTGGGAGCGACCCGCGCCGCCCGACGCCACGCACTTCACGACGATGCTCGACGTGCGTCGCGTCGACGAGCCGGACGTCGCGAGCATCGGCGGAGGCACGAAGCGCATCGCGTGGATCGGCGAGGACGCGGCGCGCGCCGCGAAGCTCGGCCTCGCCGGAGACGCCGTGAATCCGCCGAAGCTCGTCGCCGCGCTCGATCGCGGCCGCGTCCTCAAGACGCCGTACGAGATCGCGTGCCTCGCCGAAGCGAATCGCATCGCCGCGCTCGGTCACGAAGCCGTGCGCAAGGCGTTCGAGGGCGGCGCGCGCTCGGAGCTCGAGCTCCATCTCGCGTTCCTCGGCGCGACCAAGCAGGACGATCAGGAGACGCCCTACAAGAACATCGTCGCGCTCGGCCGCAACGGCGCCGTGCTCCATCACGTGAGCTACGGACGCGACGCGACGCGCGCCGAGTCGCTGCTGCTCGACGCCGGCGCTTGCTACCTCGGTTACTGCTCGGACATCACGCGCACGTGGGCGCGTCCCGTCACCGGCACGGGCGGCAGCGCGGGCAGCACCTTCTCGGCGCTCGTCCTCGCGATGGAGGCGATGCAGAAGCGCCTCGTCGCGAAGGTCGCGATCGGCATGCCGTACGAGGAGCTCCACGACGAATCGCACCGCCAGATGAGCGCGATCCTGAAGGAGTCCGGGCTCGCGACGGGCACCGTCGAGGAGATCGACAAGAAGGGCGTGAGCCGCGCGTTCTACCCGCATGGCCTCGGGCACTCGCTCGGTCTCGTCACGCACGACGTCGGGTGCGCGAGCCTCCGCCCGCGCGCCGACAACCCGTTCCTCCGCAACACGTCGAGGATCGCGGAGGATCAGGTCTTCACGATCGAACCGGGCCTCTACTTCATCGACGGCCTGCTCGCCGAGCTGCGGTCGAAGCCGGAGGGCAAGCTGGTCGACTGGAACATGGTCGAGGCGGTCGCGCCGTTCGGCGGGATCCGCATCGAGGACGACGTCCTCGTCCTCCGCGAGGGCGTCCGAAACTTCACGCGCGAGGTGCTTCCGATCGGCGGCGCGACGGTTTGAGCACCGCCGATGCAGATGCACTCTGCATGCAATGCGGCCTCTGCTGCGACGGCACGTTCTACGGCAGCGTCGCGATCGGCGACGACGAGAGCGAGCGCCTCGGCCGCGTCGGATTGCGCGTGCTGCGCGCTCCCGAAGACCGCGGCGACGGCGCGCTGACGATGGCGCAGCCGTGCTCGGCCCTTCGCGGGGTGCTCTGCACGGTCTACGCGGATCGCCCTTCGGCATGCGCGCGGTTCGAGTGCACGCTGCGCAAGAACGTCCGCGCAGGCGAATCGACGCTGGACGAGGGCGTGGCGAACGTCGCCCGGATGCGCGCGCTGCTCGCGACGATTCGCGGAGGCCTCGACTGTCCGGACACGACGTCGATCTGGGAGAAGATCCTCGAGCTCGAGGAGCCGGCCGGCGCGGATGCCGCGGCCGCTGCGCGCGACTACGCTGCGGTCATCGCCGCGGTCGGCGAGCTGCTGAACGTGGGGCGCGCGGTGTTCGAGCCGCGCTTCGCCGGCGGCGGCACGCGCTGAGCGTGGCGCTCACTTCTTCTCGTCGAGCTCGATCGACGCCGAGTTGATGCAGTAGCGGAGGCCGCCCTTGTCGCGCGGGCCGTCGTCGAACACGTGTCCGAGATGCGCGCCGCAGTCGGCGCAAAGGACCTCGGTCCGCGTCATGAGATGCGAGCGGTCGACCTCGGAGGCGACCTTCTCGGCGTTCGCCGGTTGCGTGAAGCTCGGCCAGCCGCTGCCCGACTCGAACTTGTCGTCGGACTTGAAGAGCTCCGCCTTGCAGCCCGCGCAGCGGTACATGCCGTCGTCGTGGCAGTCCCAGTACTTGCCGGTGAAGGCGCGCTCGGTGCCCTTCCTCCGCATGATCTCGTACTGCTCCGGGGTGAGCTCTGCCTTCCACTCCGCGTCCGTCTTGTTCACCTTCGTCATCGGTCGTCTCCGTCTTCCGTGATGATGAGGATACGCACGAAACCTGCCTGCGGTTACGCTCTAAAGGTTGAGCTCGAAGACGCCCGCCCTCGCCGAGACGATCGACGCCGCCGCGGCGCCGTCCGTGGGCGAGACCAAGCTGTTCCAGGACCGGCTCGTTCTGTACGGGCTCGTCGGCGCGTTTCTCTGTTCGACGGCGATGGTGCTGATCGTCGCGACGCACCTGCGGAACGACAACATCGATCAGCATTGGCCGACCTACATCCTGCATGCCGTCGCGATCGTGTCGTGCCTCCTCGGCTGGCTGATCTGTCGCGGCGCGCCGCGGAGCAGGCACGTGCTCGGCTGCGTCGACGTGGTCATGACCCTCAGCGTCGAGGTGTGCTTCGCGGCGATGTGCGCGAGCTATCCTGCGTACACGCGGCCCGATCTGATCGTGTCGTTGACGACGATCCTCGTGACGACGACGCGCGCCGTCATCGTCCCGAGCTCCGCGCGCCGAACGCTCGTCCTCTCGACCCTCGCGTGGCTCCCGGCGTTCGTCACGACCTACGTCGTCTGGAACGGCCCCACGGACTACGCGGGTGTGCCGAGCCTGCCCGTCGCCGTGGCCCTGGAAGAGACCGGGACGTGGGCCATCCTGGCCATCGCGCTCGTCACCATCGCATCGCGCGTGATCTACGGGCTGCGTCGTGAGGTGCGCGAGGCGCAGAAGCTTGGACAATACACGCTTCTCGAGAAGCTCGGCGAAGGCGGGATGGGTCAGGTCTTCCGCGCTCGACACGCGATGCTGCGCCGGCCGACGGCGGTGAAGCTCCTGCATCCCGATCGAATCGGCGGAGCGGAGGACCTCGCACGCTTCGAGCGCGAGGTGCAGCTCACCGCGCAGCTCTCGCATCCGAACGTCGTCACGGTCTTCGATTACGGTCGCACGCCGGACGGCGTCTTCTATTACGCGATGGAGCTCCTCGACGGGCAGAACCTCGAGGACGTCGTCGCGCGCAGCGGCGCGATGAGCGCTGCGCGCGCGGTTCACGTCGTCACCCAGGTCGCGAGCGCCCTCGCCGAGGCGCACGCAGTCGGGCTGATCCACCGCGACATCAAGCCCGCCAACATCATCCTCTCCGCACGCGGCAGCATGCTCGACGTCGCGAAGGTCGTGGACTTCGGTCTCGTCAAGCAGCTCGGCGAGGCCGCCGAGGAGGTCATCGGCAAGGACGGCAGCGTGGACGGTCGCTCCTCGCACGTGTCGAAGACCGGCACGATCCTCGGGACGCCGATGTACCTCGCGCCCGAGGCGATGAGCGCTCCGGGCGCGCTCGACGGCCGCGCCGATCTCTATGCGCTCGGCGCGGTGGCGTACTTCCTGCTCACCGGGACGGTCGTCTTCGGGGGCGAGAGCGTCGCCGAAGCATGCCGGCATCACCTGCACACGACTCCCGAGGCGCCGTCGGCGCGGCTCCGCAGCCTCCGCGGCGACGCAGACATCCCGGCGGACGTCGAGGCCATCGTGTTGCGATGCCTCGCGAAGTCGCCCGCCGATCGACCGGCGAGCGCGAAGGACCTCGTCGAAGCCCTGCGGTCGTGCTCCGTCGCCGAATGGACGGACGCGGATGCGCGCGCCGCATGGGCGTCCGCGGCCCGGCGCCCTGCCGCCGGCGCGTCGCACAAGACCGAGACGAGCTGGACGGCGAAGACGATCGCCGTCGACCTCGCGCGCTGATCGCGATCACCCGCCCGAGCCGCCGCCGTACCCGCTCGAGCCCCGCGACGAGCCGCCGTAGCCGTACCCTCCGCCGCCGCGATAGTGCGGGCCGAAGAACGGGCGCCCGAACGCGAGACCGAAGCCCGCGCGCGCACGACCGTAGAAGACGGGATCGTCCACGAGCGTGTAGCGCTCGCGGACCCAGTACGCCTGCGGTGCAAGGCGCGCCGCCCAGTCGACGCGCCACGAGCCAAAGGCCGGAGCGGGCACGTCGGTGAGGAACGCGAGATCGACCATGTGGATGCCGAGGCCCGCGGCCTGCCATGCGCGGAAGCTCGCGTGCAGATCGTCCTCTTCGACCTCGGCGTCGTCGAGATCCTCGACCACGTACACCACGCGCGTGATGCCCTGCGCGCGCAACGTCTCGACATCCGGCAGGTCACTCGCCATGAGCATGTAGCGGTTGTCGTAGGTGTCGTCCGCGGGCTTGTCGAAGCGGAAGGCGAGCCGCCACGAGTCGAGGAGGAAGATCGGATGCGCCGTCTTCGTCCCCTCGGGCGGCAGCTTCGGCGAGAACGTGATCAGGCCTGCCAAGGTCTCGTCCGCCGGCACCACGGACTCGTTCGCCGGCCAGTTGTTGAACGTGACGACCGGCGCGACCGGCTCGCGCGCGTCGTGACTGAGCCTCGCGGCGAACGCGCACGAAGCGGCTCCGCGCAGATCGACCAGCCACAGCGTGTCCTGCGGGAGGCCGCCGCGCGCGACGTTCGCGGCTGCGGCATCGGCCTGTCCGACGACCTCGAGTGAGCGCACGTCGGGGAGCGTTGCGCTGTCGCCCATCGGCTCGACCGCCGACATGAGCGTTCCCTTGCCCCAACGTGACCACGTGAGGTCGCTGGGAAGCTGCCACGAGCGCGCGAGATCGGTCGATCGCGGCAGGGACACGTCGCGACCTTCGGGGACGTCCTCGGCCCAGAACGCGACGCTCACCGAGGGCGTCCACGGCCGGAGACCGCAGCCGGCCGCAAGGAGCGCGACGGAGATGCCGAGGATGCGCTTCACGACGACCCCTGCACGAACACCGGAACGACGAGCGCGTCGTGCGAGCAGTGCGAGGCCGTGGAGAGGCGCGCGAGGTAGCCCACGAACGCTCCGTCGAGCAGGTACACGCCGAGCGTGAGACAGCGCGGGCCCCACGGCGTGCCGACCATGCCCGGAGCGACGTAGCGCTGCGCGATCCACACCTCGGAGTCGGCTTCGGCCTCGGCGACGCCGTCGAGCGTGGCGCGGAAGCTCTCGTCGGTCTCGAGCGCGCCCACGATGACGTGGTCGCCGACGCGCGACAGATCGCGCTTCACCACCCAGCCCGCGCGATCGCGAGCGAGCGCCGCGCCGTCGACGCATCGGAAGGCGAACGTCTCGGGGAACACGTCCCTCGCCTGCTCGGGCTCCGCGTGCCACGCGCGGGCCATCGCGAGCTTCGACTGCGCGTGGATCGCAGCGAACGTCGAGAGCGACGCGAGCTCGCCGCGCTCCGTCGCCCGCGCGAGCGCGGGCACGTTCGACTGCTCGACCATGTATTCGAGCGGGTAGAACCGATACAGCACGGAGAGGCGTTCGCCGCGATACGCGACGCCGTCGCCGCTCTCCTTCGGGCCCGTCGCGGGGACACGCAGCGTGCGTCCGCCTCGGTCCCGCACGAGACGCTCCACGATCGCGCAGACCTGGAGGTCCTCCGCATAGGCCGTCGCGCACACGAGGCCTATCGCGCCGCGCGGCGAGCCTCGTCCGCCGGACAGCGCGACGAGGCGATCGGCGAGTCGATAGGCGACCGTCGTCGGATCGTAGCCGTCGCGAAAACCCGCCATGCGAGCGATGCGCGGCAGCGCGAGGGTCTCGTTGTGACCGCCGGGGCAGTCGGCGTTGACCTCGCATGCGACGAACCGCCCGTCGTCTCGCAACAGGAGATCGACGCGAACGAGCGTCGATGCATCGCCGCCGGCGCGAGCGGCCGAGGCGAGCATCTCGACGTCGGGATGAAACTTGTATTCTGCACCCTCGCGCGGGTCTGCGGCCGCTCGGTCGCCCGCACGGAACACGAGCGCGGCAGCACGCTCGCTCACCGCGACGGCCTCGCGGTGCGCGGCGTCGCTCAGCACGAGCGGATGGACGTCGACACGGCGAGCGCCGGCGACGCAGCGATCCCAGACCAGCCACTTCTGTTCGAGCTCGAGGATCATCGACGCCAACGCGAGCGGATCCCCGGCGCACGCGCGTACGACGCGAGGCGCGAAGCTCAAGGCATCCTCGCGCCGAGCCGTTCGAAGAGCGTGGGCTCCTCGGCTCCGAGGCCGTAGAACACGATGCCGACGTCCGCGGGGAGGACGTCGAAATTCCACGCCGCGAGCGCGCGCGACGTCGAGTCGGTGTCGTCGAACCACATCTCGTGCGGCTCGTTGCCGTACGCGACGTAGCGGAGGAACGGAGCGGTCGTCGGTCCGTGCTCGATGCGCGCGTTCGTCACGGTCGCCGTGGCGATCGCTTCGAGGTACGTGGTCGGACGTCGTCCGCGCGGCCCGAAGTCCGTTCCGTACAGCGGATACGCGATGTCGACGGCGGGCGCATCGCGAAGCGCGACGCGCGCGGCATCGACCGCCCATCCCGGATCGATCGTGGGACCGGGTCCCTTGTCGGAGAAGTCGAGCGTCATCACGCGCATCCGATCGACCTGCGCGCCGAGCTCGGCGCGAGAGAACGCCTCGCCGCCCGGAAGATCGCTCGGCGTGGAGACCGAGGGCGGCACGAACACGCCGAGGCGCTTGCCGGGCTTGATCGTGCGCGCGACCTCCGTGACGAGCGCCGTCACCGACTGCCGCGCGTCGTCGGGGAGGCCCTGCAGATCGAGCTCGACGCCGTCGGCGGGCGCGAGCGCGGGCACGAGCGTGTCACGGAAGGTCCGTCGCCACGCGGCATCGGCGAGGAACGAGCGGGTCTGCGCGCCGTCGTAACGCTGCCCCGTCTCGTCGGTGAACGAGACGCCGAAGCTCACGCGATAGCCTTCGCTCTTCAGATCGGCGACCACCGTCGCGAGGTGCTGCTGCGCGCTCGGATCGCGCGGACCGACCGTGCCGTCGAGCCGCGGCACGAGACAGAGGAGGACGACGTCTTGCAACACGCGGCGCGCGCCCGGGCCCGCGAGCGTCGCGCGCTGCCAGGTGTCGATCACGCATCCGTCGACGATCACGGTTCCCGCGCGCAGCGGCAGCGGCGTCTCCGCGCGGAGCGCGACGGCATCGACGGTCTCGCCCGACGACGTCGAACAGCCGAGCGTGGACGCCGTCGCGAGAGCGACGAGCAGCGGTACGCAGAGGAGCTTTTTCGGTGCGGTCTTCGCCATCATCGTCCCCACTCGACGCGTAGCCCGAAGGTCGCGCCGTTCATGAAACCGAAGTCGTAGACGCGCGGCGCGACCTGCGCGCACACGCGCGTCATGGGATCGAGCCTTCGGCATGCCTCGAGCTCGACCTGCAAGAGCGCCGACACACCGGAGAGCGAGACGAGGGTGTCCGCTTCGGCGCCGGCGATCGAGCCGCTCATGTACATGCCGGAGACGCCGGTGCGGACGCTCGCGACGAACATGTACCGCCGATGCTTCATGCGATAGCCGATGCCGGGCAACAGGAAGTCGAGCCGGTACGTCGTCCACGGGCGCACGTGCGCGATCGAGCCGTCGGCGCTCGTGACGATCGTGTCGTAGCTCCCGACGGCGCCGTATCCCGCGAAGCCGAGCGCCGGTACGAAGATGCGATCGTCGAACGTCACGCCGACGTCGAAGACGGCGCCGGCAGCCACCATCGAGCCTCCGATGGGCACCTTGCTCTCACCGAGCTCGCGCGCTGCGTTCGTGACGCTCGCACTCTTCAGCGTCGGTAGCGATCGCGTCCACGCGACGTTCGCCGATGCGCCGACCTGGAGGTCGAGATCCGCGCGCGCAGGCGTCGCGATCGCGAGCAGCGCAGCGGCTGTCGCGAGCGCCGCAAGCGACGCCGGGATGGGGATACGCGAGCTCGGCAACGTGCTTCCGCCGACAGATGACGGTAAGACCGCGCGGCGCCGCACGCTCGCCGAAATGTTCGAACGTTGCGTCGTGCAACCGCGTTGCATCCAGCAACAGATACGGCTCGAGCGGGAGCCCGGCCTTACCGGCCGATTAATCGCGCTTAAGCTTCGTCGTCCGTCTCGTCGTCGTGCGCGCGATCGTCGCGCGGGACGACGCCCGAAATGCGGTGAGAGCCGCAGATCCCGAGCTGCTTCGCGCGATCGTCGAACACGACGGCCTCGCAGCGATGGCAGACGAACAGCTCCGCGTACGTGTAAGGCGCGTTCAGGTAGTCGGCGGTGAACAGCGACCGGAGCCGGTCACGGAGACGCATGCGAGCGCCGTCGACCGGAATCCACGCGTCGCGACCGTCGGCGTCGACGACCTTGCGGACGAAGCCGCGCTCGACCACCTCGGCGGCGAAATCGAGGGCGCCGAACTCGAGGGCCGCCTTCTCGATGGACGCGAGGAGCTGGCCGCGCACGCGCGTGACGAGCGCCTCGATCGTCTCGTCCGGGATGTTCTCCGCTTCGGACACCGCCGCGACGCGCTCGCCGTGCACGGCGTGACGCGTGGCGCGCGCGTACGGACCGGTCAGCCAGAGCGCAAGGTCGAGCTTGTCCCAGCCGACGGCGACGCCGGACATGAAGGAGAGCGCGGCGTCACGGCAATCCTCGGCCAGGCTCTGACGCGTCGAGCCGTCCTCGAGGACCCGTCGCGTGCGACGGTCGCTGGTTCCGAAGGCCATGACGTACTTCACGAAAAATCGATCCTTCCAGTCTGTTCACCCCGCACTGGTGGGGTGTCGCCTACCACATGCAAGTTCGATGTCCAGGATCGCACGCCCGTCCGGGTGATGGCGGCAGGCCTCCGAAGCACCATTTTTCCGGGCGATCGCGGGTAACATCGCCGGCGTGCCGCGCCTGCCTTCCTCGCGACCTCCAGCACCGACGCACGATCGTGGCATCTCGCCACGCCGCCGGCGCGGCGTATTGCCGTGGCTGGTGTCGGCGGCGGCCGCCCTCGCGTGCCTCCTCTCGTTGCTCCTCGCGCCCGTCGGCTGCAGCCGGCCGGAGACGCCCGCGGGCAAGGGTCTCGAACGGATCCGCGCGGCGGGCGTCCTGAGATGGGGCGGCGACACGCAAGGCGGCGAGCCGTACGTCTACGACGACCCGGCGAAGCCCGGACACCTCGTCGGCTTCGAGGTGGAGCTCGCGGCGGCGATCGCGCGCGAGCTCGGCGTCCGCTCGGAGTTCGTGCAGAACGACTGGTCGAACCTCGTTCCTTCTCTCGAGCGCGGCACGTTCGACATCGTCATGAACGGCCTCGAGGTGACCGACGCTCGCACGGGCCGCGTCCTCTTCACGCGGCCGTACTACGTCTTCGCGGAGCGGCTCATGGTGCGCTCCGAGGACGCGCCGAAGATGCGGAGTCCGGACGTCGCATCTCTGAAGGGCAAGCGCGTCGGCACGCTCTCGAACAGCCTCGCCTTCGAGATGCTGCGCGGCACCGCGGACACGGTGATCTACGAAGGCGTCGAGGAGCCGTACACCGATCTGCTGCGCGGCCGGACCGACGCCGTCCTCCTCGACGACATCATCGCGACCCGCTACGGCGTGACGAAGGCCGGGCTCGAGGTGGTCGGAGATCTGCGCGACGGCTATTACGCGATCGCGGTGCGTCCGTCCGAGCCCGAGGTGAAGGCGGCGATCGACGAGGCGCTCGGGCGGATCGCCGCGCGCGGCGAGCTGCGGAAGATCCTCGAAGGCAGCCACATCTGGAACGCGCGCCAGGAGCGGCTCGCCTCGTGGAGCGCCGCCGATCAGGCGGAGATGCTCGGTCAGCCGCCGCCTCCACCGGCGTTCGGCCCCGCGCACGTCGTGCTGTTCCTGAAGGGCGCCGCGATCACGCTGCTCGTGTCGGTGCTCGCGATGGCGATCGCCGTGCCGCTCGGGCTCTTCCTCGCGCTCGTGCGCATGTACGGCGGGCCCGCCGCGCGCTTCGCGGCGAGCGCGTACGTGGAGGTCTACCGCGGCACGCCCGTGCTGCTGCAGCTCTATCTCCTCTATTACGGGCTCGCGCCGGTGCTGAAGCTCGGCGCGCTCACCGCCGCCGTCGTCGGCCTCGGCATGAACTACGCGGCCTACGAGGCCGAGGTGTACCGCGCCGGCATGCAGGCGGTCCCGAAGGCGCAGATGGAGGCCGCGCTGGCGCTCGGCATGACGACGCGCCTCGCCCTTCGTCGTGTCGTGCTCCCGCAGGCCGTGCGCCATGCCATCCCGAACGTGACGAACGACTTCATCGCGCTGCTCAAGGACAGCTCGCTCGTGAGCGTCATCACGGTCGTCGAGCTCACGAAGCAGATGACGATCACCGCAATCGACGTGCGCACGTGGCTCGGACCGGGCCTCACGTGCGCGGCGCTCTACTTCGCGATGAGCTACCCCCTCGGGATCCTCGCGCGACGCCTCGAGAGGAAGCTCGAAGGCGAGCGCAACGAAGAGGACGCCGCGCCGGAGCCGCCGATGCCTCCCACCGTGGGAGTCGGCACGTGATCGCCATCGAGAACCTCACGAAGCGCTTCGAAGGCCGGACCGTGCTCGATCGCGTGAGCGTGAAATTCCAGCGCGGGAAGGTCTCGGCGATCGTCGGTGCGTCCGGCTGCGGCAAGTCGACGTTGCTCCGCTGCATCAACGGGCTCGAGCGGTTCGACGAAGGGCGCATCGTCGTGGGCGAGCTCGAGGTCGGTCCGGCGACGCTGCAACGCATCCGCCTCGACGTGGGGATGGTCTTCCAGCAGTACGGGCTGTTCTCGCACATGTCCGCGCTCGCGAACGTCATGGAGGCGCCGCTCCACGTGCGTCATCTCTCGAAGAGCGCGGCGCGCGAGCGTGCCGTGGCGCTGCTCGAGAAGGTGGGGCTCTCGCACCGGCGCGAGGCGTTCCCGCGCGAGCTCTCGGGTGGCGAGCAGCAACGCGTCGCCATCGCGCGCGCGCTGGCGATGGAGCCGAAGGCGCTCCTCCTCGACGAGCCGACGGCGGCGCTCGATCCGGAGCGCAAGGCCGAGGTGGTGAAGGTGCTCGAGTCGCTCGCGAAGGAAGGGACGACGATGGTGATCGTCACGCACGAGCCGTCCGTGGTGCGCGGCATCGCCGACCACGCCGTCGTCTTGAAGAGCGGCCGCGTCGCGGCGGAGGGCGCGCCCGCCGAGGTGCTTCGCTGAATCACCCGTGAGGGAGCGCGGACTCGTCGCGAGAGAACAGGTGATGGAAATGGAAACGGAAATGGAATTGCCGGAGGGGCGCGTCTCGTCTCGCGATTTCCATTTTCGTTTCCATTTCCATCACCTGTTTCTCTCGTCTTCAGGCTGCGGCTTCCCCCCGCCCCACCCCTGAACCCGCTATCATCCCCGAGGCGTGATCGATCCCGGCAACACCAATGCGCAGCGCTTCCAGATCGAGCGACGCGTCAGCGCTGGCGGGATGTCGGCCGTGTTCCGCGCCGTCGATCTGCGCGGAGGTGGGGTCGTCGCCATCAAGGTGCTCTACGGGCGTGATGCCGGGGAGCACAAGGAGCGGCTCTATCGCGAGGCGCGCATCCTCGAGAAGCTGAGCCACCCCGGCATCGTCAAGCACGTCGCCCACGGCGAGACCGAGGACGGCATGCCGTTCCTCGCGATGGAGTGGATCGCCGGCGAGACGCTCGGCAAGCGCCTCGCGCGCACCGGTCTCACGATGGGCGAGAGCGTGAAGATGGTCACGCGCGTCGCCGAGACGCTCGCGGTCGCCCACTCGAAGGGCATCATCCATCGCGACATCAAGCCGGGCAACCTGCTCCTCCGCGACACCGACTTCGACCGCCCTGCCCTCATCGACTTCGGCATCGCGCGCATGGGCCTCGGCGCGAGCGCGATAACCAACACCGGCGTCATGCTCGGCACGCTCGGCTACATGGCGCCCGAGCAAGCCCGCGGCACGAAGCAGCTCGACGCGCGCGCCGACGTGTTCGCGCTCGGCGCCGTCCTCTTCAAGTGCATCACCGGCCTGCCCGCCTTCGCCGGCGACGACGAGATCGCGATCCTCGCCAAGATGCTCTTCGAGGCTCCGCCGCGCGTCCGCGACATCCGCAAGGAGGTCCCCGCCGCGCTCGACGATCTGCTCGCGCGAATGCTCTCGCGCGATCCGATGCAGCGTCCCACCGACGGCGGCGTCGTGGCCGCCGAGCTCGCGGCGCTCGGCCCGCTCGATACGGCCGGAACGCTCGTCACGCGCGAGACCACGGCCCATGCCGACGTCATCACGCGCGGTGAGCAGCGGCTCGTGAGCGTCGTCGCCGTCGCGTCACACTCGCACTCGGAGAGCGAAGAGGAGTCGACGATCGTCGACGGCACGTGGCAGGGCCTGAAATCCCTATCCTCGAAGCTCCGCTCCGCGATCCAGCCGTTCGGCGCGCAGCTCGAGTCGCTGCCGAACGGCATGATCGTGGTGACGCTCCCGGGTCGTCACAGCGCGACCGATCAAGCGACGCGCGCCGCGCGCTGCGTCCTCGCGATGCGCGTCGCAGCCCCGAACGCGCCGATGGTGCTCGCCACGGGCCGGGCCGTCCTCGAGGAGCGCGTTCCGATCGGCGACGCGGTCGATCGCGCGATCCGCATGCTGAAGGCACGTCAGGACGACGACGTCGCTCACCTCGCCTCCGGAAAGAAGCAGCCGATCCACGTCGACGAGGTGACCGCCGGCCTCCTCGATTCGCGCTTCACGGTGAAGAGCGACGGCGCGGGCCTCGAGCTCGTCGGCGAGCAGGCCGCCGTCGACGCCGGACGCATGCTCCTCGGCAAGCCGACGCCGTGCGTCGGACGCGAGCGCGAGCTCGTCATGCTCGAGGGCTACTTCGCCGAGTGCGTCGCCGACGACGTCGCGCGCGTCGTGCTCGTCACCGCGCCGGCCGGCGTCGGCAAGTCGCGCCTTCGCTACGAGCTGCTCCGCATGCTCCATCACCGCGGCGATCCGCACGAGGTGTGGACCACGCGCGGCGATCCCATGCGCGCCGGCTCGCCGTTCGGACTGCTCGCCCAGATCATCCGCGCCGCCGCGGGCGCCCAGGACGGCGAGCCACCTCGCGTGCAGCGCGAGAAGATCCGCGCGCGCGTGTCGCGTCAGGTGCCTCAGCGCGATCAGCTGCGCGTCACCCAGTTCCTCGCCGAGATCCTCGGCGTGTCGATGCCCGAAGAGGACGACGTACAGCTCCGCGCCGCACGTCACGATCCCATCCTGATGGGCGATCAGATGCGCCGCGCGTTCGAAGACTGGCTGCTCGCGGAGTGCAGCGCGCAGCCGACCGTACTCGTCCTCGAGGACCTGCACTGGGGCGATCTCCCGAGCGTGAAGTTCATCGACTCCGCGCTCCGTGCCGTCCACGACAAGCCGCTCATGGTCCTCGCGCTCGCGCGGCCCGAGGTGAAGGACCTGTTCCCCGACATCTTCGCGGAGCGCGGCGTGCAGGAGCTGCGGCTGAAGGAGCTGTCGAAGAAGGCGAGCGAGAAGCTCGTCCGGCAGGTGCTCGGCGAGACGACGACCGACGAGGTCGTCGCGCAGATCGTCTCCACCGCAGGCGGCAACGCCTTCTACCTCGAGGAGCTGATCCGCTCGGTGTCGATGTCGTGGGTCGGTGTGCCTTCGCCGCGGCTGCCGCCGGCCCCGAGCGGCGACGGACGACCGAGGAACAGCCTCGCGCCGATGGCGCTGCCCGAGACGGTGCTCACGATGGTGCAGGCGCGCCTCGAGGCGCTCGAGCCGGAAGCGCGACGCGTCCTGCGTGCAGCCAGCGTCTTCGGCCAGACGTTCTGGCGCGGCGGAGTCGTCGCGCTGCTCGCCGGCGAGGACAGCGACTCGCACGTGACGGCGTGGCTCGACGAGCTGTGCGTCCGCGAGATCGTGAACCGTCGCGAGGACACGAAGTTCCGCGGCGAGCAGGAGTACGTCTTCCGCCACGCGTTCGTCGCCGAAGCCGCGTACTCGATGCTCACCGACAAGGACCGCACGATCGGTCACAAGCTCGCGGCGCAGTGGCTCGAGAAGGTCGGCGAGAGCGAGGCGGTCGTCCTTGCCGAGCACCTCGAACGCGGCGGCGAGCCGAAACGCGCGATCACGTTCTATCGGCGCGCGGCGGCGCAGGCGCTCGAGGGCAACGACCTCGCGGCGTGCCTCCGTCGCGCGGACGCCGGCATCGCGTGCGGCGCCGAAGGCGAGGTCCTCGGGAGGCTCGCGCTGCGCAAGGCCGAGGCGCATCGTTGGCGCGGCGAGAACATCGCGGCTCGCGCGTGCGCGGTGCAAGCGCTCGAGCTGTTGCCACGCGGCGGACGTCGCTGGTTCCTCGCCGCCGGCGAGGCCGTGGAGGCCGCAGCGCGCCTCGGCGACGAAGGCGATCTCCATCGCTCGGTCGACGAGCTCTGCGACGTCAGCTCCGCCGGACAGCTCACCGCCCCTCATCTCGTGGCGCTGACACGCGCTGCATGCGTGCTCATGGAGGCGGGGAACTATCCGTCGTCGGACGATCTCCTCCGCACCATCGACGCCGCCTACGAGCAGTCGCGCAAGCAGGACGAGGATCCGCTCGCCGTCGCGCACGTCTACCGGACGCGCGCGTATCGCGCACACGTGGGCGGCGACGCGGCCTCGGCGCTGTCTCTCTACAACGTCGCGATCGCGAACTTCGAGCAGGCCGGCGATACGCGTGCAGCATGCAGGTATCTCGTGAGCGCAGCGGCGGCGTGCATCGAGCTCGGCGCGTATCAGGATGCCGAGCGTGCGCTCGGCGACGCGCTGTCGTCGGCAGAGCGCATGGGCCTGTCCGGCGTGACCGCCAGCAGCTGGCACCACATGGGAATGCTCCGCGCGCGCCTCGGCGACACGAAGAGCGCCGTCGAGCGCGAGGACGCCGCGATCGAGGCGTTCGTCGCGCAGGGCGATCGACGGATGGAGGGAGCGGCGCGCCTCTATCGAGCGCTCTTCTTGTCCATGGACGCTCAGCTCGATGTCGCGGAGCGCGAGATGCTCGCCGCGATCGAGGCTTTCGGCCTCACTCCGCCGCTTCGCGCCTACGCGCTCGCCGTGCTCGGGCGTATCCGCCTCACCGGCAGCGCTCCGGAACGAGCCGAGCCGGCCGCGCGCGAGGCGATGGACGTCCTCGATTCGCTCGGAGGCGTCGAGGAGGGCGAGTCGTACGTACGCCTGACATTCGCGGAGGCCCTCGACGCGAACGGCGACCACGACGCAGCGCGCGAGGCGATCGCGACCGCCCGCGTGCGCATCCTCGAGCGCGCCGCGATGATCCACGACCCTTCGTGGAAGGACAGCTTCCTCGAGCGCGTCCGCGAGAACGCGCGAACGCTCGAGCTCGCGCGTCAGTGGCGCGTCGCCTGACGTGCTGGCACGGCGTTCGCTACCCGCTCGGGCATGATCGACGAGCCTCTGAAGGACGACCCGCGGAAAGACGATCTTCCCCTCGAGCCAGGCGTCGACGACCCTGGCCGGAAGCCGCCCGCGAGCGATCCCGGCATCCGAAAGGGGCCGCTGAAGGATCCGCCGTCGAAGACGCCCGCGGCGAACGATCCGCCTGCCGAGCCGCACGTGCCCGGCGATCCCGTCCCCGACGTGAAGGACCCGCCCGCGCCCGGCTCGACGCCGATGGAGCCCGGCGTGGCGATCGAGGATCCGAACTTCGTCTGATTAACGAGACGTAACTGGATCGGGGTCCATGCCCCGCGTTTACTTTTTCGAGGGCATGGATCCGTACCGCGCGAACGCGAATCCCAAGAACGACGACCCCGCCGGTCGGAGTCGCCGCGCGGACGAAGACGCGCTCCTCAGCGGCTTGCTCATGGCGGTCGGCGCGCTCGGCGCCACGATGGGGCTGACCGCGCATCGCATCGGCGAGGGAGCCGCGGGCGTGCTGATCGTGCTCGTCGGCGTGTGGACGGGGCACGCGGCATATCGACGACGTGACGATCGACGCGGCTGAAGATTGCATTCTACACTGGGCCGAAAGGCCCGATGAACCGCGCTCCCGTCTCGCTCGCTTCGCTCTTCGCAATCGTCGCCGTCGTGTCGTGGGCCGGGAGCGCTGCCGCCGACGAGCCGGAGCCAGCACCCGCCGAGCCGCCCGCACCGCTCCCGCTCCCGCCGGACGAGACGCAGCTACTTCCCTTCCCTCCCGCGGAGCCGGAGACGCCGCTCCTGAAGGTGACGCCGGCCGGATACATCGAGGCGTACTACGCGTGGAACTTCAACCGCCCGGTCAACGGCATCACGAACTACCGCGGCTTCGACAATCGTCACAACACGTTCACGCTCGCGAACGCGGCGCTCGGCGCATCGTTCGAGACCGGTCCCGTGGGCGGCAAGCTGATGCTGCAGATCGGCAATCAGCCTTCGACGTACTACGGCGCCGAGCCGGCGCTCCCCGGCGCGTCGGGCGCAAACGCCACCGGGCCCGAGCTCTGGAAGTACATCCAGGAGGCGTACATCACGTACAAGGCGCCGATCGGACGCGGCCTCCAGCTGAAGGCCGGTGTCGAGGCGTCGCCGATCGGCATGGAGTCGTTCGCGGTCCACGACCACTGGACGTGGTCACGCTCGAACCTGTTCTTCGGGCTGCCGTACTATCACACGGGCATCCGCGCGACGTACCCGGTCAGCGAGCGCGTGTCGGCCTCTGTCGCCGTCCTCAACGGGTGGAACTCGGTCGTCGACAACAACGACGCGAAGACCGTCGAGGCCCACGTCACGTATCGCGTGCCGAACAAGGTGACGGCGCAGCTCCTCTACATGGGAGGGATCGAGCGCTCGTCGACCGCGCCCGAGGGGCAATACTGGCGGCATCACTTCGACGCCGTCGGTGAGCTCGACGTGACCGCGTGGCTCCAGCTCGCCGCGCAGGCCGATTACGGCTTCGAGCCGAACCGTATCGGCACCGCGCGCTGGTTCGCCGGTGCCGCTGCGGCGCGCGCGAAGGCGCTCGACTGGCTCTTCTTCGTGGCGCGCGGCGATCGTTTCTACGAGCACCTCGCGACGGACGGCACCGGACGATCGAGCACGCCGCTCTTCTGGAACGGCGCCCCGTGGGTGAGCTCGTTCACCGCGACGGCGGACGTGCGCCCGCACGACAACATCTCCTTCCGGCTCGAGTTCCGCCACGACCAGGCCGACGGCCTCCTCTACTTCACCGGCGATACGCTGGTCGGCGACGGAAGCGCGACGTCACCGTATGTGACGAATGCGCGCAGCCAACAGACGCTGCTGCTCGGCGCGACCGCTTGGTTCTGATCTCATGCGCGCGCGCGCACCTGCGCAGCGATCGACCGCCGCGCATCGTCCCCGCGCCAATCGTGCTACGTCGACGGACGGAGGCAACGATGACCGACGAGGGCCACAAAGCGATCCTGGTGCGATTCGAAGCGACCGACGTCGCGGCGCTCCTCCGCTCGAGCCTCGCGCCGCTGATCGAACAAGCCAAGGAGCAGCAGATCGAGCTGCGCGTGGAGACGCTCGGATCCGTTCCACCACTCTCCGTCGACAACGAGAAGCTCGCGTGGGGCGTCGCGACGCTCGTGGGCAACGCCCTTCGCTACGTGCGACGCGGCAACGCGACACGCGCCGGCGGCAGTGTGCTCGTCCACATCGAGCACGACGAAGACGCGAAGGAAGTCGCGATCGCGGTGCAGGACGACGGGCCCGGCATCCCGAAGGAGAAGCTCCCATATCTGTTCGAGCGACGCAGCGGCGCGCCTCACGTCGAGGGCCTCGCGCTCTCTCTCGTGCGCGACATCGTCAACGCGCATGGCGGACGCATCGAGGTCGAGAGCCGCACGGGCACCGACGAGCACGGCACGAGCATCACGATCCGAATCCCGCTCCGGCGCTGAGACGCGCAGCGAGTGACGAACGGCCGCGTGTGGCTTACGCTTCGTGCGGGGGTAGGTCACATGGCGAACCGCGGAAATCGACGAATCGACCGGCGTGCCGTACTGAAGATCGTTCCGGCCGTCATCGCGAGCGCTGCGCTCGCAGGTCTGGGCCGCGCCATCGTCGCTTGCACGGAGACGTCGCCCGACCTCGAGAACCGCAAGCCCATACCGGGGACCGGCACTCCGCCGACCGATGGCGACGAGTATGTCCCGCCGGCGGACAACGCGACGCCGACGAACGCGGGAGAAATGCCTCCCACGGTGCCGAACCCGATGTGGGAAGCCCGCGCGCGCCAGCTCGAAGACGAGCAGACGCGCCTGTACGGGCCGGTCTTCACCAAGGAAGCGCCGGGCGTGATGGTCGGCAAGGACCGCAGTCACGTCCCGATCGTGACGACCTCGCTCGAAGGCGGCCTGAAGCGCGTGACGGCGCTGGTCCAGCACGTGATGGGCAAGAACGGCCTCGACGCGGGGTACGTCGATGCGGGCGACGCAGGCGATGCGTCCGACGCGAGCGACGCGGCCGACGCCGCCGACGCGAGGGATGCTTCCCCCGACGCCGGGGAAGGCGGAGTCGACGCCGGCAACCAGCCCGTGCACTACATCACGACGATGTACCTGCGCGCGAACATCGCCGGCAAGGACACGGTGGTCGGTCTGTGGGAGCTCAACTCGACCGATGCCGCGCCGCCCAGCGTGAAATTCACGCTGCCCGAAGGGGTCACCAGCGTCGTCGCGTACGAATGGTGCACTCTGCACGGACTCTGGAAGGCCGCGCCGCTCGGCGTCTGACGGCTCAGCTCGCCGCAGAAAGGCGCGCGGTTTGCTAGGCTAGGTCCATGACTCGCCTGCCTTGCACCGCCAGCCTCACGTCGGTTCCTCGGCTCGAGGACCTCGTCGAGCGTGACAGGGAGCACGATTGCGAGGGCTTCGGCTCGCACAGCATCTGCGTGAAGGTCGAGGCCGTCGCCGATCTACCGACGCGCTTCGGACGCTTCCGGATTGTCGCGTTCTGGAACAACCGCGATGAGAAGGAGCACATCGCGCTCGTCCACGGCGACGTGCTCGGCGCGGAGAACGTCGTCACGCGCCTCCATTCCGAGTGCCTGACGGGCGACGCCCTCGGGTCGCTCCGCTGCGACTGCCGCGACCAGCTCGGCGTCGCGCTCGAGCGCATCGCAGCGGAGCCGTGCGGCGTGCTCCTCTACCTGCGCCAGGAGGGCCGCGGCATCGGTCTCCTCAACAAGGTGCGCGCGTACTCGCTCCAGGACTCCGGCCTCGACACCGTCGACGCGAACCTCGCGCTCGGCTTCCGCGACGACGAACGCGACTACGCGATCGCGGCGCATGCGCTCGCGAGCCTGACCGTCAAGTCGGTGCGTCTGCTCACGAACAATCCGAAGAAGGTCGCGGAGCTCGAGAAGCACGGCATCAAGGTGACGGATCGCATCCCGCACGTCATTCCGGCCAACGATCACAACCGCTTCTACCTCCAGACGAAGGCGAATCGCTCCGGGCACTTCATCGACTTCGACGGCAAGCCGCACGTGCCCGAGCAGGACGACCCGGTCGTCGTCGCGCCCGACGCCGGCGGCCCGAGCGCCGAGTGATGTCGTTCGAAGACCTCCTCGGTCACTACGCGAGCTTGCCGATCCGTCGGTTCGCGACGCCGGGCGCCTTCCTCGGAATCGGCGAGGCGGAGGACGACGTCGTGCTCCTCATCGGCAGCGAGATCCCGAGCGGCGCGAAGGAGGGCGACGAGATCGACGTGTTCCTGTACCTCGACTCCGAGGCACGGCCGATCGCGACGACGCGCACCGCGAAGCTCGAGCTCGGACAGGTCGCGTTCCTCGAGGTGACGGAGCTCACCGAGTTCGGCGCGTTCGTCGATTGGGGCCTCGCGAAGGAGCTGCTCGTTCCCTTCAAGGAGCAGACGACGGAGATGCGCGTCGGCGAGCGCTACGCGATCGGTCTGTACGTCGACACGACGGGACGGCTCGCAGGCACGATGCGCATCAGCGAGATGCTCGGCGGACCCGCCGGCGCGGAGAAGGTCGAGTGGAAGCTCGACGAGTGGGTCACGGGCGAGGCGTGGCGGAACGAGCCCGGCATCGGGCTCTTCGTCATCGTCGAGAACGCGTTCGTCGGTCTCGTACCGGCGAGCGAGCCGCACTCGCTCTCGCGCGGCGAGGGCGCACGCTTCCGCATCACGAACGTGCTTCCCGACGGGAAGATCGAGCTGTCGCTGCGCGGCCACGCGCACGAGGAGCTCGGAGGCGACGCGCAGAAGATCCTGACCGTGCTGTCGAGGCCCGGCGCTCCGAAGATCGGCGACAAGTCCGACCCCGAGGAGATCCGCAACGTGTTCGGCCTGAGCAAGAAGGCCTTCAAGCGCGCGCTCGGCCGCCTGCTGAAGGAGCGGAAGATCGACATCGACGCGCAGGGCTTCGTGCGAGTGCTGATTGGAGCGGGCGGACAAGTGCGGTAGATCGCCGGGCGATGCTCGAAGCCGTCCGCCTCTATCTCTTCGTCTTCGGCGTCCTGACGATCGCCGGGGGCATCCTGGGCTTCGTGAAGGCGAAGAGCCGGGCGTCGCTCATCGCAGGTACGGTATCCGGCGTTCTCTTGCTCGTCGCCGGCTACGAGGTGAGCGCGCGCGGGACGGTCGGTCTCGTCATAGGGCTCGTCGTCTCGCTCGCCCTCGCGGCGCGCTTCGGCGCCGGATTCCAGAGGACGCGCAAGGTCATGCCGGCTGGGCTCATGGCGCTGCTCGGCTTCGTCGGCGTCATCGTCACGGTGCTCGGCCTGCTCGAGCGCTAGATCCGGGCGGAACGTGCTAGCAACGTCGCGGATGACGAAGCTGACGAGGGCGGCCATCGCGGCGTGCGCGCTTTCGCTCGCCTGCTCGAAGCGCACTCCGCCGCCGGCCGCCGACGCGCCCGTGCCGCCGCCCGCCGCGACCACGACGATGGCGCCCGACGCCGCTGCGAAGACCGCAGACGCCGCCCCCTCCCCTTCCAACGTCATCCTGCTCAGCATCGACAGCCTCCGCGCCGACATGCCGTGGGCCGGGTACGAGCGGCCGATCGCGCCGCGCCTCACGGCGCTCCACGCGAAGTCGGTCGCGTACTCGCGCGCCTATTCGACGTCGTCGTTCACGTCCAAGAGCATCCCGGGTCTGCTCACCGGCCGGTATCCGTCGGAGCTCGCGCGCACCGGCTCGTTCTTCACGAAATACCTGCTTCCTGCGGACTTCGTGTGCTCCTCGCTGGCGACCGAGGGAATACCCTGCGTGGGCGGACATGCGCACGCCTATTTCGGTAAAGGGCAATCGGGATTCGAATACGGTTTTCGTGATTGGCAACTAGTGAAGGGGATCGCGTTCGATTACCAGACCGATCCCTACGTCACGAGCGACAAGCTCACGCCGCTCGCGATCGAGATGCTCGGGGACGCGGCGGCGAAGGCCGGCTCTGCGCCGTTCTTCGCGTGGTTCCACTACATGGACCCGCACGACGAGTACAAGACGCACACCGAGAGCCCGCACTTCGGCAAGCGCCCGCGCGATCTGTACGACGAGGAGGTCTTCTTCACCGATCTCTGGATCGGCAAGCTGCTCGACTGGGTCGACGCGCAGCCGTGGGCCGCGCGCACGACGATCATCGTCACGGCCGACCACGGCGAGGCGTTCGGCGAGCACGGGCTCACGCGCCACGCCCACGAGCTCTACGAGGAGCTGGTGCGCGTTCCGCTGTTCGTGCATGCGCCGGGCCTCACGCCGCGCGTGATCGACACCCCACGCGGGCATGCGGATCTCGCGCCCACGTTCCTCGAGCTCCTCGGAGCGAAGCCGATCGCGGCGCTGCGCGGCACGAGCCTCGTGTCCGAGCTGCGCGGAGGAACCGCGGCTCCTCGCGAGGTGATCTGCGACCTGCCCGAGGACGAATACAACGAGCGACGCCGCGCGCTCATCCACGAGCGCACGAAGCTCATCGCGTTCGGGAACGACGTGCGTTTCGCGCTCTACGACCTCGAGGCCGACCCGAAGGAGAGCGAGGACCTGATTCGCAAGCGCCCCGAGCTCGCCGACGAGATGCGCCGCCGCTACAAGGACGCGTCGAAGCAGATCACGGACGTGGCCCCGAGCGGCGGGATCCCGAAGCACGACAACTAGCGAACGCCATCACCGCCGCGCGAGGCGCGCGATCGGCGCCGCGCAGCCCGAGCAGGCCCGCACGTCGACGACGGTGTCCTCGGGCCAGCGCACGACCAGCGGAGCGATGTCCGCCATGTCGAGGACGCGCACCGGCTCGAGCCGCGCGAACGCGGCCGGGACGTAGGCGACCCCGCAGCGACAGTGGAACGCGCGCGCCGGCGCGGGTGTCTCCGTAGTCATCGCGGCTCCGGTCATCGATACGGTCCCGACGGCGGCGGCTTCGCTGCGTCGAGCCCGCGTACGCCGTCCATGTTCGCACCGTCGAAGCGCGCGCCGTCGAGACGCGCGCCCGAGAGATCGCACCGCTCGAGATTGGCCTCGCTGAGGTCGGCGTCGGTGAGATCGGCGTCGCGGAGGTCGGCACGCTCGAGGTTTGCTCCTCC
Organism: Labilithrix sp.; assembly: GCA_028287065.1. Lineage (GTDB taxonomy): Bacteria > Myxococcota_A > Polyangia > Polyangiales > Polyangiaceae > Labilithrix. The sequence goes on along the minus strand of JAQBQJ010000128.1, from coordinate 12,756 downwards.
GAGCGACGCTCCCACGAGCGACGCGCCGCGGAGGTTCGCCTTCTCCAGGTTCGCCGTCGAAGCATCCGCGCCGCGCAGGTCCGCCGCGCGCAGATCGGCCTTCTCGAGGTTCGCGGAGATGAACCGTGCCCCCTGCGCCTTCACGTGCTCCATGCGGGCGCGCTCGAGGTTGGCGCGCGCGAAGGTGGCTCGCACCATCACCGCGTTCGAGAGGTTCACCTCCTCGAGGTTCGAGCCGTCGAGGCAGGCGTCCGTGAGATCGACGCGCGCGAGATCGGCCTCCTCGAGGTTGCAGCCCTGGAGGTTCGCGCCGATCAGCAGCGCGCCCTCGAGCACGGCCTCCTCGAGGTTCGACCCGTCGATGCGCACGCGCGTGAGATCGGCGCCGCGGAGCGAGGCCTCTTCGACGTTCGAGTGCCGCAGCGAGCTTCCCGCGAGGCGTGCGCCGTCGAGACGCGCCTTCTCGAGGTTGCAGGAGCTCAGGTCGACGCCCTCGAGCGATGCGCCGTCGAGCGGCGTGCCGCGGCGAATGGCCTCGTGGAGCGCGCCGCGAAGGTCGCCGGCACTTGCGGAGACGAAGAGCACGCGCCCGTCGTGATGACGGATCTCGATCGGCATGCGTAGAAGCTAACGGCGAACGCGCGCGGTCACCATGACGATGCTCGCCAGATCTCTTTGCCGAGCGCGCCATAACCTGCGCCGGGCGCTGCGTTGGTTATGCTGCGTGGCGTGGCACGGCCGCCGAAAGAAGCCGCCTCGCCGTCGGCGCTCGCGCCGGCGCTGTTGCGCTGGGTCGCGGCGAAGGGCGCGGACGCATCGCTGCTCGCCGCGCAGATCGGTACGGACGACGTGACCGGAGCCTCGGACGAGCTCGCGGTGACGCCGTCCGGCCTGGCCGCGCTGCTCCGCGCTTCGAGCGAGCTGCTCGCCGATCCGCATCTCGCCCTGCGTCTGCCGTCCGAGGTGCCGCTCCGGAGATACGATCCGGTGACCCTCGCCGCGCGGGCGTCACGGACCCCGCGCGACGTGCTCGCACTCGTCGAGCGCTACGCGCCGCTCGTCTTTCCGCAGCTCGAGGCGCGCCTCGTCGACGACGCGAACGCAGGCGAAATTCGCTTCTCGGCGCGCGTCGCTGGTCATGCGCGCGGGCTCGGGCATCACGTCGACGAGTACGTGCTCGCCGTCGTGCTCGGTCATCTCCGCCGCCCCGAGGCGAGAGTCACGCCGTTGCGGGTGTGGATGACGAGCGCACGACCGCCGGCGCTCGCGCCGCTCTATGCCGCCGTCGCCACGCACGAGATCACGTTCGGCGCGGAGGACACGGGCATCGCGCTCGCGATCGACGTCGCCGATCGCGAGCTGCCCGGCGCCGATCCACTGCTTCTCGCGACGGGCCAGCATCTCGCGTCGGCGGCGCTCGCCAGCACGCCGAGGGCCGGCGCCTTCGCCGAGGTCGTGGCCGCGAGGATCGAGCGCATTCTTCCTGGCGAAGTCGGCACCGAGGCGCTCGCGGCCGCGCTGCACATGAGCGCACGGACGCTGCAGCGCCGCCTCGACGACGAGGGGACGCGCTTCTCCGACGTCCTCGACGCCGTGCGCGAGCGGATCGCGCGCCGGCTCGTGCGCGATCGCACCATTGCGCTCACCGAGGTCGGCTACCGGGTCGGATTCTCGGACGCGGCGACGTTCAGCCGAGCGTTCAAGCGCTGGACCGGAATGCCACCGGGAGCGTTCCGGCGTCGTCAGACCTGAATGGACGAGCATCGTGCTCGTCCATTAGCGGTGGACGGCTACGCCGGTTGGAGCGCGCGGACTCAGTGGAAGACGTACACCGCGCCCGCGGTGGCCGCGGACTTGTCCTTCTGGTTGCCGTTGATGCCCGTGGCGGCGCTCCACTCCATATACGCGCCCCCCGCGAGCGTGCTGGCGTCGGACGACAGCGCGACGCTATAGCCGAAGAGGTTGTACGCCGCCGGGTTCGACGCTTTGGCGTAGGTGCTCTGGCTCCACGTCCCCGCGCGCGTGAAGACGTAGACGGCGCCCGCTTGTTCGAGCGAGGTATCGGCCTGGTTTCCGTTGAGGCCGGAGGCGTTGCTCCCGTCACCCCAGGCCCCGACGGCGAGCGCGTTCCCATCGGACGACAGCGCGACGCTCCAGCCAAAATACCAGCCCTTGCGCGAGTTCGAAGCTTTGACGTACGCCTGCTGGCTCCACGTCGTCGCGGACCGGGCGAAGGTGTAGACCGCCCCCGCGTTGGCGGCCGAGGTGTCCGTCTCGTCGCCGTTGATGCCGGTCGCGGCGCTCGACTCGCTGTAGGCGCCGACGGCGAGCGTAGCCCCATCGGAGGACAGCGCGACGCTCTGGCCAAAATTGCTCCCCGACCGCGGGTGCGAAGCCTTCACGTACGCCTGCTGACTCCACGTGCCCGCGCGCGTGAAGACATAGACCGCCCCGGAGGCGTAGGCCGATGTGTCCGCCTGGTTGCCGTTGATGCCGGTCGCGGCGCTCGACTCAGTGTTTGCGCCGACGGCGAGCGTGCCCGCGTCGCCCGAGAGCGCGACGCTACGGCCGAAAGACGCATTCGCGCGAGTGTTCGAGGCTTTGACGTACGCCTGCTGGCTCCACGTCGTCCCGGAGCGCGCGAAGACGTAGACCGCCCCGGCGTTGGAGAGCGACGTGTCCGCCTGGTTACCGGCGATGCCCACCGCGGCGCTCGACTCGGTGGGGGCGCCGACGGCGAGCGTGCTCCCGTCGGCCGACAGCGTGACGCTGTAACCAAACGAGCTGCTCGCGCGCGCGTTCGAAGCCTTCACGTACGCTTGCTGACTCCACGTCGTGCCCGCGCGCGTGAAGAGATAAGCCGCCCCTGCGTTGGCGGCTGACGTGCTCGCTTGGTCGCCGTCGATACCCGTCGCAGCGCTCGTCTCCCGATACGCGCCGACGGCGAGCGTGCTCCCGTCAGCCGATAGCGCGACGCTCCAGCCGAAGGAGGTCTGCGCGCGGGCGTTCGAGGCTTTGATGTAGGCCTGCTGGGTCCAGGTCGTCCCGGACCGCACGAAGACGTAGACCGCCCCGGCGTTGGAGGCTGACGTGTTCGCCTGGTTGCCGTCGATGCCGATCGCGGCGCTCGTCTCGCTCTGTGCGCCGATGGCGAGCGTGCTCCCGTCGGCCGACAGCGCGATGCTGTAACCAAACGAGCTGTTCGCGCGCGCGTTCGAAGCCTTGACGTACGCCTCCTGAGCCTCGCCGACGAGGGCGACCGCGTACGTCTTCTTCGTCACGCCGTCAGCCGCCTGGACGACGACCGCGATCGTGTTCGCGCCGCCGCCGATCGCCGTCGGCGTCAGCGCGCCGCTCGCCGCTGGCGCGCCGTCGATCGTGATCGTGGCCCCGGGGCTCGCGGTGGTCGCGGTGACACCGATCGTCGAAGGTCCACGAAACGGGACGTGCGTGGCCGGCGCCGCGTAGCTCGTCACGGCTCGCGAGAACGCCGGGGAGAGCGGCCCCGTCGAGAGGCTCAAGCTCGTGAGCTCCGTGTTCGTCGAAGGGCACGCGACCACGATGTTCGTCACGTCGGCGCTCGCGACATGCCCTTCGCCGTTCGTCACGGTGCACGCGTGGCCCTCGGGCGGACGGAGCACGGTCGCGATGTAGACGGCTCCAGGTGCGAACGGTTGCGGGAACGCGAAGGGGCCGTCGCCAGCGACCGCGACGAAGTCGTTCCCGTTCACGGCCAGCGTGACCGTCGCCCCTTCGAGCCCACGCGCCGTACCGCCGACCGCAAAGAACTTCAGCTCGGTGCCCACCTCGGTGCTGCCGCCGTCGCCGTCGCCGCCGCCGCTCAGCGTGTCGAGGTCCGCGATGAACGAGCACGCGGCGAGCGCGAGCGCGACGATGGCTGCGACGGCGATCGGCCAGGCGCTCACGGCTGTTCGATTGCGCATCGACCGAGCGTACGAGAGCGCGGGATGAACAACCGCCGCTTTTGTATGACGTCGGACTCCGTGGAAAGCCTACTCCGTGGCTCGCGCGTCACCGCACGGGGGCGATGTGGCTTGCCCGACCCAGGCGAAGATCAGCGCGGCCCCGCGCGAGCTCCCAGCACCACCTTTCCATTACTTGGACGAACGCATCGCGGTCGGCACAGACCCCGCGCTGCCGCGAACGGGTCCCTTCAGCCCGTCAGCGGGCTCGGTCGGGCGACGCCTCGTGCGGAGCTCCGCGCAGGTGGGTCGTTGGACACTCTCCGCTGGCGCCCGCCTCGGGATGCGGTGTCGACAGCCGAGGCGCGAGGTGGCGCGGACGTCGAAGGCCTTGTCGAGGATGTCCTCCTCTTCGTCAACTAGTGTGTCGCCGCGGCTGCAGCCGCCGTCGCCGGCGCGCTTCCGGCCGGGCACGGCAGCGTGGCCGACGCGCGGGCGGTGACGGCGACGTACACGCGCAGGTAGCTCCCGTGCGCGTGCGCGGACGTGACCTCGATCTTGTCCACGTTGCCCTGGAAGCAGGCGGACGGACCGCCGAACGTGAGCTCGCTCGACAGCTTCTCGCGCACGGCCTTCAGGCGTTCGCTGAGGTCGAGGCGCAGCGCGTTGCGTGCCTGATCGCGGATCGTCGTGCTGTCGGTCATCGCCTTCAGCGAGAGGAAGAAGTTCTTCGTCTCGATGGTCGGCTCGAGATCGGGGATCTGGACCTCGTTGTCGACGACCGACACGTGCCCGCTCAGGAAGAGATCGCCCTCGAGGTCGACGTCGATGCCGAACTTGTGGACGGGTCCCTTGATGTGGACCTTCAGGACGATCTGGCCCTGCGACTCGTAGATCTCGGGGTTCTCGAGATAGAGACCCGGATACTCTTTCGAGAAGAAGTACTTCCCGTCGGTGAAGAGCATCCCCATCGCCTTCTGGAGCTCGTCGTACCGCGCCGCGATCGGGACCACGACCGTGAAGGGACCGGAAGGCACGCTCGCGACGTTCGCGAACGGCGGCAGCGGCAGCGCCTCGGCCGACGCGCACGGCAGCGTGACCTCGGGCGCGACGACGAGCGCGATGTCCTTCTCGAGCCCGTCGGCCACGACGGTCGGGCCGGCCTCGATGCCGAGCACCTTGAGCGTCGCGCAGCCGCGGGCATCGCCGATCGGCAGGTCGATCGGCTTCGACACGCGCGCGTACGCCTCTTCGAGCGACGGGCGGACGTCGTACGAGAAGTCCTTCAGCTTGGCGGAGAGCTCGGTGGAGATCGACTCGAAGACGCCGGCGACGTGATCGGCGACCTTCAGCCGTCGATCGGCCGACTGCACCTTCACCTCGGTCGATTGCAGCTTCACCTTGTACTCGGTGCTGAGCACGGGCTCGGCGACCACGTGGACGTCGAGCGGGAACTCGAAGCTGCCGATGGGCATGTCGACCGTGGCGCGCACGCGCGTGTCGAGCACGACGCGGCCCTGCGCGAACGAGATCTCCGCGGGCGTGCGCTCCCAGGTGTACCGCCGCTGCGTGCGGAGGAGCGCAAAGGAGCCGTCGCCCTTCCTCGGGATCGCGTCGTCCATCGCGGCGCGCAGGCCGCCGTTCGTGATGGCGAGATGCGCGACGATGCGCGACGGGCTCGGATCGGCGACGGGCGCGCCCGGCGTGGCGGGCGGGCGCGGCGGGTACACCGCGCCGAACGTCGAGCAACCAGCGCAGAGCCCGGCCAAGGCGAGCGCCATGGCGACGACGACCGACGTAGGGACAGCGCGCGTGCTTCGCATGGGCGCATTGTGCACCGCTTCTGCGAAAGCGGGAACCGGGCTAATCGGCGGCGAGCAGGCGCTCGATCTCGCGGAGGGTCTCGACGTCGTCGCCGATCATCTCCTTCATCGACTGGATGCGTCGCGCGACGACCTGCGCAATCCGGCCCTCGATCGTCCCGTCGGCATACGCCCAGTAGACCTGCGCGAACCGGCCATCGCGATGGCAACGGCCCTCGATCTGCGCCATCTGGATGGCCGACCAGCGCAGGTCGTGGATGATCTCGGACCGGGGTACGTCGTTGTGCTCGCCTTGATGGAGGGAGATGCCCTCCTCGACGGTGAAGAGTACGACCCGAGCGTCGCCGCGCTGGAAGCGAAGCCGCTCCTCTTCACGCATTCCTGCCGGAAGACCGCCGTGCACCGCCGCGCACTTCACGGCCGAGAGCCCCGACTCGAGCTCGCCGCGCAACGACGCGAGCGTCTCGATGAACGCGACGGAGATCGCGACCTGGTGCCCGTTCTCGAGGAGCTCGCGCGCGAGCTCCACGGTGCCCTGCGCGCGGATGAGCGAGCTCTTCTGGCGCAGGCGCAGCGTCGCCGCGAGCGCCGACTTCGGATCCTTGCCGCGCGGCGTGAGCTGCATCTCACGCCGGAACTCGGTCCATGCTTGCTCGTAGAGCGCGCGCGCCTCGCCTTCGAGCTCGATGGGCGTGAGGATCCGGTTGATCGCAGGCCAGCCCGCGATGTCCTCGGGACGACGGCGGATGCCGACCGGCGCGCTCGATCGGCTGCCGTCGAACAGCATCGCCCGGACCTTCTCGCAGTCGGCGGGATCGCCGCGCCAGTCCCATTTTCCGTAGGCGCCGCGCGTCACGCCGAGCCCCTGATCGAGACACCACGTCTCGAAGTCCTTCAGGTCCGATGCGCGCGAGCCCGTCGCGCTGGCGAGGAGCGGCGCGAGGTACGACAGCTCGAGCGGGTTCTGACCGGCAGTCGCCGAGAGCCAGAGACGAAAGCCGGCGCGCGCATTGAGCTTTGCCGCGAGCTTCGAGCGCGCCGCCGTGGGGTTCTTGCAGCGATGGCTCTCGTCCCAGATCACGACGTCGAGCTCGGGCGCGGTGCCTGCGCGAGCGAGCCCCTTCTTCGTGCGGATCTTCTTGCGAGCCTCGGCGCTCACGTCGAAGAGCTTTCCGAGGCGGTCGTAGTTGATGACGACGACGTCCTTGCCTCCGTCGCCCATCGCCTCGATCGTGCGGCGCCAGTGCGCTACGACGGCGAGCGGGCACACGATGAGCACCGTGCGCGCTTCCTTCATCCGCAGCACGGCTTCCCAGGCGGTGATCGTCTTGCCGAGACCGACGTCGTCCGCGAGGAGGAAGCCGGCGCGTCCGCCCTCGAGCGCCGCGCCGATCGCTGCGGTCGCCTCTTCCTGGTGCGGGCGCAGCGCGATCGTTCCGGCGGGCAAGCGCGGCATCGAAGCGCCGCCTCCCGATTCGGCGTCGAGCTCGCGCTGGACGTGAAGCTCCCACGAGTACGGCAGCGCGCGAAACGGCACGAGCGCGACGGGAAGCTCGGCGCCGGCGAAGACGAACACGCCGTGCTCGGCGACCCAGCGCGCGCCGCTGGCGGTCGCGACGGCGCGCATCGCGAACGGCACGTCGAGGACGTGCGTCCTGCCCGACGTAGGCTTCGTGCCCGACGTGGACGACGCGCTCGCGTTCGCGGGCTTCGAAGGCTTCGTGATCTTCGTGGCCTGGCGAAGGATGCTCACGCGCGCGTTGATAGCACGCGCGCGCGATCGCGTTCACGCGACGTGATCGACGCGCGAGCGGAGCACTTCCGGAAGTGGGACCGCCTTCTGGAGCTTCGTCACGAGCGGCGGCAACGCCCGGCGCATGGCCTGCACCGGGTTCGCGGCGAACCACGCGAGGTCGCGCTCGACGTCACCGACCAGACGCGAGCGCTCGGCCAGCCACAATGCGCAGACGTCTTCGAGCGCTTGATCGCCGGTCGCGATCGCGGCGTCCTCGAGGAGGAGGAACACGCCCACGCCGTGATGCATCCCGAGGAGCGTGCTGCGATACGACTTCTCGCTCGAGAGCATCCAGTCGGTTCCGATCTCGCGTACGTCGGAGAAGAGGCGACCGATGCGCGTCGCACCGTTGCCGGCGTCGACGCCGCGAGCGCGCGCGAGGGCGGGCAGCGCGGCGCGTGTGCTCCTGGCGTGCTCGGCAACGGCGCGCATCGAGAGCCCCGGCGGCGCGTTGCCGAGGCGGCCGGCCTCGCGGCCGGCGTGCGACGCGGCGGACTCTTCGGCCTGCAGTGCCTCGGGCAAGAGGATGGTCGTGAGCGAGGGAGCGCGCGTCGATTTTGCCATGCGGGCGCGCGTGCACGATCCGTGCGCCGGGCGCGGTCACCGAATAGCCACGATCTGCCGTGAAGCCAGCCCTCGAATCGTAGCGTCTTGCCCCGGCGTGCTCGGGCCCTGCGCGCGGCCCGAGCACGTGCGAGCGATCGCGGCGAAGTGCCGCCGCCACACGACGCGTGATCGACCCCCAAGGGGGCCACCGCCCCCGTTCGAACCCCGGTTCGTTTTCGAACCCCGGTTCGTTTTCGAACCCCGGTTCGTTTTCGAAACGAACCAAGGTTCGAATGGGGGCGCGCCGCTCGTCATCCTTGTTGGGGACACGCGCGCGACGCCGACGTGGCCAGGATGGGAGGCCATGCACAACGCTCTCACTCGCGTCCGTTACCTCGGCCTCGGGCTCGCGCTTCTCGCCGGCTGCAGCTCCAGCAACGACGACGGTGCCGCGAACGCCTCGTCCGTTCCGGGCGGGCCGGTCGTGTCGTCCGCCACGTACGATCTCCGCACCGACGTGACGAAGCTCGACGCGCCCGCGTGGGACGCGATGGTGTTGCCCCACGAGGGTCGCAACGTGTGGCTGAAGCTCGACGCGCGCGGCGCGGACTGGCTGAAGACGGGCACGGTCGTCGTCATCAAGGGACGCGGCGTGCTCAAGGTCGGCGAGGTGAAAGAAGACGGCGATCACCTCGTGGTCGAGCGCGTGCCGTTCGACTTCGGTGAGTTCATCGAGAACGGCACGATCGAAATCAAGGGCGCGACGACGTTCGATGCGCCCTTCGAGGACGATCCGAGCGAGCTCGACGTGAGGTCGAACGGGGCGTCGCCGACGGAGGACGAGACTCCTCCCCCGGCTGGCGCGGCGCCGGCGAATGGGCCTGCACCGCAGAGTCGTCCGCTCGCGCTTCGTCCGCTCGCCGGCGGCTTCGGGAAGAACCTGCTCGACAGCGTGAAGAACCTCGCCACGGACGGTTGGCAGGTCGAGAAGAAGATCAGCGGCGACGGCAACGCGCTCCACTACGACATCACGCTCACGAAGGGCAGCGGCGCGCTCTACGCGAAGCTGCACGCCGTCGGCACGATGAACAACTTGCAGACTGCATTCAGCGTCGCCGTGCAAAATCGCGTGAGCCAGCCGGAGACGTTCGACGTGCACACGAGCGGCGATGCGGATCTCTCGTGGGAGGTCGGGATCAGCGAGGGCTCGGTCGGTTACAACAAGATCCTGTTGCCCGGCATCTCGTACAAGCAGGCGTTCTTCGCCGGCGAGGTGCCGATGGTGCTGAAGGTGAAGAGCGGCTTCGCGCTCATCGTCGGCGCGACGGGTAAGAACACCACCAGCACCGGCAAGGTCCACGTGACCTACTCGAGCGACGGCGGCGTGCAGGTGACGTCCGGCAGCGGCGACTCGAATGCGTCGGGCAGCGGCGACACCGCGTACGCGGACGACAAGGGCACCCTCGCGGTGGGCCCTTCGGCGTTCGGCTTCGTCGCGACGCTCCCGAAGGTGGAGCTCGGCGTGGGCCTCGACAGCCTCTTCGTCGCGGGGACGTACTTCTCGAACACGTCGACCACCATCGTGAAGTCGCGCGGCGGCATCGCGGGCGACCCGTGCTCGGACATCGACATGAAGTTCGAGGGAACCGTGGGCCTGTTCGTCGACGGCGGGCTCGCGGGCACGTTGCTCACCAAGGGCGTCGAGAAGACGGGCAACAACCTCTCGAAGAAGCTCTACGACGTGAACCGCAAGGCCGCGACGTGCGGTCTGAAATGACCCCGCACGTCGCGGTGACTGGCTGGACTACTCCGCGTCGCCACCCGGCGACGTCGTCCATGCCTTCATGGCCTCGTCGCCGGGACGATCGACGTGCACCTTGTCGTCGACGGTGCTGACCCAGTCGAGCGGGATGTAGTGATGCTGTCCCTTGTCGTCCTTTGCCAGCTTGAGCTGCTTGCCTTCGACGTGATCGACCTTGGCGAACTGACCGCCCTTCGAGCAAACGACGGGCATTTTGGGCTGAATCTGGGTCGGATTGATCATCGCAAACCTCCTTGGGGTTGGGACCCTGCCTCGTTGCAATGACCGTGCGCCGATGCTCGGCTGACGGAACCGGGGTTCGAAAACGAACCGGGGTTCGAAGGGACTTCGCGCGGATGGCTAGCGCGTGCCGAAGAAGACGTCGGCGTCCAGGCCGAACGAGCTGATCTTCAGGCGCGCGAAGATCTCGTCGGCGCGCTTCGAGAACTGGTCGGCTTCCTGCATCGCGGCGGGATCGACCTGCACGTCCGGCGACGCGCGCAGGAGCGTCGCGTACACGCGGCAGCTTCGTGCCAGCTCCACGTCGTTGCCGATCTCCTCGAAGATCCAGATCGACTGCAGCAAATGCGCGCGCGCCGTCAGCAGATCGTCGCCACCTGCGCTGCCCGCCGCCATGACCTCACCGAGCGAGCGAAGCGCGACGCCGAGCTGCACCTTGCTCTGCACGGCGCGGAAGATGTCCACCGCGCGCGCCGTGCACTCGCGCGCCTTCGTGTACTCGCGGCGCGCGAGATACGCCTTGCCGAGACCGCGCACGGCCTCCGCGAGGCCCATCTTGTCGCCGAGCTCGTCCGCGATTTCCTCGGCCTGCTTGAGGTGATGGATCGCCTTCGCGGGATCGCCGAGACGGTTGTACGTCTCGCCGAGGTTCGTGAGGACGAGCGCGAGGCGGTTTCGATCGCCCGTCTCCTTCGCGACCTCGTGGGCCTCGAGGAACAGCGTGAGCGCCTGCTGATCGTCGCGCTGATCTTGCGCGACCGTTCCGAGGTTGTTCAGCGAGATCGACACGCCGACGAGATCGCCGATCTCGCGACGGATGCGCAGCGCCTGCTCGAACGCGTCGAGCGCGAGCTTGAACTGGCCGGAGTCCTGGTAGACGAGACCGAGGTTGTTGAGCGACAGCGCGATCGAGCGGCGGTCGCCGAGCTTTCGGCGCATCGTGAGCGAGCGCTGCGTCGACTCGAGCGCCTTCGGATAGTCGCCGCGCAGCCAGTGCAGCTTGCCGAGGTCGTCGACCGTGGATGCGATGCCGCGCTCGTCGCCGGAGTCCCCGAACAGGACGAGCGCGGAGTCGAGGTGCTGCTGCGCGTCGTCGAGGCGACCGGTGTCGCGATAGAGGCGCCCGATGCGCGCATGCGCGGCGCCGCCCTTCGACTTCAGGTTCAGTCGATATGCACGCACGAGCATCTCGTTGAATGCGTCGAGCGCCTCGTCGTTCTTGCCGAGCACCTGCAAGACGTCGCCGTAGTGATGGAGCGCGCGGAGCTGCTGCTCCGTCGAGCCTTCCGCGCCGTCGCGCAGCAGGCCGAGGCCCTTGATGTAGTACTCGGAGGCCTTGCTGTTCGCGTAGCGCTCGCGCGCGAGGTGCGCGGCGTCGAGGAACGTGGCCGCGGCCTGCACGACGAGCCCGGCCTGCTCCTGATGGCGCGCGAGCTGGCCCATGTACTCCTCATGGGTGCGCACGTGCTGCTTGAAGGAGAGCCAGTCGGCGATCGCCTTGTGGAAGCGACGCGCCTGGCCCTTCGGCAACAGCTTGACGAGCGTCTCGCGCTCGAGGTTGTGCTTGAACGCGAACTCCTCGTCGTCGGGAAACGTGCTGTCCGGCAACGTGAGGATGTAGTCGCGCTCCTTCAGCTCCTTCAGCGTCTCGCGGATCGCGGTCTCGTCGGTGACGGACGCGCGCGACCACATGTCCGGCGCGCTCGAATCGAGGCGTGCGATCGCGAGCAGGCCGCCGAGCCAGAACACGCTGCCCATCGTGGCAGCGCGCTCGAGGAGATCGCGCTCGGGCGGAGCGAGCGCCGCGATGCGCGCCTGGATCGCGTCCTCGACGGTGAGCGGGAGGCGCACCTCTACGAGTCGATCGACGTGGATGACCCACGTCTCGACCTCGGCGAACTCGTCCTTCACCTCGACGACGTTCATGTCGTGGAAGATGCGGACCATGCGCTCGAGCAGCGCCGGGTTCCCGCCTGCGAGCGTGCATGCGGCGTCGACGAGGTCCTCGAGGCCCTCGGCCTCGCCGCAAGGCGCGAGGAGATCTTCCATCACGCGCGCCGAGTCCGTCTCGCTCAGTGGCGAGAGCTCGACGAGCTTGTGGCGCGCGCCGCCGTGCTTCGACCAGCCGTCGCGCTTCGCGATCATGTCGGGCCGGGCGAGGCACAGCATGAGGATGGGCGCGTCGAGACCGTCGATGAGGTGCTCGAGGAGATCGAGCGACTCCTCGTGCGCGAAGTGGAGATCGTCGAACACGAGGACGATCGGGCCGCGCCCGGCGACGGCCTTCGGCGCGCCGCGCATGATCGAGTTGTCGGTGCCGGTCGCGGGGTTCGGGCGGGCGGCCTCGCCGTCGGGGTTCGTGTCGCGATGCGACTGCGGGATGTGCAGCGCGTCGGCCTCGAGGAAACGCTTGATGACGGCGCGACGGAGCAGGCGCATCTGCAGCGAGTCGCCGCGGACCGCCTGGATGAGAGGAGAGTCGTAGAACTCGAGCTCGAGGAGCTGGCCGAGGAAGTAGCAGACGTCGCCGACCTTGCGGTCCTCGAGGACCGCCGCGACCTGCGAGCGGATCTGGGCCTTCGCGGCCTCGCCGTCCATGCCCTCGACGATGCCGAAGCGCGCGCGGAG
>JAQBQJ010000114.1 GCA_028287065.1 Labilithrix sp. | reverse complement strand
TCGATGCCGACGCCTCGTCGAGCCCGAGCGCCGTCGGGAGGAGCCCGAAGATCGTCGCGAGGCTCGTCATCGCGATGGGCGTGAAGCGGACGCGCGCGGCGTCGACCATCGCATCGATCGCTGTCATGCCGTTGCGCAGCTCGCGGTTCGCGTGATCGACCATCAGGATGCCGTTCGAGACGGCGATCCCGATCACCATGAGCACGCCCATGAGCGCGGTGATCGAGAAGCCCTGACCGGCGGCCATGAGCGCCCCCACGATGCCGACCAAGGAGACCGGGATCGTGAAGAGCATGACGAACGGCAGTCGCAGCGACTTGAACTGCGTCGCCATGATCATGAACACGACCATCACCGCGAGGCCGAGGGCGAGGCCGAGACCGCCGAACGTCGTGCGCATCAGCGCGACCTGTCCGACGAAGTCGACCTTCACGTTCCTGGTCCGAGCGTCGGCGGCGAGCCTCTCCTCGAGCGCCGCCGCCGCGCTGCCGATGTCGCGACGCTCGGTCTGCATGAACACGTGAGCGGCGCGCGTGAGCTGGTTGCGCGTGACGAGCACGGGGCCGACGTCGCGTGAGATGTTGCCGTACGCGCCGAGCGTCACCGCCGCGCCGTTCGAGCCGACGCGGACCGGTACCTCGCCGATCGCCGCCGTGTCCTTGACGACCGCATCGTCGTAGAACGTGACGACGTAGTACGACTGGCCGTTGTTCGTGTCCGTCCACACGGCAGGGGTGTTGACGTTCCCGAGCGTCGCTTCGAGCGTGGTCTGCGCGGCATCGCGTGCGGTCACGCCGACGAGACCCGCCGTCTCGCGATCGGTATTCACACGCAGCTCGGGATAGTCGTTCTCGAGCCGCACATACACGTCGCGGATGCCCGGCACGGACCGGGCGACCTCGGCGACCGCCTTCGACTGCTCGAGGATCCCGTCGAGATCGGTGCCGCGGATCTCGACGACGAGCGGCGCGATGAAGCCGTTCGAGAAGACGCTCGCAACGAGGCCGCCCGGAGCCTGCAGGAATTCGACGCCGGGATACGTATGCTGGAGGAGCTCGCGCGTGCGGTCGGCGATCTCGCGCTGGCCCTGCGTGCGCTTGCCGGTCTCGGTGAGCTCGACGAGGATGAAGCCCTGGTGCGTGCCCATGTTCGGGCTCGTCATCGCGGAGCGCGCCTTGCTCGGCGAGCCGACGTTCGTGAGCACGAGCTTCACGCTGCCCGGCGGGAGCTTCTCGCGGATGGTCTTCGCCATCTCGATCGTCTTCGCCGACGCATCCTCGAGCGACGTGCCGGGCGTGAAGCGCACGTACACGCAGTTCATCGACTCGTCGATGTCGGGGAAGAACGTGCTCGGGAGCCGCGCGCTCACCCAGATGCTCGCGCCCACGAGGACCGCCGCCGCACCGATGACCCAGGGCCGGAACGCGAGCACGCTGCGCAGCGAGCGCGAGTACGCGTTCGCGACCGCGTCGACGCCGCGCGCGAGCGTCTTCGCGATCCGTCCAGGCTCGACGTGCGTCTTCGGGAGCAGATAGCGGCATGCGACCGGCGTGACGACCATGCTCACGAGGTACCCGGCGACCATCGCGGTCGCGACCGTGAGCGCGAGCGGCACGAAGAGCTTCTTGGCCAGGCCGGCGAGCAGCACGACGGGCAGGAGGACGGCGATGGTGGCGAGCGTCGCTGCGAGTGCCGCGATCGCGACGGCATTCGCCCCGTTCAAGGCGGCCGCCACGCGCGTCCGCCCGTGCGAATTGCGATGGATCGACTCGAGCACGACGACCGAGATGTCGACGAGCGGCCCCATCGAGAGCGTCAGGCCGCCGAGCGTGAACGCATTCAGGCTCTGGCCCGTCAGGTACAGGACGATGAGGATGATCGCGAACGAGATCGGGACGGCGATCGCCGCGATCAGCACCGAACGCGGGCTCTGCAGGAAGAGCAGGATGACGATCGCGATCAGGCCGAGCGCCTGGAGGATCTCCTTCTCGAGCCCGTCGATCGTGCCGCGGACGAACGTGGCCTGATCGAAGATCGGCTCCACCTTCACGCCGGGCGGGAGGTCGTTCAGCTTCGAGACGATGGCCTTGATCTGGTCGTTGATCGCGACGACGTTGCCGCCCGGAACGCGAAGGACGTTCAGGTACACGCCTACCTCGCCCTCGATCGTCACGGCCTGCGCATCCTTCGAGCCGCCGTCCTCGATGCGTGCGACGTCGCGGATCATGACGGCCTTGCCGTCGCTGCGCTTGAGCACGGCGTCCCCGATGTCGGCGACGGCCCGGGGGACGGCGTTCGTGTAGACGTTCGCCGAGAAGGTCGCCGGGTTGAAGCGTCCCGACGGCAAGAGCGCGTTCGCAGCCTCGATCGCCCTCGCGACGTCGCTCGACGACAGGCCGCGCGCCGCTGCCTTCACCGGATCGACGATGACGTTGATCTGGCGCTCCTTGCCGCCGTTCGGCGCCGCGCTCGCGACGCCCGGAATGCCCTCGATCAGCGGCTCGACGTTGTTCGCGGCGTAGTCGTAGAGCTGCGCGGCCGTGAGCCCACCGCCGTGGACCGCGACCTGGATGACGGGCGCGTTCGACGGATCGTACTGGAGGATGAACGGCGGGATGATGCCGAGCGACTTCGGCACCGACGACATCGCGAAGGCGACCTGCTGCTGAACGATCGACTGCGCCGCGGTGAGATCCGTGCCCCACTTCAGCCACACGAAGATGACGCTGAGGCCGCTCCGCGAGATGCTCTCCACATGATCGACGCCGGGGGTCGCGCTGACCGCCTTCTCGAGCCGCCAGGTGATGGTCTTCTCGACGTCCGTGGGCCCCATGCCCGATGCCTTCGTGCCGATGACGAGCACCGGCGGCGAGAGCTCGGGGAAGGTGTCGACGCTCATGCGCGGCGTGACCACGCCGGCGAACACGACCAACCCGATGCAGAGCATCAGGACGAAGATCGGATTTCGCAGCGCGAGCCTGGTCATGGGCCGGCCTTCGCGGTCTCGAGCTTGGCCACGACGCGGTCGTTGTTCTCGAGCGTCGAGCGACCCTGCGTGACGACCTGCGTTCCCGGCGCGAGCTCGCTCTTCACGAACAGGCTGCCCCCGCGTTCGCCGAGCACGGCGATCGTCTGCTTCTTCGCCGCTCCGCCTTCGACGACGAAGACGGTCGCGCTCTTGCCGCGCACCTTGGCTGCGAGCAGCGGGATCTCCGTCGCCGCGATCGCATCGCCGACGTCGACGGTGATCTCGGCGGTCGTGCCGACCGGCACCTCGCGTGTCGGATTGGCGAGATCGACCTCGAAGTGGACCGTACGCGTCGACGGATCGGCGGCAGGAGCACGGCGCGCGATCTCGCCGGTGACGTCCTTCCCGGTCGAGAGAAGGTGGATGCGCACGGGCGTCTTCGGTGCGACCGCGTCGAAGTCGATCTCGGGCACGTCGCCGGTCAGACGGATCACGGAGCGATCGACGACCTGGACGATCGCCGAGCCGGGCCGCACGAACGTGCCGGGGTCGGCGGTGCGGATCGAGACTTCGCCGTCGAACGGCGCGCGCAGCACGCAGTCGGAGACCTCGAGGGATTTTCCGGAGGCCTGCGCGAGCAGCGCCAGGATCTGTGCCTCATTTGCCGCGGATTGGGCCTGTTTCTGCTCGACCTCGTTCGGCGACGCATAGCCTCCGTCGAGGAGCTCGCCGAGCCTCAGGGCCTCGCGCGAGGCCGCCTTCTGGCGTTCTTCGAGCGCGCGCGCCTGATGCGCGACCGCTTGATTGGCGGACGAAGCGTTGCGACAGTCGAGCGTCGCGAGCACCTCGCCACGCTTCACGACCGCGCCCGGACGCACGAGCACCGTATCGACGAAGCCCGACGCGAGCTGCGGCCCGACCTTTGCCGCGAGCCACGGCTCGAGCGTGCCGACGTACCGTCGCGTCGGCCGGAACGTCGTGCCGCGCGCCTGCACCACGGCCACGGTCTTCGGATCGGCGTTCATCGCGACCTTGTTCACGCCGCCCTCGGCGCGGCGCAGCAGCAGGCCGCCGCACCCCACGACGACCAGGACGGATGTCGTGATGACGAGAGGGATGGTCCACCTCTTCTTCGGCGCGAGTTGCGCCGGCGTGCCGATGGCACCGTGCTCCGACTGGTTCATCGTCCCTCCGCGATCGCGCGCTCGAGGGCGGCGCGCGTTCTTGCCGTCTGGAAGCGACCGATCGCGAGCTGGATGTCCGCCTCGGTCCGCAGTGCCTGCGCGTCGGCGAGCTCCGTGCTCGTGCCGAGACCGACGCGGAAGCGGTTCTCGGCCTGGTCGTAGTTCGCGCGAGCAGCGCCGGCGCCACGCTCGAGCGCTGCGAGCGTCTGCTGCGATACGACCGCTTCGTGATACGCGATGCTGATCGCGCCGCGTTGACTCTCGAGGAGGGCGCCGGCTTCGCTGGCGAGGGCTCGCTCGCGTGCGCGCGAAGCGTCGGCGCGTCGATTCCAGACGGGCTCGACGATCGGCCATGTCAGCACGACGCCGACGTCGTAGTTCGGAACGGCGGGCACCCAGCCGTCTCCGTAGGGGACCGGTCCGCTCGAAGGGGCGGCGCCGCCTGCGCGACCCGAGATGGAGGCCGTTCCCATGATGTTCGGGCGCGTCTGCGCATCGAGCGCCTTCGAGCTCGCGCGCTGCGCCTCGACCCGCGCGCGACCTTCGAGGACCGCCGGCGAAGCGGCAGCCATGCCGAGGACCGTCGCGAGCGGCGGAAGCGGGTGAACGTCATCGGGAGTGCCGCGCACGTCGAGCTCGACGTCGTCGACACCGACCGCGACGGCGAAGACGCTGCGCGCGACGTGCACGGACGCGCGTGCGCGCATCATGCCGGCCTCGTAACGAGCGACGTCGGCTTCGGCGCGGGTCAGCTCGATGGGAGGACGAAGCCCGCTCTGCACGTTCGCACGCGCGAGGTCGCGATGCTGCGCCGCGCGGTCGAACGCGCCACGCGACGCTTCTTCGATCGACACCGCTGCGAGCACGGCGAAGTAGGACTGCTCGACCCCGAAATCCACGTCGAGGACGACGTTCGCCACGCGGAATCGCTCGACGTCGCCGGCGAGCACCGCGGCGTTCGTCTCGGCCGCGATCCTGCCGAAGTCGTAGAGCTCCTGGCGCACGCCGAGCGCCGCGGCCGTCGACGGATACGGCTGGAGGTCCGGGCGCTCCTCGACCTTCGTCCCTCCGATGCGCGGGAGATCGACGGTCGAGGTCCCGAGGATCGTCGTCGTGCTGTTGTTCGCCGTCGATGAGACGACCTGCGCCATCGCACCGAGGCGAGGCAGCCATTGCGCGCCGGGCACGTCCGCATCGCGCTGCGCCGCCACGAGCCGCTGTCGCGCGGCGATCACTCGGAGGTGGTGCGCGCGAGCGAAGGCGCGCGCCTCGTCGAGGGACATCGTGCGCGTCGCCGTCGCTTCCTGCGCGAGCGCCGACCCCGAGGGACCCAGCGCAGCAATCGCGAGCGCGGCGCACGAGAGCGCCGCGCGCAGGATGCAGCTCCGTTGCGTCAGCGTCATCGTTCGCCGTCGCCAAGCACGGAGCGCGCCACCGGCCCGGTCTCGGGATCCGCGCGGTCATGGCGACGTGACACGACGGTAACGGCGTCCGACCGGGAAAATTTCCCGATCGCGGCCGGACGAATTCCGGACGCACATGTGGTCGAGCTGAAAGCGCTCGCCGCGGGCTGCGGTCGGCATTTGCTCTCGGTCCGGACGCCGCTATGACGATCGAGCCATGCCCGCACCGGCCCCGAACGTGCGCGTCCTCGTCATCGACGACGACGCCGCGATGCGCGATACGCTCGCGGACGGCCTGCGCGCGCACGACTACGACGTCGTGGCGAGCGATGCGAACGACGCTCCTCGACTCGTTCGCGACGCGAGCCACGACGTCCTCGTGACCGACCTGCGGATGCCCGAGATCGACGGCATCAGCCTGCTCACGCTGTCGAAGCAGATCGTCCCGGAACGCCCGGTGGTCGTCATGACTGCGTTCGGTGCCGTCGACACCGCGGTCGACTCGCTCCGCAAGGGCGCGTTCCACTACTTGCTCAAGCCCTTCAAGGTCGCCGAGCTCGATCTCGTCATCGGCCGCGCCCTCGAAGAACGCGCGCTCCGTCGCGAGACGCGCACGCTTCGCCGCGCGCTGCGCCAGCGGTTCGCGCTCGATCAGCTCGTCACGCGCAGCAGTGCCATGCGACAGGTCCGCGAGCTCATCGAGCGCATCGCCGACGCCGAGGTGCCGACGCTCCTCGTCGGCGAGACCGGCACCGGCAAGGGCATGTTCGCGCGCGCGCTCCATGCCGAGAGCAATCGTGCGAGCGCGCCGTTCGTCTCCGTCAACTGCGCGGCGCTTCCGGAGAACCTGCTCGAGAGCGAGCTCTTCGGTCACGTGCGTGGGGCGTTCACCGGTGCGCATGCGGATCGCCAAGGTCTGTTCGAGCAGGCGGACGGCGGCATGATCTTCCTCGACGAGATTGGCGACATGGTGCCTGCGCTGCAGGCCAAGCTCCTCGACGTGCTCGAGCGACGCTGCATCCGTGCGGTCGGCGCGTCGCGCGAGCGGCCGGTCGACGTGCGCGTGATCGCCGCGACCCATCGCGATCTGCGCGGCCGGATCGCGGCCGGGCTCTTCCGCGAGGACCTGCTGTACCGGCTCGAGGGCGTGGTCGTCGAGATCCCCCCGCTCCGCCAGCGTCGCGACGACCTCCCTCCGCTCGTCGAGCGCTTCGTCGCCGAGGCCCGCGCGAGCAACGCGAAGGCCGTCGTCGAGCGCTTCTCGCACGAGGCGATGCTGCGCATCCTCGACTACGCGTGGCCGGGCAACGTGCGTGAGCTCGAGAACGCCGTCGGACGCGCCGTGCTCCTCGGTCGCACGGTCGAGGCGCTGCCCGGCGATCTGCCGGCGGCCGTCGCCAAGAAGCGCAGCGTCCGCGCGACCTTCGATTTCGGAGAGGAGATCGTGCCGGTCCGCGAGCTGCAGCGTCGCTACGCAGCATCGGTGCTCGAGCGCCTGGGCGGCCGCAAGACGCTCGCGTGCGAGAAGCTCGGCATCGATGCCAAGACGCTCAACAAGTGGCTCGCGATCGATGAATCGACCGACGAGTGAGCCGGCGCCCGGCGCGCACGGGCCCTTCGCGAGCGTGAGCCGCGTGATCGCCCGGTCGTGGCTGCAGCTCTCGATGCTCGCTGCGATCGGCGCGGTGTTCGCGGCAGCGGCGTGGTCGGCGACCGTCGAGCGACGCGCTGCACTCGCCGACTTCTCGCACGAGCACGCGGCGCTCGCGACGATGGTCGCGGTCGATTTCGTTCACCGCCTCGGCGAGAACGGCGACCGGGAGCTCGCCGACGAGGACGTGCTCGCGCTCCTCCATGGGGCACAGCGGCTCGAGGTCGGTGGAGAGCTCATGGTCCTCGTCGCGCGGCCGCGGCAAGAGGGGTTCCTCACGACCGATCATCGCCTCATCCCTTCGGCTCGTCTGCGCGCCGCGCTCGACGCCGGCGATACGACCGTGATCATTCCTCGCGACGAGGCGGTGGAGTTCGGTCTTCCCCATCGCAGGGCGGTCGCGGGTCTCTCGCGCGCGGGCACGTCCGCGCGTGCTGCGTGGGGGATCGTGGTGCTCGCTTCGGCCGAGCGCATGCGGGACCGCGAGGACCACGAGGCATGGAGGCTCGGGCTCACGGTGCTCGTCGTGACCGCGCTCGTCACGCTGTTCGGAGGGCTCGCGCAGCGCCGGCAGCGCCGCGAGCTCGAGCTGCAGCGTCAGGTCGCCGTCTCCGCGCTCGAGCGCGATCGCGAGGCGCTGCTCGCCAAGGCCGACAAGATGGCGGCGCTCGCGGCGCTCTCGACCGGGATCGCGCACGAGCTCGGGACGCCGCTCGGCGTCATCGTGGGCCGCGTCGAGCAGGCGCTCGCGCGCAAGGACAACGACGAGCGCGTCGTGAGCGCGCTCGGGATCGTGCTCGAGCAGGTGAGCCGCATCCAGGCGATCGTGCGCGGGTGCCTCGCGCTCGCGCGTGGCGATGCTCCTCATCTCGTCCAGACCTCGCCGGCATCGATCACGAAGCACGCCGTCGAGCTCGTACGGCATCGCTTCAGCAGCTCCGACGTCGCGCTCACCTGGGACGTGGACGCCGACCTCCCGGGCATCGCGTGCGAGCCTTCGCTGTTCGAGCAAGCGCTCGTGAACGTGCTCTTGAACGCGTGTCAGGCGACGCCCGCGGGCTCCGCCGTGCGGCTGCACGTCTCGTCGGCTGCGGAGCGCGTGCTCTTCGTGGTCGACGACGAGGGCGCAGGGATCCCCGACGACGTCGCCCAGCGCGCAACCGAGCCCTTTTTCAGCACGAAACGTGAAGAGGGTGGCTCGGGCCTCGGGCTCACGATCGCACGCGAGATCGTGAGTCATCATGCCGGCACGTTGACGCTCGCGAAGCGCGAGGGTGCCCGCGGAACACGTGCGACCATCACCGTCTCGACATGATGGAAAGCTCCACGCTCCGTAGCGCATCATGGCGGGAGATCCTGCGCATCCTCGTTGCGCTGCTCGTCGTGTCGATCGGGGCAGCGCTCTTCGGGATGGCGTTCCGCGCGGGCGTCCAGTTCGTGTACGACGCGCTCTTCGGCGCGCGAGACGTCCTCGAGGTGTTCGCACGGCTCTCGATTGCCGGCACGATCGCGCTCCCCGCGTTCGGAGGGCTGTGCGCCGGGCTCATCGCACGATTCGCGATACGTTCGGGGAGCCCGGGCGTGGGCGACGTGATGGAGGCCGTCGCGGTCGGCAGGACGCGCCTTCCGCTGCGCGCCACGGTATGGAAGGCGCTCGGCTCGTGGGTCGCCATCACGACGGGCAACTCCGTCGGACGCGAGGGCGCGCTCATCCAGTTCGGCGGCAGCTTCGGCGCGACCGTCGCTTCGACGGCACGGATCTCCGGAGAGCCGGCGCGCGCGCTCATCGCCGCGGGCACCGCGGCGGGCTTCGCCGCGGCGTACAACACCCCGTTCGCGGCGGTGCTCTTCGTCGTCGAGATCGTCACGGGCTTCATCATGGTCGACGCGCTCGCCCTGACGCTCGTCGCCACCGCGATCTCGACGACGCTCGTGCGCGCGAGCGTGGGGGGCGGGCCGATCTACGGACAGCGCGCGTTCACGACGACGACGACGCGCGAGCTCGTCGCGTATGCCGCGCTCGGTGTCCTCGCGGCGCTCGTCGGGCAGGGATTCATGGGCATGCTCGCGCGCGGCGAGCGCTCGTTCGAGCGCACGCGCATCGGACAGCCGTGGCGAGCGGCGATCGGCGGAGCGATGGTCGGCGCGATGGCGCTCGCCGTGCCCGAGGTGACCGGCAACGGCTACGAGACGCTCAACCACCTCCTCGACGCGCAGTACGGAGTCGGACTCGTCGCGGTGATCGTCGTGTGCAAGGCGCTTGCGACGACCGCGTCGGTGTCGTCGGGCAGCCCGGGCGGCGTGTTCACGCCTTCGCTGCTCATCGGCGGCGGTCTCGGCCTGTGTTGGGGGCACGTCGTCGCGGGGCACGTCGGCGCGCCCGGCTCGGAGGGCGGCTATGCGCTGGTGGGCATGGCGGCGATGATCGCCGCTACGACACATGCACCGCTGATGGCGTCGGTGCTCGTGTTCGAGGTGTCGGGCGACTACGCCGTCGTGCTCCCGCTCGTACTCGCAACGGGGATCGCGACGTTCGTGTCGAGACGCTTCGACGTCGACTCGATCTACACCGCGGAGCTGCGTCGTCGCGGCATCGCCTGGGAGGTGACCTTCGACGGATACCGCGACGTGGGCGACGGCGCCGAGCGATGAGCTCGGCGCGCCCGCACGATCAGAAGCTCCCGGTCGCGCCGACGCCTCCGCCGGCAACGTACGCGACGGGCGTCACATGCACCGAGGGCTTCGCGTTCGATGTCGCGACGACGGTACGCGTGCGCTCGGTCTCGGGGATGAACAGCGATCCGACCGCGAGCAGCACGCCGAGGCCTTGCGCGGCGCCGCTCGCGATGATGAGCGCCTTGTTGATCGCCTCACGATTGCCGCACGAACGCAGATCGCAGTTGCGCTCTCCGAGGTCGAGCCACGGTCCGGCCACCGGGATGTAGAGGTTCTTGTCCGAGCTGCGAGCGCTCACCGCTGCCACGATGACCGACGGCGCATACGACAGCACGAAGAGCCCCGTGCCGGTCGAGAGCAGCGCGCGGTTCGGGCGGCGCTCGGTGACGGTCTCGTAGCGCTGCGCGTACGGCGCAGGTCCGGCCGGAGGGTACGGCGCGTACGGCGCGTACGGCGCCTGCGTGGTCGTGGTCTTGCCGACCGGCGGCGCGGTCTGCGCCGGCTGCACCGTCGTCTGCTGCTGGACGTAGGGCTGCGCTCCGGGCTGGATCGGCGTCGTCGTCGTCATCGGCGGTGCGTCACTGTCGTCCGCGCGGCTCGTCTCGGCGAACGAGACCACGAGGGCAACGGTGGCGAACGGCAGCGCGAGCGTGGACTTCTTCATGATCGACCTTCCTCGTCAGCGGCGGCACATGCGCGGCTGCCGCCGTCACGACGAAGCAAGCCGCGAGCCTTCCTGGCATGTCGCGTGAAGCTCGTGATGACGATGATTGCACCCCGCACGTCTGGTCTCGCCGCCGCCGCGATCTCGGCTCTCTGCTCGGGCTTCGAGCTGGTCCGTGTGATCGCGATCGGGGGTCGGGAGCGCGGCTTCGCCACGTCCGGCTCGCTGTTCATGGCGATCCTGTTCTCGGTCGTCCTCGCACTTGCGGCGCTCGGTCTCGCCGCCCACCGCCAGCTCGGCTACGTGGCGGGCGTCCTGGCCGCCATATCCGCGCTCTCGTACGGCGTCGTGCTCCGCGCCGGGGGAAATGCGATCGGGATCGCGTACATGTTCGCGGCCATGGCGATCTTCGCGCTCATCGTGCGGAGCTTGCCGTACTACCGCGAAGAGCGCGCGACGTGAGACCGCGTGACGACATTCACGTCATCGTCGAGCCATGCGGGCACGCTCGCTCGACGTGCCATCGAGCGAGCTCAGCGCGTGGTTGCCGCGATCGTCGCGAACGCGCTGCCGCCGCGCGCATCGCGCAGCACGATCGATAGATGCGACGTTCGGGCTTCGTCGGGCGCGCTCCACACGTTCTCCGTGAACGTCTCCGGTTCGCCTTCGGCGCGGCCGCTGCGATCGCGCTCGAAGCTGCCGGCCGTCGTGAACCAGGACACGCGAAGGCTCTCGCGATGCGTGACGATCGCCTGGCTCGCGACGTCGTATACCGCGTAGCTCTCGGCGTCCTCCGGTCTCCACGACGCGCGGAGGACGACGCGAGCGCCGCGCGGGATCGAATCGAGCGCGGCCGTGCCTCCACCTTCGAGGTGCGCCTCGATCGGCAGGAGCGTCGGGTTCGTGTTGCGCTCGTACTCGGCGGAAAAGCGCGCGGCGAGGTCCGCCGGCGCGTTGGCGAGGTTGCATACGATGCGCGCGAAGCCGAAGGCCGTGACTGGATCGCCCGAGCCGGACGGATCGGTCACGCGCGCACGGATCGGGAGGTAGTAGCCGCCGGTGATGTCCGGATCGCGCGGACGCACGTCCGCGGACTGCGTCTCCGGTCCGAAGTCGAAGCAGCCGCTCGCGGGCAGCACCGCCGCGGTGCCTCCGCGCGCATCGCCGATCGGAAGCACGCCACCGGCGAGGCATGCCGCGCTGACCGAGCCGTTCTCCGTGAGCAGCTTCGGTGTCGCGCAGAACGCCCAGCTCGCGGCCGGCGCGTCGATCGGGCCCGACGGCGAGACCACGAGCAGGGACGTCGTGACCGCCTCGCCCGGCTTGGCTTCGGGCGGCTCGATGCGCACGGCGAGCACCTCCGTGCGATCGACGAACGACTCGCGCTCGCCGAAGTCCGGCTTGCACGCCGGCACGAGCACGGCGGCGCCGAGCGCGACGGACACGAGCGCTAGGAGCGAGAGCGTCTTCATCAGAAGTCCAGCCTCGCGCCGATGACGGCGATGGTCGGGAGCCCCGTGATGCGACTGCGCTGCCGGAAGCTCGGTGAGTAGACGATCTCCTCGGCGTTCTCGCGGTTCGTGACGTTCTGGACGTCGGCGAACAAGAGGAGGCGCGTGGTCTCGCCGAGCGCGAAGGAGCGATCGACGCGTACGTCGAGCTGCCAGAATGCCGGGATGCGGATCGAATTCTGCGGGCCGAACACGGGATCGTAGCGATCGTTCCGCGCGTCGTACGTGCTGCCGATCACCGGCGTGCGCGGGTTGCCCGATGCGTAGCGAAAGCGGGCGCCGAAGCTCCAGCGACCGACCTCCTGGCTCGCGACCACGGAGAGCACGTGCGGCTGATCGAAGTCGAACGCGCGCCACGACTCGTCGCCGTCGAAGCGGCGCTCGCTCCTGCTGATCGCATACGAAATCCACCCGAAGAAGCCCTTCCAGAGCTCCTGGCGCAGCAAGAGCTGCACGCCGTAGCTGCGGCCTTCGCCGTTCTGGGTGAGCGCGCGCGCGAGGAGCGGATTGGCGAGCCGGCTGCGGACCACGAGGTC
This sequence comes from Labilithrix sp., assembly GCA_028287065.1. Lineage (GTDB taxonomy): Bacteria > Myxococcota_A > Polyangia > Polyangiales > Polyangiaceae > Labilithrix. The sequence continues at coordinate 17,949 of JAQBQJ010000114.1, read as the reverse complement.
CTTCATCGTCTTGTGGAAGCCGACGATCTCCGCGGAGAGCGTCTGCGTGATGCGCAGCGATTCGCCGGCGGTCACGTGCGTCGCACGCGAGAGCGCGAGATCGGGCGTGCCGAACACGGGCGAGAGGTCTTCGGGCTCGGGCGCCTGGTGATACGTGCCGTATGCGGCGGTGAACGCGAGCCTCGGGCCGAGCTCCCAGCGCGCGGACAGGCGCGGGGCGACCGCGGTCTCGAGCCGAGAGAACCCGATGCTCGGCGTCTGTCCGATACGCGGGGTCTTGCGGCTTCCTTCGATGAGGTATGCATCGAAGCGCGCGCCCGGCGTGACCGTGACGGGACCGAGCCGCACGTCCGCATACGCATGCGGCGCGACGTCGACGATGTTCGTTCGCCAGGTGTCCGCGGCGTATTCGTCGCCGGGCGGCTGTCCGAACACCGCGACGTCTCCCTCGCGCGGCGGAAGCGTGAGCGAGCCTTCACGCGCGATGTCCGAGTCCGTCCCGAGCGTATCGAGGCCGGTCGTGACGGACACCATCGAGCCGAGCTTCGAACGCATCGACGCGCGCACGCCGTAGCGCGTCGAGTCGATGTCGAGCCGCGCCGGCGTGGGTCCGAAGCGCTGCACGAGCTCGCTCGAGTCGCGCCCGAAGAACGGCGTGACGATCGCGGTGTCGCCGTCGTCCGAGACGTTCGTGTACCGCACGTAGGCACGCCAGAAGCCCGTGTGATTCGCCTCGGAGCGCGTGCTCGCGGGATCGGGCGAGGGGACGGTGCGCGTCAGATCGTCCGTGGCGCCGAGCAACACGGCGTCGACGGTCTCGCGCTTGCGGAGATCGACCGTCGCCTTGATCTGTCCGTCGCGATAGCGCGGGATCGGGAAGAAATCGCCGACGTCGGGCGCGCTCGTGAGAGACAGCACGCGGTCGAGCCAGCTCTGGCGCGCCGAGACCGCGACGCGTACGCGCTCGGAGAGCTCGGTGGAGACGAGCGCCGAGCCGTCGAGCGTGTCGGCGCCGACGTAGCCGTGCGTGCCGCGAGGAAGCGCGCGCGTCTCGACGCGAACGAGCCCGCCGAGCCCGCGCCCGTACTCGGCGCCGAACGCGCCGGGCACGAGATCGATGCTCGAGACGAGATCCGAGTTGATGACGGAGCGGAGCCCGCTGCCGTGATAGAGCGCAGGGATGTCGACGCCGTCGACGTAGACCCGTGTGTCGCGAGGCGCCGATCCCCACACGACGATCTGTCCGGACGCGACGGGCGGACGCGAGACGCCGGGGAGGTTCTGCACGACCTTGAGCACGTCGCCTTGCGTGCCGGCGACCTTGCGAGCCTGCTCGGCGCGGATGGTGGTCTGGTTCGTCTCGCGGCGGGCCTTGGGGCGGCCGCGGATCTCGACCGTGTCGGGCGCGGGAGGTGCGGGGCTTGCCGGAGCCGGGGCCGCGTCGTGGTCGGGCTCGGTTTCTTCGTGCACGGGCACGGGCACGTGCACGTTTACGGGAGGAGGAGGAGGAGGAGGCTCCTCCTTGATCGTGAACGAGTAGCGGTAGGTGATCTTCGCGGGCGCAGGCTTGTCGTCGACCTCCGCCGGCTCGAACACGAATTGCCGCGCGGCCGCGACCGCTGCCGCGTCGAAGTCGGCGCCCGCCGACTGCGCGACGGTCACGTTCGCGACCGCGCCCGTCGCGGCGATCTCGATCGTGAGCACGACCGCCGCTTCGACGCCGGCCGCCTTCGCGTCCGCCGGGTACTCGGCCTCCACGAACTTCGTCAGCTTCGGGAGCTTCGTGACCTTCCGGCGCGCCGGCTGCCCTCCGACATCGGTGCCGGCTCGTTGCGCGAGCGATGGTCGTACGATGCACGCGATCGCGATCGCGAGGCCGGCGCTCGCGGCGATGCGAGAGGCGCGTCCCATCAGGGGACGTCGAGCTCGAGCGCGAGTACGCCTGCGCCGCGGTCGTGCGAGTAGCGTGTGTCGAATTCCGTCGACGAGCCCTCGGCGGCGCCGACGCTCGTGCCGTCGAGGAAGGCCTCGACGCGCCAGTGGGCGCCCGCCGCCTTGCACAGCGAGTAGGTGTCGACGCGCGCCGTGTAGTGCCCGCTCGGCGGTTTGTCCGCATACGCGACGTTCTCCGCGTGTCGCCCGTCGGGCACGCACTGCGCATTCGAATCGAAGTCGAGCACCCCGCCCGGATGCGGTGTGTTCGGCGCCTCGGGCGGAGCGCCGGGAGGCGGCGGCTCGTAGGAGTTGATGTTGCGCTTCCAGATCTCGACCCCCGTGGGATCGACGACGTGGAGATCGAGATCGGCCTGCGTATCCCACGAGAGCGCGATGACGAGACGACCCGTCGGACGCGCCGCCGGCGTGACGTCCAGCGGACGCGTGAACGGCGCGCCGAACCGCCCTTCCGCATCGACGGCGCGGGCGATGAACGTCCGCGTTCCCGGGGCGATCGCGGACGAGAACGACACCGACGCTGCGAACGTCGGGAATCCAGGCGCCGTCACGTCCGGCGGCGCGGCGGGGACGATCCAGAAGCCGGGATCGCCTCCGAGCGCGAGCGCGACCGCCGTCGTGGGGCCCTCCATCACGCCCGCGCACTTCCGATCCGACGCCCCCGGGGCGACGATCGGGCTGAGGGACACGTCCTTCACGGCGGGTCCGGTCTCCTCGGCCGGCATGTCGCCGCGACGGAACTGGCCGCCGCTCACGCGAAGCGTCGCATCGAGGCCCTCGTCCGGTTTCACGTCGTCGCACGACGTGGCCAGCGCCACGGACGCGATCGCGAGCGCGAGCACGAACGGCGTGCGCATCAGAACCCCACCACGGCGCGGAGCGTGAACGAGTCGTCCGCGAGCGTCGCCGGCGCGCCGGTCTCGTCGCGCCCGAACGCGTTCTTCCGGCGATCGTACTCGGCGACGAGCCGCGCCTTCTTCCAGCGCGCCATCGCCATCAGCGACCACGTCGACACGCCGGAGTCCTTCGGCACCACGGCGAACGGGCGCTGGTCCTGCGCATCGGCATCGGGGTCGAACACGTCGTAGCGGACGCCGATCATCGCCCAGCGCGTGAGCTCCTGCGTTCCGCCGACGTACCAGCCGATCTCGCGGAGGTCGCGCGAGGCGCCCACGGGATCCGCGACGAACGTGCCGCGCGCGAGGTTCTTCGCGCGAACGAGCTCGGTGCGCAGCGTGAGCTCTCCGAGCAGCGGGATCCTCACGTGCAGGCGCGCGTCCGCGCCGAGCGCGAACCGCTGGAACCCTTCGGACGGCGTCGCCGGCGCGCCGGGGATCGACTGGAGCTCGGTCTGCTGGACGACGCCGTCCTCGTTCTGATCGCGCCATACGAGCTGGTCCTTCGAAGGCGCATTGCCCTGGTGGAACCCGCGACCCGTGAGACCGGAGAAGCCGGCATCGACGCGCACGCCGTCGAGCACCTCGGCGGATGCGCCGAGACGGAACACGAGGTCCTTGCTCTTGTTCGGATCGCGCCCGGGAAATGTCTGCTCGCCGATAGGATCGCCGTTCATGATCCCGATCGCGTAGTTGACGAACTTGTATCCGCCGAGCACGCGGACCCCGAGATCGTACGACTGCGGCACGAGCTCGTTCGACATCGTCGTGCGCTCGAGGAACGGGCGATCGTTCTCGAGCTCGGTCACGTCGTAGCCGAACGGCGTCATCAGGAGGCCCGCCGACACGATGACGAACGGCTCGGGCGCCGTCGTCCGTGCGATCAGCGAGGGGCTCCGGTACGGCGTGTCGCAAGGCCATTTCAGCGATGCTTCGACGTTCCATGGACGCACCTGCAGCCCGCGGATCGTGTTGGCGTCGATCGCGAAGACGCCGTGCACGAGCCCTTGATCGGTCGCGAGGCGCAGGCGAGCCCGGCGGATCAGGACGCGATCCTCGTTGAGCGGCTCGCGGGACGACGGGTTCAGCTCGTCTTGCGAGGACTGTCGGAACGCGACCCAATCGACGTGCGCGTAGGCGGTGAGCTCGACGTCCTTGCGCGTGTCCTTCTCTTTTTCCTGTTCGGCCGGCTTCGCCGCGGCGGCCTGGAGCTCGGCGATCGCACGCTGCTGCGCTTCGACGGTCTCGCGGAGGCGCGCGAGATCCTCCGCCGACGCGGGCGGCGGAGGTGCAGGGGCGGCGGCGGGGGCTGGCGCCGTCGCCGGCGCGGCCTCCTGCGCGCTCGCGCGATTCGCGACGAGGAGCAGGAAGGCCAGCGCGACGACCGGGCCCTTCACGGGAGAGGCGGCAGCCCGCCGTCGGCGAGGAGCAAGGGCAGCGTCGGGTTCTTCGTGATCTTCACGGCGTTCGTGCACCCGTTGATGATCTCCTCGTGCGTCTTCGGATTCATCACGCAATCGCCGGGGCCGCCATCATTTCCGACCTGACCTCCGTCGAGCCCGGGGACGGCTCCGTCGATCCCCGGGCCACCGCCGCTGTCGACGGTTCCCGGCGCAGGCTCCTTCACGGCCGTGCTCGTGTCGTCACATGCAGCCGCGAGCGTGGCGGTCGCCACGAGCATCGCGAGGGCCGCGCCGATGAGTGTCGTGCGCGAGCTCATCATCGCACCTCGCAGTAGCCGCGGCGGCACTTGCCGTCACCGCAGGTGGAGTTGTCCGTGCACGTCTTGCAGGTCGTGGTCCCTTGCGCGACCTTCGCGTCGAAGTAGCACGCGCAGGGCTCGACGGGCGCGTAGAGCGAGAGGTTCGCGCCGTCGAAGGGCCGCTGAACGCCCATCGCGCACTCGGGCACGAGGCCGCTCGCGATCACCTCGTCGATGCCGCTCACGGTGGCCTCGCTCTTCGCAGAGACCACGAGGCTCAGGATGCGCTGCACGTTCGGGTTGTTCGCCATGCCCGTCACGCCGTTCACGCGCGCGAGGTACGGCGTCGGCGCCCAGGGCAGGTAGTGGCCGTCTCGGACGTTCTTCTTGTCGAAGCTCGTCGAGCTGAAGTCCGGGAAGTAGGCGTAGCGCTGCCCGAAGCCCTTGAACGCGAGCAGCTTCACCTTGTCGCGGCTCTGGTCGTAGACCTCGGTGCCCATCAGGCCGATCGTGGCTTCGGGGGTCGGGGACGTGGCGACGAGGTTGAGAACCTCCGTCGACGTGTTGCCGGCGGGAACCGTTCCTTTGAGCTGGCTCGCCTTCACGCCGATCGCGGCGGCGCACGTGAGCGCGGTGCTCGCGGTCGGACCTCGGCTGAAGCGCAGCGCCTGATCGACCCACGGCGACGCCATGCCGGTCGCGTCGGCGAACCCGTACGCGAAGTAACCCTCCTGCGCGGTGATCGCGATCTGCGAGCTCGCCTTCGGCACGATGAAGCCGTAGCTCTGGACCGGGCCGGTGAGCTCCGACAGATCGGTCGGCTTCGCAGGCAGGTTCGTGCAGCTCGAGATGTAGGTTGCACCTATTCCGAGATCGACGGCATTGCCGCCCGCGTCCGCGTCACACGACGGCGCCGGCTTGCTCGGATCCCACGCCGGGTCCTCCGTCGCGCTCGGGATGTACTTGATCGCGATGGCGTCGTTCTTCATCGGCGTCGCGCTGTACATGTCGAGCGCGAGGTCGCATGTGCGGCGGTTCTTGTAGACGAGCCGGACCGGGGACGCCGATGCGAGGAGCTTCTGCCCGAGTCGCTTGACGAGCGGCTCCTGGGTGTCGCCGTTCTCGATGTAGACGATGGGCTGCGTGCCGAGCGAGGCGCACGGCGCCGCCTCCGCGTGGCGCGCTGCGCAAACGCAGAGAGCGCACACCGCCATCCCCACGGTGAGCGCACGAAGCGTCGTTTGCATGAAGGAGAAGCTGTCATGCAGAGCGTCATGAGGGTCCCGACACTTTCGTGAACTTGGCCGCGCCAGAGTTGACCCAGCTGTAACAATTCCCGCGTTCGAACAGCGACGTCGTCCCTTTACGATGAGGGTGGAGGCATCGCATGAAACGGATCGATCGCGCGACCATCGTCGGAGTGCTCGCCTGCGGGCTCGGGCTCGTCGTGGCCTGCAGCAGCAGTGACAGCGGGTCGAGTGGCACGTCCGGAACGAGCGGCACGTCCGGTACGTCGGGGACCAGCGGTACCTCGGGAACGAGCGGCACGAGCCGCGACGGCGGCAGCGAGGGCGGCAGCGAAGGCGGCGCCGCGAAGAAGGCGAACGGCGAGGTGTGCACCGCTGACGCCGACTGCGAGAGCGCGCACTGCAAGACGCAGGGCGCAGGCGGCGGCACCGGCGGAGGCGACGGCGGCGTGGGCCGCGCAGGAACCTTCTGCACGATCTTCTGCTCGACCCCGAGAGTGACCCCTGCCGCAGACTGCTCCGCGCCGATCTACACGGGCAAATGCAGCGGAAACAGCTTCTGCGAGGTCAAATAGGACGTTACGATCGAGGGGATGAACGACCGGTTCCTTCGCGCCTGCCGCCGCGAGCCCGTGGACTGCACGCCGGTGTGGATGATGCGCCAGGCGGGACGCTACATGCCCGAGTACCGCGCGCTCCGCGAGAAGCACACGATGCTCGAGGTGTGCAAGACGCCGGAGCTCGCGCTCGAGGTCACGCTGCAGCCGCTGAAATACGGGATGGACGCGGCGATCCTCTTCGCCGACATCCTCCTGCCGCTCGAGCCCATGGGCGCGCCGTTCGATTTCGCGAAGGGCGAGGGGCCGGTCATCTTCTCGCCGATCGCGAACAAGGCGGACGTCGACAAGCTCCACGACTTCGACATCGAAGAGGGCCTCGGCTACGTGCTGCAGGCGATCAAGCTCCTCAAGAAGGAGCTGAAGGTGCCGCTCATCGGCTTCGCTGGCGCGCCGTTCACGCTCGCGAGCTACCTCATCGAAGGCGGTAAGAGCTCCGCCTTCGCGAAGTCGAAGCGCTTCATGTACACGGAGCCCGAGACCTGGAAGCTCCTCATGACGAAGCTCAGCGACGTCGTGAAGAAGTTCCTTCACCAGCAGATCGACGCCGGCGTCGACGCCGTGCAGCTCTTCGATTCCTGGGTCGGCCAGCTGTCCGCGGTCGACTACCGGACCTACGTGCAGCCGCACGTCATGGACATATTGAAGGACGTCGAGAAGCGCGGCGTGCCCGTCATCCACTTCGGGGTCGGCTCGCTGCACCTGCTCGAGGCGATGCGCGAGGCCGGCGGAACGGTCCTCGGCCTCGACTGGCGCACGCCCATCCAGGTCGGCTGGGACAAGGTCGGCCACGATCGCGCCATCCAGGGCAACCTCGATCCGATCGCGCTGCTCGCACCTCGCGACATTGCCGAGAAGCACGCGGCGCGCGTCCTCGAGCAGGTCGGCGGCAGGCCCGGGCACATCTTCAATCTCGGCCACGGCATCGTGCCGGAGACGCCGGCGAGCAACGTCGAGGCCGTGATCGACTTCGTGCATAGGACCTCCGCCAAGTCATGACGGACGGCGACGCGGTCCTCCTGATCGCGCATGGAAGCGTCGAGGAGCTCGACGAGCTCCCCGAGTTCCTGAAGAACATCCGTCGCGGTCATGCCGCGCCGCCGGAGCTCCTCGCCGAGGTCCGGCGACGGTACGAGGCGATTGGCGGGCGCTCGCCGCTCAACGCCATCAACCGCCAGCTCGCGACGCGGCTCGAAGAGCGGCTCGGCATGCCGGTGCGCACGGCGAATCGTCTGTTCCATCCGTATCCGCAGGACGTGCTCCGCGAGCTCACCGCTGCGGGCGCGAAGCACGTGGTTGTCGTGCCGCTCGCGCAGCACTCGGCGGCCGTCTATCGCGATGCGGCCGAGCAGGCGGTGCGCGACGCCGGCCTCGACCTCCGCATCGACGCCGCTCCGAACTGGGGGCGCACGCCCGAGCTGACCGACGCGTTTGCGCGGTCGATCGTCACCGCGCTCGAGCAGGTCCCGGACGGCGAGCGCGATCGCACGTCGCTGCTGCTCACCGCGCACAGCCTGCCGGTGAGCGTGATCGAGGGCGGCGATCCCTACGAGGAGGAGTTTCGCGCCAGCGTCGAGGCCGTGGCGGCCCGGGTCCGCGAGCTCGCGCCGGGACGCTTCGTCGATCATGCGGTCGCGTTCCAGAGCCAGGGCATGTCGACCGGGCCCGGCGGACGTCCGATGGCCTGGCTCGGCCCGGACCTACGGTCGCGCCTGGAGGTGCTCGCCGCGCGCGGCCGGAAAGAGGTCGTCGTCGCGCCGATCGGGTTTCTGGCCGACCACGTCGAGATCCTCTATGACCTCGACATCGAGGCACGCACCTGGGCCGAGGAGCTGGGCATCACGTTGCGTCGGGCACCATCGCTCAACGCGGGTGATGGGCTCGTCGATGCGCTGGCGTCCGTCGTGCGAAGCGTCGCGGGGGCCGCGCCTCAGGCGCGTTTGCAGGGGGCATGAAGCGACGCGTCGTCATCGTCGGTGGAGGCATCACCGGGCTCGCTACGGCGTACGCCCTCGAGAAGGCCACCGAGCCGTCCGACGTGCACATCCTCGAGGCGGCGCCGCGCCTCGGCGGCAACCTCGTCACCGTCAATCACAACGGCTTCACGATCGACGGCGGACCCGACTCCTGGGTCGCGACCAAGCCGCACGCCACGCGCCTCGCGAAGGCGGTCGGTCTCGGCGACGAGCTGATCGGCACGCGGCCGGACACGCGCAAGGTCTACATCGTCTGGAAGAAGCAGCTCCACGCGATGCCCGAAGGGCTCGTGCTCGGCATCCCCACGGAGTGGAGGCCGTTCGCGTCGACGGAGCTCTTCGGCCTCGACGCGAAGCTCCGCGCCTTGCTCGAACCGATCATCCCGCGCAAGATCTACAGCGGCGACGAGGACGAGAGCATCGCGTCGTTCGTCTCGCGGCGCCTCGGTCCAGACATCTGCGATCGCATCGCCGGACCGCTCCTCGGCGGGATCTTCGCGGGCGACCCGGAGCAGCTCTCGGTGCGGGCGTGCGTGCCGCAGCTCGTCGAGGCCGAGGCGAAGTACGGCTCGCTGATCAGCGCGATGCGCGTGCTCCGTGCGGCGCGCAAGGAGCAGACCGGAGGCGAAGGCGAGGCGAGCACGTTCCTGTCGCTGAAGCGCGGGATCGGCGACCTCGTCACGTACGTCGCGCATCGCCTTCGCGACGCCGAGATCTCGACCGGATGCGCCGCCACGCGCGTCTCTCCTCTGGAAGAGGGCGACTCGCGCGGCCTTTGGGCCGTCGAAACGAGCACGCGCGGGACGCTCTACGCCGATCACGTCGCGCTCACGCTGCCGGCACATGCGTCGGCGGGGATGGTCGGTGGGTTCGACCCCGCGCTCGCGAGGATGCTCGGCGCGATGAGCTACGTGTCCACCGCGACCGTGTTCCTCGCGTACCGGAAGTACGACGTGCGGCATCCGCTCGATGCCGCGGGCTTCCTCGTTCCGAAGAGCGAGAACCGACCGATCCTCGCGTGCACGTTCGTCTCGAGCAAGTGGGACCATCGCGCGCCGTCGGGCCAGGCGCTCTTGCGCGTGTTCATCGGCGGCGCCGGCGGCGAGCACCATCTCGAGCACGACGACGAGGGGCTCGCACGTCTCGCGCGTGAGCAGCTCTACGATCTCCTCGGCATCGAGCGCGCGCCCGTGTTCACGCGCGTGTTCCGGTTCAAGCGTGCGAGCCCGCAGCCCACCGTCGGCCATCTCGGCCGGATGCGCAGGCTGCTCGCGCAGGTCGCGACGTGGCGCGGCCTCCACGTCGGCGGGAACGGCTTCATCGGGACGGGGATCCCGGATTCGATCAAGCAGGGCGAGGAGATCGCGGCCGGCATCGCCGGCGTGCGAGCGACGCTCGCGCCCTCGGAGCGCGTCACCGCTGACGGGACGACACCTTTGACGCTCGAACGCTGAGCGTCTTCATCCCGCCACCACCGGCCGCGGCTTCTTCCTTCTTCGCGAGCGGCTCGCAGCTCGTGGCCATGCACGCGTCGGCGGCCTTGCAGTCCGCGTTCGCCGCGCAGATGGCGTCGGCCTTCTTGCCGCACGTCTCCTCGTTCGTATCGAGGCAGGTGTTGCACGCGGCGGTCGGCTCGTTCTGGTTGTCGGCGGTCGCGCAGACCGACGCGGCGCACGCCGTGGCGCACGCGGTCGCCGCGCAGAGACAGCCGAAGTACTCGTCGTCGGCAGCGTCGAAGGCGGTGGGCGTCTTCGCGAGGCAGCAGTCGCCGCACTCCTTCGCCGTCGCTTTCTGTCCGCACGCGGCGGTGTCCGAGAGCGGAGTGGACGGCTCGGGCGTGCTCGTGCCCGTGTCCGCGGTGGTGTCGTTGCCGGCCTTCTTCGGCGCCGTCTTCGTCTCGCCGGAGGACTTGTCCGCGCCCGTGTCCGGCGGCGCGCTGCTGCAGGCAAAGGCGCCGAGCGCGACGATCGAGGAGAGGACGACAGCGAGGCGAGAGACGCGGCGGGTGTTCATGGGGGACCTACAGTGCAGTTTGCAGGCCGAAGGAGGAGCGGGTGTCGTCTCACCCCGCGGAGGGAGCGTGGCGGAATTTTCCGCGGGGAAGGGGGGTGATCAGGGTTTGGGGGGAGGCAGCGCCTGGATCGAGAGGAGAGAACAGGTGATGGAAATGGAAATGAAAATGGAAACGTCGAGACGAGACGCCTCTCGCATTTGCATTTCCATTTCCGTTTCCATCACCTGTTCTCTCGGGATCTACATCCTCCCGAACGCCGCCTTCACCACCGGCCTCACCCAGAAGATCAACAGCGGCACCGCGAAGATCGCGCCTCCCCCGACAAGCCCCACCCCGATCGCCACCATCCCAACCGTCCACCCCCACGGCCTGAACGGGACGAACGCCGCGACGCCGTACAGCGCCGCCAGACCGCACGACACCACGCCCACGACGGCCGTCGCCTCCGCGCTCGCTCCGGTGAGCGCCGACCACGCCGCGAACGCCACCAGCGACAGCGAGCCGAGCGCCATCACCGCGGCATAGAGGCGGAACCACACGATGACCGCCGGGCGTGCATCGCGGTACGGAGCCGGCGGCTCGTACGGCTCGAACGTCATGCGCGCCCTCGACGTGCGCTCAGAACTCGGCCGGGTCCGTGTACGTGCCGAAGACCTCGCGGAGCACGTCGCAGATCTCCTGCTGCGTCGCGTACGCCTTCGCCGCGTCGATGATCGGCGGCATGAGATTCGTCTTGTTCTTCGCCGCGTCGCGCACCGCCGCGAGCGAAGCCGTGACGTTGCCCTGATCCCGCGAGGCCTTCACCTTCGCGAGGTTCGCGACCTGGCTCTGCTGCGCACGCTCGTCGATGCGGAGGAGCGGGATGTTGGCGTCCTTCTCGCTGCCGTCGCCGTACTTGTTCACGCCGACCATCACGCGCTCGCCCGCCTCGAGCTGGCGCTGGAACTTGTAGGAGCTCGCCGCGATCTCGCGCTGCGGATAGCCCTTCTCGATCGCCGAGACCATGCCGCCCATCTCGTCGATGCGCTTGATGTAGCCCATCGCCTCGTTTTCCAGGCGCGTGGTGAGCTCCTCGATGAACCAGCTGCCGCCGAGCGGGTCGATCGTCGAAGCCACGCCGCTCTCCTCGGCGATGATCTGCTGCGTGCGAAGCGCGATCTTCACCGCTTCCTCGGTCGGGAGCGCATAGGTCTCGTCGAGCGAGTTCGTGTGGAGCGACTGCGTGCCGCCGAGCACCGCGGCGAGCGCCTGCAGCGCGACGCGAACGACGTTGTTGTACGGCTGCTGCGCCGTGAGCGACACGCCGGCCGTCTGCGCGTGCGTGCGGAGCTTCATGCTCTCGGCCTTCTTCGCGCCGAAGCGCTCCTTCATGAGGCGCGCCCAGAGCCGGCGCGCGGCGCGGAACTTCGCGATCTCCTCGAAGAAGTCGTTGTGCACGTCGAAGAAGAACGAGAGGCGTGGCGCGAACGAGTCGACGTCGAGGCCGCGCTCGAGGCACGACTCGACGTAGCCGATGCCGTCCGCGATCGTGAAGGCGAGCTCCTGACCCGCCGTCGCTCCGGCTTCACGGATGTGATAGCCGCTGATCGAGACGGTGTTCCAGCGCGGCACTTCGGTCGCGCAGTACTCGATCATGTCGGTGACGACGCGCATCGCCGGACGCGGCGGCACGAGCCACGCGTGCTGCGCGATGAACTCCTTGAGGCAGTCGTTCTGCACGGTGCCGCCGATGGCGGTGCGCGGAATCCCGCGGACGTCCGCGAGCGCGATGTAGAACGCGAGGAGGACGATCGCCGGACCGTTGATGGTCATCGAGGTCGTGACCTGATCGAGCGGGATGTCCTTGAAGAGGACCTCCATGTCGCGCAGCGTGTCGACGGCGACGCCGCACATGCCGACCTCGCCGAGCGAGCGCGGGCTGTCGGAGTCGTAACCCATCAGGGTCGGAAAATCGAAGGCGGTCGAGAGGCCGGTCTGACCCTCGGCGAGCAGGTACTTGAAGCGCTCGTTCGTCTGCTCGGGCGTGCCGAACCCGGCGAACATGCGCATCGTCCAGAGACGGCTGCGATACATCGTGGGCTGGACGCCGCGCGTGAAGGGATACTCGCCGGGGAGGCCGAGGTCCTTCAGGTAATCGAGGGGCGCGTCGGCCGGCGTGAGCAGGTCCTGCACGTCGAGGTCGCTCCAGGTCGAGAAGCGCGGCTTCCGCGCGGGCATCTTGGCGAGCGACTTCTCGAGCGCGCCCTTGCGCCATGCCGTCGCAGCCGCGCGAATGGCCGCGAGATCGCCGGGGACCTCACCGTCGGAGGAGAAAGGACCGTCCGAGGAGCTCAGGTGGGAAACCGGGCGCACGACGTCTTGAGCCATGCCCGGACTCTAGCCCGGAAAAGCCGTCGAAGCGACCGAGCGCAACCGCGTTGAAACACCGGCGGCCCGTGATTTTGCCGCCAAGTCTCTGGTCTCGGCTCTACGCGGACGGAGACTCTTCCGTCTTGGCGCCGCGGGCTCGCCACCATTCGACGACCATCGGCATCACCGACAGGACGACGATGCCGATGACGATGAGCTCGAAGCGCTCCTTCACGAACGGGATCTGGCCGAGCAGGTAGCCCGAGCCGAGCATCAGCGTGACCCACGCGACCGCGCCGACGACGTTGTAGACGATGAACGTCCGGTAGTTCATCGCGCCCGCTCCCGCGACGAAGGGCGCGAACGTCCGGACGATCGGGACGAAGCGCGCGAGCACGATCGTCTTCGGTCCGTACTTCTCGAAGAACTTGTGCGTCTTCACGAGGTGCTTCTTGTTGAACCACCGCGACTGCTCGCTCTTCATCACGCGCGGGCCGATGGCCTTGCCGATGTGGTAGTTCACCGTGTCGCCGATGACCGCCGCGGCGATCAGACCGAGGGCCAGGAGCGGCGCGCTCAGGAACCCGCGCGAAGCGACCGCGCCCGCGGCGAAGAGCAGCGAGTCTCCCGGCAGGAACGGCATGATCACGAAGCCGGTCTCGACGAACACGATCGCCATGAGGATGGCGTACGTGGCGTTGCCGTGGTCGATCGTGAACTGATCGAGGTTCTTGGTGAGGCTACGGAAAATCGCGAGAAGCTCGTGCATGTTGGCGCTCGGCGCAGGGCTTAGACCGGCGCACTAGCGACGTCGAGCGCAAAGGCCGATGCACCGAAAGCCAGCTCAGCTGACGGGCGGCGGCTTGCTGCGGCCGGCGGGCGGTCCGAGCAGGCCCGGCGCGGTCGGCTCGTCGCTCATGCCGAGGTCGTCGTCGTCGTCGGCCGAGACCGGCGACACACCGCCGGCGCGCGAAGGACCGGGACCCGGCGCGCCCGTATTGCTGCGGCGTGCGGCGGGGATCTCCTCCGTGGGAGCGTCGACCTGCTCCTCGATCTTGATGAGCACGGCCGTGATGTTGTCCTCGCCGCCGTGCTCGTTCGCGCGCGCGATGAGGTTGCGGCAGGCCTCGCCGATGTCGGCTGCGGAGCTGACGATCTTGAGGATCTCGTCGTCCTGCACCATGCCGGAGAGCCCGTCGGAGCAGAGGCAGTACACGTCGCCGGGGCGCGGATCGTCGTGCTGGATGTCGACCACGACCTGGTCCTGCATCCCGAGCGCGCGCGTGATGACGTTCTTCGGCAGCTCGCTGCGCTGCTCTTCCGTGAGGTCGGGCATCGCGAGCAGGTAGTCGTTGATGAGCGAGTGGTCGCGCGTGAGGAGCTGGATGGCGCCGTCACGGACGCGGTAGCACCGCGAATCGCCGACGTGGCCGATGTACATCCGGTTCTTGCGCGGGCTGAACATCGCCCCCACGACCGTCGTACCCATGCCGTGGTACTCGCGTGAACGCGTCGAACGCTCGAAAATCTGGCGGTTCGCCACGCGAATCCCGGTGAGGAGGCGGTTCTCCTCTTCGGACAGGTTCGTGTCGAAGTGGAACGGCCAGGTCACGTCGTCGTTGGCCGTCGACTTGAAGAACTCGCTGATGGTCTCGGTGGCGAGCTTCGACGCCACGTCCCCCGCGCGGTGTCCGCCCATGCCGTCGGCGACGACAAAAAGGTCGTACTCCTTGAGCACCACGAAGGAATCTTCGTTGTGCTCACGCTGGAGACCGACATCGCTCACACCGGCTGCGATTGCCCGCATCAAGTCGACCAACCCTCGCGCTCCACTAGAGAATGAGGCTCGCTCGCAACCGATGCGGGTGTCAAGCCGGTCAAGCCGGCCGAGCACGCGCGGCGAATCGGTCGTGCTGGGCTTTTCGCGTCAGAGAAGAACGGGGTACTCATACCTCCATGATATCCTTCTCTTTTTGTCCGATGATCGTGTCGACGGTCTTGCCGGCCTCCGAGACGGTCTCCTCGGCCTTCTTCCGGGCACGGTCGACCTCGTCGGCGCTGGCCTCTCCGCCGTCGTCGATCTCCTTGTACATGTCGAGGGCCTCGTGGCGAGCCTTGCGGATCGTCACCTTGCATTCCTCGCCGTACTTGCGTGCAATCTTCACGAATTCCTTCCGGCGCTCCTCGGTGAGGGGCGGGAGCGGAACACGGATGAGGTCGCCGTCGGTCTGGGGGTTGAGCCCCATGTCGTTCTCGCGCAGCGCCTTCTCGACCTGCTTGATGACGCTCTTGTCCCAGGGCTTGACCGTGATGAGGCGCGGCTCGGGAATGGCGATGTTCGCCATCTGCGCGAGCGGGGTCATCGTGCCGTAGTAGTCGACGCGAATGCCATCGAGCAGGTTCGGGTTCGCCCGGCCGGCGCGTAGCTTCGCGAGATCGCGCTTCAGCACGTCGTGGGCTTTGGCGATCGAGGAGACCAACTCTTTGTGTACGTCGTCGAGCATTGCGCTGTGCTCCGTGGCGGCTTTGAGGTGCGAACCTTACCTGCACTCCTCCTGGACCGGAAGGGGCGAGAACCCCGAATAGCGCATTGCATCAACCCGTCTATCCTTCCGGGTCGAATGCAGCGGGTCGGGACATATCGCGGGCGCAGGTCGTCGCGCCGTGGGCGCCTCGGCCCGCCCGCGGCCGCGTCGCTCGCGACCGTCGCCGCAGCGCTCGTGGCGATGGCCGGCGCCTCCCCGGTCGCGCCGGCGTACGCGGACGAGCGCGACAGCCGGGACGCCGGAGCCGACGGCGCGCGGGCCGCGGTCGCTCCGGGCGGCCACGTGATGCCTGCCGACCTCGAAGACGTCGAGCACATGTGTGCGCTGCTCACGGCGTGCGACAAGCTCCCGCTGCCGTCCGGCATCGTGCCTCGCGACTTCGCCTCGTGCACCCGCGCGCTGTATGCAGAGCTCGCGTCGGCAGCGGCGGTCTCGTTCTCGCTCACGCTGCGCGACTGCGGGCTCCGCGCGAGCTCCTGCAACGAGCTGCGCACGTGCGCGCTCCGCGGCGCGAAGGTCGACGTGTGCGCGGGGCGCGGCAAAGCTGGGCCCGTCGAGATGTGCGACGGCGATGGTCGCGCGATCACGTGCACGAACGAGCGCGTCACGCTCGTGCGCGACTGTCCGCGGGGCGGAGAGCAGTGCGTCGTGCGCGACGGTCACGCGGTCTGCGCGCTCGGCTCGTGCGAGAAGGACGCGGCGGCCGCCTGCTCGCCCTCGGGCACGCGCGTGCTCGAGTGCAAGAAGGGCAAGCTGCTGAGCCTCGACTGCGGCGCGTTCGGGCTTCGCTGCACGCCGTCGAGCGACGGTCCGAAGTGCGCGACGCAGGCCGCGAGCTGCCACGAAGGCACCACGCGCTGCGAGGGCGCGACCGCCGTCGCGTGCTGGCACGGCCACGAGGTGCGCATCGACTGCGGCGCGCGCGGGCTCGCGTGTGGTGCAGGGACTGGCGCGCTCGATTCCGGCGGCGGCGCGCTCTCCTCCGTCGGCGCATGCGCGACGGTCGCGCCCCTCCGGCCTGCCGGCGCCGACGCGGGCGCGTCGTCGAGCTGCGATCCTGCGGCGCCTCCACGTTGCGACGGCGCCAGCCTGCGATGGTGCGCCTGGGGCCAGCAGCGTTCGTACCTCTGCAAGTCGGTCGGGCTGCAGCGCTGCGTCACCGACGACAAGGGCGCACGCTGCGCGCCCTAGGGCGAAGCCCGCGCCTTCGTGTGCTACTACGTCGCGCGTGATCGGGTCTCCTCGCCTGAAGGTGCGGCTCGCGCTCGTCGCCGCCGCGTTGGTCTCCGTCGCAAGCGCGGTGTCGTGCAGCAAGTGCGGCGATCACAGCGAAGAGCCGGCGCAGGCGATGAAGCCGGCGGAGCCGCCGCTCCCCGCGCCGGACGCTCTGCTCGCCGACGTCTACATGGCGACGCCGAACGGCTCGTGGTCGAAGCTGCAGAAGAACATCGGCGGTGCGGTCGGGATCCTTCCGGCGTCCGCGAGCGGGATGATCTGCATGGTCGCCGGCCTCGATCCGTTCGTCGCGTCGGAGATCGACAACACCGCACCGATCTTCGGCGCGATTGCCGGCGATCCGGCGAACGCGAGCTACCTCGTCGCGATGAAGCTGAGCGACCTGCGCAAGGCGCGCGCCCTCCTCGTCGACGGCGACAACGCCCGTTACACGGAGCGTGACGCCGGCGGACCGAGCGAGCTCGTCCCGAAGGGGGAGGGGAACACGCTGCCCGTCGCGTTCGGTCTGTCGTCGAACGGGTATCTGCTCGTCGCGCGTCGCAGAGACGATCTCGGCAAGCTCGCTCCGTACGTGACGCGCACGTTGACGAAGAGGCCGCTGCCCACCGACGGCGCGATCGTCTTCGACGTGCCGCGTGCCGCGATCGGCGCCGTGATCAAGCCTGCGCTCGACGATCTGTGGACCACCGCGAAGGGCTTCTTGCTCGGCCAGGACGAGCGGATGCGTCGCGACCACGGCGGGCGCGCTCCCGACTACGGCGATCCGAAGGCCATCGTCCGTGCGGCCGATGCGTGGGTGACGAAGCGCATTGCGGTGGTCGGCGATCTCGAGAAGATGCGCATCTCCGCGGACGTCGTCGAGACGGGCGTCGCGATCGTCGCGACGATGACGCCGAACGCGGGCGCGGGTCCCGCACGCAAGTGGACGGACGGCATGGTCCTCGGCGACGTCGCGCCGCTCTCGTCGCTCCCTGCCGCTTCCGCTGCGGCGCTCGTCATGCGCGACGGCGAGGAAGATCGCGCCGAGCAGGCGCACGGCATCGAGAGCGTGATCACGACGGCGCTCGGCTCGCGTCTCGCGGAGGCCGACGCGAAGAGGCTCCACGACGTCGCCGAGGACTTCACGAAGGCGCGCGGCGACTATCTCGTCACGGCGCTCGCGTGGGACGAGCCGCAAGGCCTGTCGGTGCGCGGGCCCGTACGCGATGCCGAAGCCGCGACGCGTGCGGTGCGCGGCGCCGTCGACCTCGCGAAGGTGTCGCCGTTCAAGGAGCTCTTTCGCGTCCGCGACGTCACGTCGTCGAGCGAGGACGTGCCGGGTCTCGGCAAGGCAACGGTGGCGATGCTCGCGCGCGACGCCTCGCGCGGCGGCGGTGACGCGCGGGCAGCGCAGCGCAGCGCGCGCGACGCGGG
>JAQBQJ010000111.1 GCA_028287065.1 Labilithrix sp. | reverse complement strand
TGCCTCGTCACGGCGCTCGTGCTCGGCCTCGCCACGCACTTCTTCACGCGCAAGCGCAGCGACAAGCACGAGGCGATCACGACCGGCGCCGTCTTCGTCGGCATCGCCCTCGGCAGCCGCTTCGGCGACGCCGGGGTCGAGTACTTCTCGAACCTGCTCTCGTGGTTGCAGAATGCATCCTTCTTGGTGTTCTTCGGCGGCGCCAGCGACGTCGCGAAGCGCCTCACGCTGTGGCTCGCGCTCCTCGGCGCGTCGGTCGCGACCGGGCAGGGCAAGCACATCAACGTCGACGTCGTCATGCGCTTTCTCTCGCCGCGCGCGCGCGTGCCCGTCGCGGTGCTCGGATGGGTCGTCGCGTCGGTCGTGTGCTTCGTCGGCGTGTGGGGCTTCTTCGATCACGTCGCCGTCGTCGACTACCGCGCCTCCACGACCGTGCCGTGCCCGGACGACAAGGCGAAGGACTGTCCCGCGCCGCCGAGCTCGAAGATCGATCGCGTGCTCGGCGACACCCGTCGCGACATCTTCCTCTCCGGCCGCCAGATCTCGCTCGACCTGAAGACGCTGCCGAAGGTCCTCGCCGGCAAGCCCTACGGCAAGTGGCTCACGCCGCACGAATGGAACGAGTGGGTCCGTGAAGGCGGCTGGGAGAAGCACTTCAGCGCCGACGACGTGAAGTCCCTGCAGATGCCCGAGGACGAGCCCGACTCGTTCCGCACGCCCGCGGTCACGTCGATCCCCGGGCAGAGCGAGCGCGTGTACCAGCTGCTCGTTCGCGAGTGCAATTTCGTCTTCGCGTTCGGGCTTCTGGTCATCTCGCTGCGCTTCATCCTTCGATCGCTGCTCGCGATCGCAGGATGGGTGAAGGTGGATCCGAACGCCGCGCACGGCGACGAGGACATGGCCCACGCTCACGACGACAGTCCACAGGCGCTCGCCGTGGACGACGCGATCAAGGAGACGACGCGATGAGCGCGCCCCACCAGATCGCGACGGACGCTCCCGATCCGAAGGCCGCGCGTCTCACCTTCAGCCTGATCGGCGCCGCGGTCGTCGCGCTCAGCGCGATCTTTGGCGTCGTCGTCGGTCTCGTCGCGCTGCTCGCGCTGCTCGGCACCCCGCTGTTCGCGATCATGGGCGGCGTGAGCGAGCTCGCGTGGCTCAGCGATCCCGATCCTTCGCAGCAGTTCCTGCGCCGCCTCGCGCCCGAGGTCTTCGGAGCGCGGTTTGCCGGCTCGCCGATCCTCACGACCATCCCGCTCTTCACGTTCGTCGGCTACACGATGGCCGAGTCGAAGACGCCCGAGCGCCTCGTGCGCGCGGCCACGTCGTGGGTCGGCTGGCTTCCGGGCGGCCTCGCGATCGTGTGCGTCCTCGCGAGCGCCGTCTTCACGCTCTTCACCGGTGGCAGCGGCGTCACGATCATCGCCGTCGGCGGTCTGCTCCTGCCTGCGCTCCGCCAGCGCGGCTACTCCGAGAAGTTCTCGCTCGGTCTCGTGACGACGGGCGGCTCGCTCGGCCTGCTCCTCCCGTACGCGCTGCCGCTGCTCGTGTACGCGATGGTGACGGGCCTCGACTTCCAGCTCGTCAACAAGGCGGTGCTCGCGCCGGGCGCGCTCGTGCTCGCGCTCTTCGTCATCTACGCCGGCTACATCGGCGTGAAGGAGAAGATCCCGCGCACGCCCTTCGACGTCAAGGAGGCGCTGTCCGCCACCTGGGCGTTCAAGTGGGAGCTCGGAGTGTTCGTGCTGCTCGTCGTGAGCATCAAGACGAACATGACCGACATCGACGAGGCCGCAGGGCTCGTCGCGCTCTACACGCTGGGCATCGAGTGCTTCGTCTACAAAGACCTCTCGATCAAGAAGGACCTCGTACGGATCGCGAAGGGCTCGATGGCGCTCGCGGGCGCCGTCATCCTCATCCTCGCGATGGCGAACGCGCTCACGTTCTACGTCGTCGACAAGCACATCCCCGAGCGCCTCATCGAGGCGATGCTGAAGCTCGGTCTCGACAAGACGTGGCAGTTCCTGATCGTGATGAACGTCTTCCTGCTCGTGCTCGGCATGATCATGGACGGCTTCAGCGCGATCCTCGTCGCGATTCCGCTGATCTTGCCGTTCGCGGCGCACTTCGGGCTCGGACCGTTCCACGTCGCGATCATGTTCGTGCTGAACCTCGAGCTCGCGTTCTCGTGCCCGCCGCTCGGCCTGAACCTGTTCATCGCGAGCTTCCGGTTCAACCGGCCCGTCGTGAGCCTCTACAAGCTGGCGATGCCGTTCGTCGGCTTGCTCGCGCTCGCGCTGCTCATCATCACGTACATTCCGCGCATCTCGAACACGCTCGTCCTCGACGACATCCAGGAGTGGCGCAACCGCGCGGAGAAGGAGAACCGCACGCCGCGCGAGGCCTGGAAGCTCGAATGCGTCCAGCACGACAACTCGAACCCGCTCCCGTGTTCCGAGGCCGACAAGATCAAATACCCGAACGGCCGCATGCCCGATCCGGCGGTCGTCGCGGCTCCGGATGCAGGCGGCGGAACGTCCGACGAGGACGAGATGGATGCGATCATCAGCGGGAAGAAAGAAGCCGGCGCGCCTTCGGCACCGAAGCCGTCCGGCGAAATGACCGAAGAGGAGCTCGACGCGCTGATCAGCGGCAAGGGCACGCCCGGCGCTGCAAAGGCTCCGCCACCCGCGCCGAAGCGCGATCTCACCGAGGAGGAGCTCGACGATCTGATCAGCGGCAAGGGCAAGAAGGACGGCGGGTGACGCGCGCGCTCGCGCTCGCGACGGCGCTCGTCTTGCTCGCATGCGGCGGTGAAGAGAATCGCCCGCCGCCCGTCCCGCCGGTGACCGTGCGCCCGGTCGCGCCGGCGATCGCGCCGTCCGACGACGGCCTCGACGCCTCGATCGCGCCGTCGTTCCTCGAGGACGCGGGCGCGGCGGCGACGCTGCCGCCGAAGCCTGCGCTCCCCGAGCCCGCCTTCGGCGCCGCGGAGTCGGTGAAGCCCGGCGATGCGCATGCGCTCCGTCTCGCCGCCGCGCTCAAGGCGATGCGCGCCACGCGCAGCGGCGCGAAGGTCCTGAAGATGCTCTCGGTCGTGCCGGAGGTGATCGAGGCGCGTTCGCGCACGGGCGTGGATCCCTTCGCCGACGGCGAGTGGCTGCTCGTGTACGGCTCGAAGGTGGAGGTCCCCGGCCAGAACGCGAACGTCGTGAAGCACGGACGCCCCGAAGCTGCGGTGACGAGCGCGATGACCGATGCCGGCCTCGAGGCCTGGGACGGCGGCGGTGCCGCTGGGACGAACGGCGCGGTGCGCGCGGAGATCTACGGCGTGAGGGACGTCGTCTTGCGGCCGCAGTCGGGCGTGCTCGCGGTGGTGCCGGGGGATCGCGCAGGCGATCTCGCGTCCGCGCTGTCGAAGCCCATCGATCTCGGGGTCAAGGCAGGCGAGCTCGCGCGGGTGTTCTTCGCGGAGCCTTCGAAGCTCTTACGGTTCCTGCCGGCGGACGTCGTGCGTGCCAGCGTGGTCGCGAAGGCCGCGAGCGACGGCGGTCTCGATCTCGCGGCCGAGGCGGACTGCGCGGACGCAGCGTCGTGCAAGACGACCGCAGCGGCGCTCGACGAGCTCGCGAAGAAGCAGAACACGCTGATGGTGCGCATCGTCCTCAAGAACGTCCTCGCGAACCTCTCGGTGCGCAGCGACGGCCCGAAGCTGAAAGCGACGCTCCATGCATCGCCCGATCAAGTCGATGCCATCCTGAGCATCACCCGTGCGCAGCTCGGCCTACCTGCAGAAGATCCGACCGACCAGGTGCATCGGTAGGAGAGATTTACACGGAAGCTCGGAAGCTCGGAGAGTTGGATCGGGCCTCGTGGCGAGCCAGCACGCCTCGGCGCGCGACGAGGCCCATCAAAATCGCTCCGAGCTTCCGAGCTTCCGTGTAAATCTCCCGGCTCACCCATTGCTAGCGCCCGCCGTCATGGCGACTGCGCTCGACTACTGGATCTATCGGGACGGACGCGAGCGACGGAATGGACCGCAGGTGCTCGCCGAGCTTCTCGTCCTCGTAGCAGCGATGGAAGGAGCGATCGGCGACGATGCGCGAAGGCACGCCGTCGACGCGCTGATCGCATGCGGGGAGCTGGAAGCTGGTCTCGCCGACGAAGGCGTGGCGACCTTGACGGACGTGGCGTTCGTGAGCGACGAGCTCGCGGCCGCGGCGCTCGGGCAGGGTCGCGATGCACGCGTGCTGTGTGCGCGTCTCTCGATGTTGACGATGCCAGCGCACGTCACGACATCGGTCCCCGAAGGCTTCGCGTACTACGCGCTCCATCCCGAGGCGTACGCGCGCGCGGCACGCGCACTGCGTCTCGGACCCGGCGGGGCGCTCGTCGTGGGCGTGCGATCGATCGGCACGACGCTGTCCGCGATGGCATGCGCGGCGCTGCGCGCGCGCGGCGTACGTGCGTCGCGGATGACCGTGCGACCAGGAGGACATCCGCATGCGCGCCGGCTCGAGCTCGACGACGCGCAGCGCGCCGCCCTGCAGCGCGCTCGTGACGGCGGCGCGAGCGTGATCGTCGTCGACGAAGGTCCCGGGATCAGCGGCTCGACGTTCCTCGCCGTCGCCGACGCCGTCGAAGAGGCTGGCTTCGAGCCGCGCCGCATCATGCTCGTGTTCAGCCACGAGCCGAACCTCGATGCCCTCGCGGCGAGCGACGCGGCCGCGCGTCTCCGGCGCTTCACGCACGCCGTCGCGCCTTCCGGTGTGCGCGTCCCCGACGGCGAAGTGGATCTCTCCGCAGGCGCGTGGAGGTCGCACGTGTATCGATCGACGCGCAGCGCGCGCGACTGGCCTGCGAGCGTGACGCATACCGAGCGCCGCAAGCTCCTCGTTGCCGGCCGCCGCCTCGCGAAGTTCGAGGGCCTGGGACGTACGGGACGCGCGGCAGCCAGGCGCGCATCCTTCCTCGCCGGCGCGTCGCTCTCGCCCGAGCCGCGCGACGAGGGCGACGGCTGGACCTCGTATGCATGGTCCGGCACGCCGCTGGCACGACGCGACGTCGATGCTCGCGTGATCGATCACCTCGCCACGTATTGCGCAAAGCGGTCGGCGCTTTGCCCGTGCAGCACGCCGATCGCCGACCTCGAAGCGATGGTGGCCAAGAACGTCGCGATCGGAGTGCCCGGCGCTGCGCCGCCGAAGCTCCGGATCGAGCGACTCTTCGTCGCGGACGGTCGCATGGCGCCGCACGAATGGCTGCGCGCGCGCGACGACTCGCTGTCGAAGGTCGATGCGATCAGTCACGGTGACGATCACTTCTTTCCGGGACCCACCGATGTCGCGTGGGACCTCGCGGGAGCGATCGTCGAATGGGAGCTCGATGACGCCGGAGCCGAGCGGCTGCTCGAGACCTATCGCCGAGCGTCGTCGGACGATGCGCGTCCTCGCATCCGCGCGTGGACGCTCGCGTACGCGGCGTTTCGGCTCGCGTTCACGCAGGTCGGCATGCGTAGCTCGCCCGATGCTGCCGAGCGCGGCCGGCTCGCGCGCGACGCGGCACGCTATCGCGCGGCGGCAGCGGCAGCATCCGGCCCGATCGAGGCGTAACCGACGGATCGCCGGATGCAGGGCGAAACGGCGCGCATGACGTTGCACGACGTTCGACGCGCCCTCTTCGGCGCAGACACCGAGGTCTTCGACCAACGCATCTTCCAGCGCGTCACGGTCGGAGCGGTGAGCGCGTGGATCGCCATGGGGGGCGACTTCCTCGGCTCGTGCGTCTACGGGCCTGATGCGCTCGCCCGGTCGAGCACGGGCCTTCGCTCGCTGCTCGTCGTGTCCGGCACGGCGACGCTCGCGACGCTGGTCATCCTCGCCTACGCGTACACGCGGATGATCGCGCAATTCCCGGACGGAGGAGGCGGGTACACGGCGGCCAAGCGCGTCGTCGGTGAACGCGTCGCGCTGGTCTCGGGAGTCGCGCTCCTCGTCGATGCGGCATTCAACGTCGCGGTGTCGGTCGTCACGTGTGTCAATGCTGCAGCCGACGCGCTCCCGCCCGCGTACGGCGCGGCGCGCCTGCCGGTTGCGCTCGCGCTGATCGTGGGGCTCACCTTCGTCAACCTGCGAGGCGTGAGGGAGTCGGTTGCCCTCCTGACGCCGATCGTCCTTGCGTTCGTGCTCTCCCACGTCGTGGTGCTGGGCCTTGCGATCGCGCTTCGCCTCGGCGCGCTGCCCGCCGTCGTGGCCGCGGTTCCAGGCGACGTGCACGAGCTCGCGAGGGAGCACGGCACGATGGGCGCGCTCGGCTCGATGGTGCGAGCGTATGCGCTGGGCGGCGCGATCTACACCGGGCTCGAGTCCGTCTCGAACGGAGTGCCGGTCCTCCGTGAGCCGAAGGTCGATACCGCTCGTCGCGCGATGCTCCTCGTCGCCGGCATCCCGGCCGTGGTCATCACGACGATCATCTTCGGCTACGTCCTGTTCGACGTACGCCCCGAGTCCGACAAGACGCTCAACGCGGTGCTCTTCGAGCATGTCGCCCAAGCGATCGGACGCACCGGACCCGTCGCGCGGACGCTGCTCGTCACCGTGCCGCTGCTCTCCGAGGCGGCCCTGCTCGTCGTTGCCGCACAGACGGGGTTCGTCGACGGCCCGCGCGTCCTCGGCGCGCTCGCGATCGATCGCTACATGCCGAAGCGCTTCACGCGGCTGAACGGCCGCCTCGCGCCCGCGCCGGGCATCCTGCTGATCGCGTCGATCGCCCTCGTCTCCACGCTCGTCACCGGGGGATCGCAGGGAGCGCTGCTCGTCGTCTTCGTCGTCAGCGTGTTCGTGACCTTCACGATCAGTCAGTGGTCGATGCTGGTTCACGCGCTTCGCCGGCTCGAGGATGCAGCCGATGCGAAGCGCGACGCGGCGCTCCACTTCGTCGCGCTGGTCTTGTGTGCGTCGATCCTCGTCGGCACGCTCGCGAACTGGCCGCGCGGGTCGGTCCTCGCGCTCCTCCTCATCGGCATGGTGGTCGGGCTCGCGACGGCCATCCGGCGGCGCTACGACGCCGTCGCGCGCGCGGTCGAGCGTGTGCCCGAGGCCGCGCCTTCGCCCCAGGAGATCGCCGAACGCGTGGCGAAGGTCGAGCAGATGGGCGCCGCCGCCGCTGCCGCCGACGATGCTCCAGTCGCGGTGCTGCTCATCGGTGAGCGCACCGAGTTCGGCAAGCTCGCGCTGGCCTGGCTCGCGACGCGACCTGCGGGAATTGCGCGCGTCGTCCTCGCGAGCGTCTCGGTGCTCGACGCAGAGGCGGTTCAGGGCGAGGACCGCTTGATGCACCGCGAAGAGCAGCGGCGCCAGCAGCTCGAGCTCATCGCCGAGAGCGCGAGAGAGCTCGGACTGGCCGTCGACATCGAGCTGCGCCGCGGCGCCGACGTCCTCGAGACGGCGGTCATGCTCGTCATGGACCTGATGCGGAACCGCTCCGCCCCGAGCATCGTCGTCGGGTTTCGCTCCGGGCTCGGCGCCGCGACGGTCGACCCGCTCCTGCGCGACGATCTGGCGGTGCGATTGCAGGCGAGGCTAGTCGTCGAGAAGATCGCGATGCTCGTCGCGTCGATCCCGCTGGAGACATGAGTGCGGGCCGAGCAGGCGCGGCTATTGCACCCACGCTCGGCGATGAAGAGGCCAACCATCGCGGGCGTCCATCTCGTCGCGTCCACGCGCAGCGGAAGCGGTCTCGTCCCGGGCGTCGCGGCGCTCGCCGAGGAGCATCCGACCGTCGAGATCGTCTGCGCGCCGAGACCGGGCGCGAGCGATGCGATCATCGGCGTCGACGCGTGGTCGTCGGCCGCGGATTTTGCGGCATTCGAAGCCTCGGTCGCGAGCTCGACGTCGGACGCGCTCACGATCTGCGGCGCGCCGTCGGAGCTCACCCGCACCGCCGGGGAGGTGCTGACGCGCTTCCAGCGCTACGTCGATCGCAGGAACGAGGCGTCGGAGTCGCCGGTCTTCGACGCCGTCCTCGCCGCGCATGCCGCGCTGCACGACGTCGACAAGCCGCTCGTGAAGGCAGACCTCGATCATGCCATCGACACGTGGCAGTGGATGCTCCGGCTCGAGGTGCACGCGTCGCTCGCAGCGCAGCTCGCCGCGCTGTTCCACGACATCGAGCGTCTCGAGAGCGAGCCCGATCGCCGCATCGAGCAGCATGCCCCCGACTACGCGGCGTTCAAGGAGACGCACGCCAGGCGCGGCGCCGAGCGTGCAGAAGAGGTGCTGCGGGGCGCCGGCATCGACCCGAGCACGGCATCGCGCGTGCGCGAGCTCGTCGCCTCGCACGAGCGACGATCCCGCGACGCCGAGGTCGATCTGCTGAACGACGCCGACGCGCTCTCGTTCTTCTCGTTGAACAGCCCGGGCTACGCCGACTACTTCGGGCCGGAGCAGACGCGGAAGAAGGTCGCGTACACGCTCCGCCGCCTCGGTGCTCGTGCGCGCGCGAGGCTCGACGGTGTCCGTCTGCGTGCGGACGTGAGGGAGCACCTGCTGTTCGTGGAGGCTGCATGAAGCTCGTCGTCTTCGGTCTGTCGGTCACTTCGGCATGGGGCAACGGACACGCGACGTTGTGGCGCGGGCTCCTCCGCGCGCTCGCGGAGGACGGACATCGCGTCGTGTTCTTCGAGAAGGACACGCCGTACTACGCCGAGCATCGCGATCAGCCCGAAGGCGAGGGCTACGACGTCGTCGTGTACCCGAGCTGGGAAGACGTCCGCGCGCGCGCGACGAAGGAGCTCGCGGATGCGGACGTGGGGATGGTCACGTCGTTCTGCGCGGACGCCCGCGCGGCCAGCGAGCTCGTGCTCGGCTCGCGCGCCGAGCGCGTGTACTACGACCTCGACGCGCCGGTGACGCTCGATGCGCTCGCGCGCGGCGAGGACGTGCCGTACCTACCGCACGACGGGCTCGGCGCGTTCGATCTCGTGCTGAGCTACACGGGCGGAGAGGCGCTCGTGACCCTCGAAACCAGGCTCGGCGCGCGTCGCACGGCGCCGCTCTACGGCTCCGTCGATCTCGTCACCCATGGGCGTGGCGTTCGTGACGAGGCGTTCGCGAGCGATCTCTCGTATCTCGGGACCTACGCCGAGGACCGTCATGCGAGCGTCGAAATCCTGTTCCTCGACACGGCGCGATCGCGCCCCGAGCATCGGTTCCTGCTCGGCGGGCCGATGTATCCGCCCGATCGTCGCGGCCCGTCGAACGTGCGATGGCTCCCGCACGTCGCGCCGCCCGACCACGCGGCATTCTACGGTTCGTCGCGCCTGACCCTCAACGTCACGCGCGGCGCGATGGCACGCATGGGCCACTGCCCGTCGGGGCGCCTCTTCGAGGCAGCGGCCTGCGGAGCGCCGATCGTGAGCGACGCGTGGGACGGTCTCGAGGACTTCTTCGAGCCCGGCCGCGAGATCCTCGTCGCGCACGACACGGACGACGTCCTCGACGCGCTCTCGCTCGGAAAGCAGGAGCTCGCGCAGATGGCCCGTCGCGCGCGCGAGCGCGTGCTCGCGGATCACACCGCCGTCCGGCGTGCGCGCGAGCTCGTCACCCTCGTCACGCGTAGCGCCGCACCATCCGCGAGCAGAATTCTGCGAACTCCTCGATCTGCTTCGGTGGTGACGTGTGATCGTCGCGCACGCCGCACGAACCGGGCGTGAAGCAGAACGTGACCGTCACGTCGAGGTGCTCGAGCGCGCGCATCTGCTTGTCGAACCACGCCTCCGCGCCGGGGCGGTGGCTGTCCGCCCACGAGAGCCCGGTCCGGAGCTTCCGCACGCCGAGGCGGTCGAGCCACGAGACCGCGTCGTCGAGGCGATGGTCCTCGAAGTGGAACCACTGGCAGATCCCGAGCTCGGGCGTGTAATCGCTGAAGTGCGACGCGGCGCGCTTCGGAAGGCCGTTCTCCTTGAGCAGGCCCATGTAGAAGTGCCGGTAGTACGAGGAGCCTTCGGCTTCGCGATGCCGCGTCGTGGCCGGCCATGCGCGCGGCAGGTCGTAGAGGCTGTACCAGTGGATGCGCGGGACCTGGCCGATCAGGAGCTGCGCCGTGCGCTCGAGCCCGAACACCTGCACCTCCTCGGCGCCGAAGGTCGACACGCCGACCTCGCTGACCCACAGCGGCTTCTTCGTGACCGCGCGGATCTCGGCGAGCTTCTCGGGCCACTCGTGGATCTGCCAGTGGTTCCAGTCGAGCGGAAAGCCGTGCACCGCGAGCGCGTCGACCTCCGCGACCACGCCTTGGTCCGTCATGTTGCGTACGAAGCCGGCGTCGATCGGCGACATCCCTCCGAGCACGCGCGTGAGCCTCGGTCGCTCGCGCTTGATCTCCGAAGCCGCCAGCTTCGTCATCTTCGCGAAGACCTTCCAGCCTTCGTCGATCTGGAAGTCCCAGTGCGAGAGGTTGTTCGGTTCGTTCCACAGCATCACCGCTTCGACGGTCATCGTCTCTCCTCGCTGCGCTTGCAGATGTAGACCTCGGGCTCCGGGTTCGCTTCGATGCGAAAGCCCGCGCTGCGGAGCATCGCTTGCGCGCAGGCGCGGTTCGGGACCCACCAGTTCGTCGGGTCGCCGGCGTAGCGCTTCTCGACGAAGTGCATCACCGGATACCCAACTCGATCGAAGACGTTCACCTCCGCGAAGGGATAGTCGTCCTCGACCGCCGCGATCTCCGTCGAGCCGCGCTGCATGCTCTGGAAGATCAGCGTGTCGCCGACCACGCGGTCATGGATGATGTCGAGCGCGAGCAGCGGATGACGCAGGTGGTAGAGCACGCCCATGAACAGGACGACGTCGAACTTCTCTTGCAGCGAGCCGACCTCGTACACGTCGAGCTTGCGCAGCTCGACGTCCACGCCGCTGACCTTCGCGGCGAAGCGCGCCTGCGCGAGATAGCCCTCGTGGCTGTCGATGCCCACGACGCGTGCAGCGCCTCGGCGCTTCATCTCGATGCTGTAGAACCCGGCGTTGCAGCCGATGTCGAGCACGGTCTGGCCCGTGAGGTCCTCGGGTATCGCATGCGCGAAGCGCGCGAACTTCTGGCGCGGATAGTCGCCCAGGAAGTGACGTGGGGCCGTCATCACTCCGTCGAGGTCCATGTTGTGGAACCAAGGTCCCAGCTTCTGGACCTCGCGATCGATCTCGTCACGTGTCACCGGAGCCTCCCAGCAAGTGGACTGCACGCTTCGCCCGCGCTCCGCGCCCGTTCGCGACGCGCACGACCGCGGCGCCGGTCTCTGACCCGCTCCGCCACGACGGCCCATCGAGACGCGACGCGGCTCCGAGGAGCTGCACCGCCTCGCGGTATCCGTTGACCGTGCCCACGTCGACGTAGGACCGGCCGATGTTCACCGCGCGCGCGGTTCCCCCGCGCGCGAGCCACGCGTTCACGAGCGTGCCGATGTACGCGTCGCGTCCGTCGCGCTCCTCCCACAAGCGCGCGAGGTCGCGCAGCACGCGGCCCCGCAGCTTGAAGGCGCCCCAGATCCAGCGGCTCCGCGCGTCGGGGTCCTTCACCTGGACCTCGATCACGTTCCCGGCTTCGTTGGAGACGACCGCATCGAAGAGATGGGGCTGTTCGACCGGGAAGCAGAGGAACGAGAGGTCGTCGTCGCCGAGCGCCGAGAGACCGTCGGCCGGAAACCAGATCGTGTCCGGGAGACCGACGAGCACGTAGTCGTGATCCGGGACGAGCGGCAGCGCGCGGAACAGCGCGTCGCAGAGCCCCACCGGCTCCGGCTGCACCACGTACGCGATCGACGTGTCGTGGCTCCCGCCGCCGAAGTACTCGACGATGTCGCTCTTTCCGCGCGAGATCACGAACACGAGCTTGGTCGCGCCGCCGAGGACGAGCCGGTCCACCAGGTACTCGCTCACCGCGCACGGACGCTCGACGTCGTCCTCGCGGACGCTGCCGACCGGCAAGAGCTCCTTGCTGAACGCGAGAGGTTGGATGCGGCTGCCGATGCCGGCCGCCGGAACGATGCCCCACATGGATGACTCCTTCGGGCTAGCGAGAGGCGCTGCCGTTGACGGTCCGACGCGCACGGACGCTGCTCGGCGCGCGCCCTCGCTTGTCGATGAGAGCGGTCGCGGACTGGCGCTTCTCCTCGGCGTCGAGCTGCGCCTCGAAGTATTCGATCGTTCGTGCGAGCCCGGCGCGGAGCGGCACCTTCGGCGCGAAGCCGAGGAGGTCCGTCGCGCGCTGCGTGATCGGCCGGCGCATCTTCGGATCGTCCGGCGGCAGCGGCCGGAACGTCACCGGCGAGTGCGACGACACGAGCTCGCGAACGAGCTCGGCGAGGTCGAGCACCGTGAACTCCTCCGGGTTGCCGAGGTTCACCGGCTCGGCGAACGTCGGATGCTCCATGAGCGAGACGATGCCGTCGATCAGATCGTCGACGTAGCAGAAGCTCCGCGTCTGCGTGCCGTCGCCGTAGACCGTGAGCTCCTCGCCGCGCAGCGCCTGCGTGATGAAGTTCGAGACGATGCGGCCGTCGTCCGGATCCATCCGCGGCCCGTACGTGTTGAAGATGCGCGCGATGCGCACCTCGACGCCGCGCGAGCGTGCGAAGTCCATCATCAGCGACTCGGCGCAGCGCTTTCCCTCGTCGTAGCAGGCGCGCGGACCGATCGGGTTCACCGCACCGCGGTAGGTCTCGGGCTGCGGATGGACCTCGGGATCGCCGTACACCTCGCTCGTCGAGGCCTGGAACACGCGCGCACCGCACCGCGTGGCGAGCTTCAGCGCATGCAGCGCGCCGAGGACGCTCGTGAGCGTCGTCTTCACCGGATCCGCCTGGTAATGCGGCGGGCTCGCCGGACACGCGAGGTTGTAGATCCGTTCCGCCGGCATGTGGAACGGCTCGCACACGTCGTGCTCCACGAACGCGAACCTCGAATGGCGGCGAAGATGAGCGATGTTCTGGAGGCGTCCCGTCTGCAGGTTGTCCATCGCATAGACCTCCCAGCCTTGCGCAACGAGCCGATCGCACAGGTGCGAGCCGACGAAGCCTGCGCCGCCGAGGACGAGCGCGCGTTGCTTGCTCATGATGACAACCTCGCTTCAGAGGGGACGACGATCCGCAGACGACGAGCTTGCTGGTCGAGCACCTCGCGCGTGAAGCGCTCGAGCGACTCCGCTCGATGCATTGCCGTGTGCTCGTCGAGGAACCTCCGGCGTGCAGCAGCCCCCATGGCGCGCCGCTGGTCCTCGCGGACGTCACGCATGTAGCGCAGCACGTCCTCCGTCGAGCGCGCGATCAAGATCTCGCGTCCCGGCTCGAAGAACGCATCGAGCCCGGACCAAGGATCGCTGATCACCGGGGTGCCGCACGCCGCCGCTTCGAACAGGCGCACGCTCGGCGACCATCCGGCCTCGACCATCGCCTGCCGCGTGACGTTGAGCGTGAACCGCTGCGAGGCGTAGAAATGCGGGTGATCGCGCGGATCGAGGTGCGCGGTGTGCTCGACGTTCTCCGGCCACGCGATCGTATCGGGGTACTGCGCGCCGGCGACGGCAAAGTGACGTCCCGGCGAGCGCCTCGCGGTATCGAGCAACATGCGCTCGAGGGCCGGCTGGCGATCGCCGCTGTACGTGCCGAGGTACCCGAGGTCGATCGACGGCTCGACGCGCATCGGGAAGTAGCGATCCGGATCCGCCGAGCAGTACAGCGCGCGCACGCACTCCGCTCCGTAGCGGCTGCGCAGCACGTCGAGCGTGGGCCCGCCGGTGAACGAGAGATAGAGCGCGTACTTCGGGATCTGCGCCGCGGTCAGATAGTCGGCGTCTCCCTGCGCGAGCTTCGCGAGGGTCACGGGCGTGTCGATGTCGTAGAACGCGGCGCGGTTCGGGTTGATCTCCTGGACCCACGCGCCCACGCGCGCGCCTTCGGGCACGTACGAGCCGACGACCACGAGATCCGCGTCGCGCACCGCCGGGAGATGGCGATCGACGAGCTCCTCGAACGATCCGTAGAGCTCCGTCTTCGCGAACGACGGTGCTGCGAGATCGCGATGCGCCGCATAGAACGACAGGTCGCGCTCGAGGAACGTGACGTCGTGCCCGCGCTCGGCGAGCTGGTGGAGCAGCGCGCGATACGTCGTCGCAT
Organism: Labilithrix sp.; assembly: GCA_028287065.1. Taxonomy (GTDB): domain Bacteria; phylum Myxococcota_A; class Polyangia; order Polyangiales; family Polyangiaceae; genus Labilithrix. The sequence goes on along the minus strand of JAQBQJ010000111.1, from coordinate 7,532 downwards.
GACCGTTTCCCCACGACGAGGTGATCGAAAGGCCCAGGAACACGAAGCGGAAGCTGCTCATGGCGACACCTCGGGGCGCGTACTCCTCGCGAGGAGCAGCGATTCGACGAGCTTTGCGCGATGCGCGTAGGTGTGGTGCGCCATCACCCGCTTGCGCGCGGCAGCTCCGATGGCGCTCGCGCGGGCGGGCGTCGTGTTGCGTACGAGGCGCGCCACGTCGTCTCCGTCGTTGGCGACGAGCACCTCCTCGTCGGGGACGAGGAACGAGTCGAGACCCGGCCAGGCATCGGTCACGAGGCACGCGCCCGCTCCCACGGCTTCGAACACGCGCGTCGCCGGCGACCAACCGCACGTCGCCATGCTGTTGCGCGCGACGTTCAGCACGCACGACGCGCTCGAGTTCAGCGCATTGTGGTCCGCGGTATAGACGTGGCCGACGTACTTCACGTTCGGCGGCAGCGCCTTGTCGTCCCAGCCGCTCCCGCCGAGCAGGAACGAGTGGCGCGGAAGCGCGCTCGCGGCGCGGAGGAAGAACTCCTCGACGCGCGCCTCGCGGTCCGGGAGCCGGTTCGCGAGCAGCGTCAGATCGGCGGTCCAACGCGCTTCGCGCTCGGTCGGGAAGTGCGTCGACGGATCGAGCGCGTTGTAGACCGGCGTGACCTGCTTCGCGCCGAAGCTCCCGTAGCCGCGCACGATGGGCGGACCGCCGCCGTACGTGAAGACCATGTCGTAGCGGGGGACGAGCGAGCGGAACCGGTCGAGCGGGTCCCTTCGCATGCGATCGAGCGTGTCCGGCGCATCGACGTCCCAGAACACGGCCGTCGCGCCGGGGCGTCGGGCGTTCGGTACCTCGCGCTCGAAGAGCTCGTCGAACACGCCGATGCCGCTCGCCTTCACGATGACGTCGGCGCGACGCGCACGGTCGAGCGTCGCGAGCGCCTCGCTCTCGTCGGTGCCCGAGTACACGACGACGGTCGCGTACGACGGGTCCGCGATGTCGCGGTGCTGCTGGCGTTCGTACGCGTCGGGCTCGTAGAACGTGATCCGGTGGCCTCGCTCGGCGAGCGCGCGGACGATGCCGCGATAGTACGTAGCCGCGCCGTTCCAGTAGGCGGAGACGAGGCTCGAGCCGAAGAACGCGATGTCGAGCGAGCGCTTCATGGACGTGCTTCCTTGGTGTGGGACGGGTCGTGGACGCCGAGGTCCCGCGCGATGGCAAGGAGCTCGTCGACGCGATGCGCCGCGGTGTGCGCGGCGTGGATCGTGCGCAAGCCGTGCGCGGAGAGCTCACGCCGCGCGGCCGGCTCGGATGCGAGCACCCGCATGTGGTGGCGCATCTCGCGCGCGTCGTGGGCGATGACGAAGTCCGCGCCCGGCGTGAAGAGGCCCTCGACGTCGTCCCACGGCGTGCAGATGAGGGGAATGCCGCATGCGAGCGCTTCGAACACTCGGATCGTGGGCACGCCGGGCAGCGCGTCGACGTACGGCCGCCGTGGAACGTGCACGGTCATGTGGAAGGACGCGAAGACCTCCGGGACGCGGAAATTCGGCAGCCAACCGCGGTACTCGATCCCGAAGTCGCGCAGCATCGCGAGCGCGGCCTGCGGATAGCGCACGCCGTGGACGCGCGCGGCGAGCCCCACGTCGCGCACCGGCTCGAAGAGAGACTCCGTGAGCTCGGCGGTCCGTTCGCCGTCGCCCCAGTTTCCGATCCACACGACGTCGCCGGCGTGCTCGGTGCGGCCCGTCGCGGCGAGCGGGCGGAAGACCCGGACGTCCGCCGCCTCGTGCCACACGAACGCTCGCCGCGCCCAGCCCTTGCGCGTGTACTGGTCGCGCACGGCGGCGCCGAACGCGAGCACGCCGTCGTAGCCCGACAGATCGTACGCAGCCATCGTGCGTTCGTCGGTGACGGAGCGATGATGCGTGTCGTGGAAGAGCAGGCGGTACCTGGACCCGCCCTGGCGACGGTGCGCGCCGATCCTCGCGACGAGCTCGTGCGCGTTCCACTCGTGCACGAGGACGAGGTCCGCACCGTCGAGCGCCTCGTCGAGATCGAGCGACGCCGCGTCGTAGCGGCGGGGCACGACCTGCGGGTACCGGCGCTGCGCGTGGTACAGAGCCTCTTCGCCGTGATCGGCGACGAGGTTCACCACGCTCCAGGCATCGCGAGGCTCGTAGACGCGCACGTCGTGACCGCGCGTGGCGAGCTCGGTCGTGACGCCACGCATGAAATGCGCGTTCCCGTGATTCCAGTCCGACAGCAGCGAATGGCAGAACACGACTACGCGCATGACGGCATCGCTCCTCTGTCTCGTGATCCGGAGCCGGCGCGCGACTCGCCGAGCAGACGCGCATAGACCGCGACGGTCCCTTCCGCCATTCGCTCCGGCGTGAACAGCGCAGCGCGCGCAGCGGCGCGCTCGGCATACTCGCGACGAAGATCCTCGTCGCACGCGAAACGATCGAGCGCGATGGCGAGCGCCTCGTCGTCGTCCGGCGCAACGTAGGCCGCCGCGTCCGCCCAGATCTCGCGCAGGCTCTCGATGTCGCCGAGGACGAGCGCGCAGCGACGCAGCGCAGCTTCGAGGGGCGCGAGCCCGAACGGCTCGTAGCGCGCGGGGTGAGCGAAGATGGCCGCTGCTTCCATCGCGAGCGAGAGCGCCGGCGGATCGAGCCAGCCGAGCAGCTCGACGTTGGGGAAGCCGCGGGTCGATCCGTCGAGCATCCGATCGGCGCCGGCGACGCGCACCGGGCCTGCGAAGCCCGGAGCGACGCGCGCGAGCGCCTCGATGTTCTTGGCGCGATCCCACAGTCGCCCGGCCGCGAGCACCGCGCGCTCCTTCGTGGCGGTCGGCTTTCCGGTCGGCGCGGGCGCGCCGTTGAACACGACGGCGCGCGATGCGAGCGGGCCGTAGTGAGTCCGGAGCGAGCGCATCATCGCGGCGGTGGGCGCGATGACGGCGCCGGCGGCGGCGAGACCGCGCGTGACCTCGATCCGGTAGCGATCGAACTCCGGCGGCGCAGGCTCGCCGAGCACGGCCTGCCACCAGGACAGCACGCACGAGTGCCCGACGATCACCACGGGCGCACGAAAGCCGGCCGATCCGTGCGCGTACCCGTTCAGGTGCACGATGTCCGGCGACACCTCGCGCTCGACCTCGAGGAGCCACTCCGCGGCGCGCGCGACGTCTTCCCACGGCTCGCTCATCCACTCGAGCGCGTACGTGCTCTCGTGGAGGACGACGTTCCCGAGCGCAGCGGCGGCTTCGCGCTGGCACGGGCGCATCGTTCCGCCCATCGTCGCGATGTGGACGGTCGCTCCTCGACGGCCGAGCTCGGTGGCGAGCGTGAGCGCATACGTGAACACGCCGCCGACCGTGTCGGCGGTCATGAGCACGCGAAGGCCGGCGACGTCCCGTTCAGACACGGCTCGCGCTCCTCTCCAGCTCGTCGAGCGGCTCGGGGCGCTTCTCCTGGATGTCGCTGAAGGCCTCGAACTCGGCGAGGTAGTGCGCGTGCGCGCGCTCCCATGCGTCGTCCTCCGCGGGTCCGAACCGCATCGTGTACTCCGGCGAGCCCGGGTACGGGAACAGCGGGACCGGCTCGTTGGCCCACACGCCGTGGTCGTTCAGGCGCTTCCGCCAGGCGTCGACGTCGGCCTTCTCGTCGCACGTCGCGTCGAGCAGGTTGGCCTGCACGAACGGCACGCATTTCTTCGCGTAGATCAGCAGATCGGTGAGCTCGCTCGTCGAGAGCTTGCAGTGCTTGGCGAGCATCGAGCGGCCGCGCTCCGAGATGCTCTCCATCCCCGCCTCGATCGACACGCAGCCCGCCTCGCCGAGGAGGTCGAGCATCGCGGGCGTCCAGTTGTCGATTCGCATCTGCACGCCGAACGCGATGTCCCGCTCGCGAACGCCCTCGAGCAGCTTCTTGTCAGGGATGAAGATCTCGTCGATGAAGTAGACGTAGCGGACGCCCGCCGCGACGAGCGCGTCGAGCTCCGTGAGGACCACGTCGAGCGGGCGCTTGCGGAACGCGTTGCGGAAGTTGTCCTTCGCGCAGAACGTGCAGTGATACGGGCACCCGCGCGAGGCCTCGAGCTCGGCGCCCGGGCCGACGGCCTTGCGCTCGAAGCGATGGTGGTGATGCTTGTGCCGCCGCAGCAGCTCCGCGGGCCAGTGCAACGCGGGTAGCGACTTCACGTCGGTCGCGTTCTTCTCCGCGCGACCGGAGAGCATGTCGTCGTCGTCGAGCCACACCACCGACGCCGTTCCTTTGCCGCGCGGCGGCGCGCTCGCGACCTCCGTCAGCACGTCCTCGCACTCGCCGACGATCGCCACGTCCGCACCGAGCTTCCGCAGCGTCGCACGCGGTGTCGTCGACGCGTGCGGACCCACCGCCACGACCGTGCCGGCCACGTCGCGGATCGCGTGGACCGTGCGCATCGGCACGCGCAGCTCCGGCGGCGCGCATCGCCAGAAGAGGTAGCTCGGCGCCGTCGTCACCACCGTCATCTGCGGGCGGAACGCAGCGAGCGCGCTGCGGATCCATGCGTCGTCTGCATGCGCGCTGACGTCGACGTAGTCTCGCCACATCGCGCCGAGCTGCGCATCGACGAGCAGTACGTCGTGGCCTGCTTGCTCGAGCAGCGCCTTCGCGTAACCGTACTCGAGCGGCAGATGGCTCTCGCGGCAGCCGAAGTAGATGCTGCCCTCGAAGGACCACGGCGGATTGACGAGCGCGACTCTCACGGGGAGGCCTGGACGTAGGTCGCGCGCGGCGACCGGTTTTCAGGTTGTTCGGCGAGCCATTCGAAGAGGCGCCCGATGCCGTCGTGCACGTCGACGGTCGGCCTCCAGTCGAGCGCGGAGACGAGCGCGTTCGTATTGGACACGTAGTAGCGCTGGTCCGCCTGGCGCCAGCCCTCGAACGCAAGGCGCGGCGGCCGCGTGAGGCGTCCGATGCGCTCGCACAGCTCGAGCAGGCTCAGCGTGTTCGACGGACCGCCGCCGACGTTGAAGGCGCGCCCCGAGATGCTGTCGATGCGGCTGCGCGCGCGCAGGAGCGCGTCGACGAGGTCGTCGACGAAGAGGAGATCGCGGACCTGCTTGCCGTCGCCGTAGATCGTGATCGACTCGCCGCGCAGTGCGCGGATCAGGAAGTGGGCGACCCACCCTTGGTCCTCGGTGCCGAACTGACGCGGGCCGTAGATGCAGCTCATACGGAACACGGCGGCGCGGACGCCGAACGAGCGCGCGTAGTCGAGCACGTACTGATCGGCCGTGCCCTTGCTGCATCCGTACGGGCTGTGGAACTCGAGCGGACGCTGCTCGGAGATCCCGCGTGCCGCGACGTCGCGATCGATCGGCGCATAGCGGGTGCGCTGGCTCTCGAGCGAGATGTCGTCGAGCGCGCCGTACACCTTGTTCGTCGACGTGTAGAGGATGCTCGGGCGGCGCCGGCTGCGCCTCACGGACTCGAGCACGTTGAGGGCTCCGAGCCCGTTGACGGAGAAGTCGAGATGCGGGTCGGTCAAGCTGGTCGTCACCGCGACCTGCGCGGCGAAGTGGAAGACGTGGTCCACGTCCTCGACGGCTCGACCGACCGTAGCTGCATCCCGTACGTCGCCGACGACGAGCTCGAAGGATTTGCCGTGGACCTCGCGCAGCCACGCCACGTTCCTCTCCACGCCGGCGCGAGAGAGGTCGTCGAGGATGCGAACGTCCTCGCCGTCCTGAAGCAGACGGTGCGCGACGTTCGCGCCGATGAAGCCGGCCCCACCGGTCACGAGGACCGTCATAGCGTCAGCCCTCGGGTGTCGAGCTCGCGCTTCGCCTCGGCGACGCGGTCCTTCGCGACCTGACCGCGCAGCCATGCCGCGAGCTCCGCCAGCCCGACGTCGAGCGCGACCTGCGGCTCGTAACCGAGGACACGCCGCGCGAGCGTGATGTCGGCGAAGCAGTGACGAACGTCGCCGATGCGATATTTGCCGGTGATCTCGGCGGTGAGCTGACGTCGGCCGGTGACTTCGGCCATGCTCTTCGCGATCTCGGCGATCGTGAAGGCCTTGCCGCTGCCGATGTTCAGGACCTTGCCGGCGGCGTCTGGCCTCTCGAGCGCCAGGCGGCATGCGCGCGCGACGTCCTTGACGCTCACGAAGTCGCGCTGCTGATTTCCGTCCTCGAAGACCAGCGGGCGGTTGCCGTTGAGCAGGCGCGACGCGAAGATCGCAAGCACACCGGTGTACGGATTCGAGAGCGCCTGGCGCGTGCCGTACACGTTGAAGAAGCGCAGCGCGACGGTCGGGATCTCGTACGCGCGCCCGAGCAGCAGGCTCATGCGCTCCTGGTCGAACTTGGAGAGCGCGTAGATCGACTCGAGCGTGAGCGTCTTCGTCTCGGGGGTGGGCAGCGGAGCGAGGCGGCGACCTCGCTGGTCGGTGACCTCCCACTCGCCGCGCCGGAGCTGCTCGAACGATCGGCTCTCGCCGTCGTGCAGCTCTCCGTCGCCGTCGCAGAAGAGACCCTCGCCGTACACGCTCATGCTCGACGCGACGATGAGCCGTTCGACGCGCTGCTCCACCAGCGCCTCGCCGAGCACTGCGGTGCCGACGTTGTTGACCGACGTGTAGTGCTCGACGTCGTACATGCTCTGGCCAACGCCGACCGCCGCGGCGAAGTGGAAGACGGCATCGACCCCGTCCATCGCTCGCCGCACTGCGGCACGATCACGTACGTCGCCGATCTGGAGCTCGACGTCCTTCGCGAGGTACGTGGGGCGCCGGCGCTGCTCGCCGTGCACCTGGGGGTCGAGGTTGTCGAGGGCTCGCACGCGGTATCCGTGCGCAAGGAGCTCGTCCGCGACATACGAGCCGATGAACCCGGCGCCGCCGGTGATCAGAACTGTTCGAATGGACATGGGCCCCCCGCAAGCGTGCGACGCGTTCTGCAGCGCACGTGCCGGGTAGCGGTGGAAAACGTACTTACCTGCAATCGGAACGTACTTTCCGAGGTGTGAATGAAGCGTTGCCCCCCTCCGGTTCGAGGCGTGACGGCGGACGGGGCGATTCGACCCACCGCCGCTCGCGTGGTGATTGCACGTGCGCTCGGATGATGTGCTCGACGCGTGCGATCGCCGTTGCCATCGCGTTCGCCTGCGCCTGCGCGCCCGCGGCGTGTGCCCCCGCTCGCCGCGAGGAGGCGAGCATCGAGACCGCATCGGCACATGTCGGCGGAGGCACGCGCACCGAGGTCCCCGTTCGCTCGCGCTTTCAGGTGGTCTTCGACGTACCCGACCACAGCCGCGCGCCCGACGACGTGCGCATCGAAGGCCGCTTCACTGCGCCGTCAGGCGCCGTGATCACGACCGGCGGCTTCGCCTCGCACGGCAGGTGGATGGTGCGCTTCACGCCACGCGAGGTCGGCGCGTTCCGGTACGTGATTCGCGCGGAGGGCGGCACCGGCCCCCGCGAGGTCGCACGAGGAGAGCTGGTATCGACGCCGTCTCGCAGTCCCGGCTTCGTCACGATC
>JAQBQJ010000100.1 GCA_028287065.1 Labilithrix sp. | reverse complement strand
CTCGAGGCAACCGCCGCGCTCGACGTAGATGGTCGCCGGGTCGACGACCATGATCTCGGTGATGCTCGCGTCGGCGAGGAGCGGCTCGAGCGGGCCTAGACCGAGCGCCTCGTCTAGGAGCTCGCCGATGAACGAGTCGCGATCGAGCTGCTCGAGCAGCGGCGAGCTCTGCGCGGCCACGATGCGCTTGAGTGCGGTGAGGACGCGCGGGCGCAGCGACGGGTCGACGACCGTGGGATCGATCTTCGCGAAGTCGAGGTTCTTCAGGAGCTCGGCGTGCACGCGCCGGCGAAGGTTGATGAGCTCCTCGGAGTGCTTCAGCTCGTTGGCGCGCGCGCGGGCCACGTCCTGCGGCGTCATCGCGACGTGCGCCGGCGGAGGCGCGATGGCGAGGAACCCGGGAGGCGACTGGAACGTCGCCGGGGGCGGCGTGGAAGGAATGCCGTTCGCGGGGCTCGCAGGGCGCATCATCGGCATCGCCATCGGCACCGTCGGCATCGCCATCGGCACCGTCGGCATCGGCGACGGAGCATGCGCGGAGCCGTACATCGGCGTGCCCTTCATCGGCGTGCCCAGCGGAGGCGTCGCCTCGGCGGCGATCGGCATCGGGCGCTCGCTCTGTCCAGGACGGCCGACCGTCACGCGGAACGGACCGATCGTGAAGTGCGTGCCGTACGGGAACGCGCCGAGGTCGCGACAGAGGACGTCGCCCGTGTACGTGAGCGTCCCGTTGTTCGAGAGGTCCTCGATCACGTAGCCCTCGGGCCCGAGGCTCACGCGCGCATGACGGCGGGACACCTCGTTGCTGTCGAGGCGGAGGTCGCACGCCGGGTTGCGACCGAGCATCAGCTCGAAGGGCGCGACGACGTCGATGTTGCCGACGTCGTCGACGACGACGCCGTTCGCTTGCCGCTGGACGAAGATGGGGACGTTCATCATCACTTGTACGCCGGAGGATTCGCCTCGAAGGAGGTGACGTTCTCGATCCTGCCGCTGTAGCTCTCGTACTGCTTCATCGCGTCCGCCACGATGTCGTGCGAGCGGCGCGGCGCGGTGTCGACGACGCTCGGGATGATGAAGACGGCGCCCTCGACCTCGTCCTCGTTGTTCGTGTGGCTGCCGAAGAGCAGGCCGAGCACCGGGATCTGGCTGAGGCCGGGAAGGCCGGTCACGCCGTGCGTCTGGCGGCTCGTGCGGATGCCCGAGAGCACGAGCGACTGGCCGAGCTTCAGGTGGACGAACGTGTTGATCGTCGAGGTGGTGCGGCCGGGGAGCGAGCTCGCGCCGGGCGCCGTGAGGTCGGAGACGTTCGCGGCGACCTTCACCTCGAGCTCCTTCGAGGTCATGTCATAGCGAGGCAGGACGTTGACGTTCGTTCCGAACTTGATCGCCTGGATCGAGCTGGTGATGCCGGTCGCGACCGCGAAGTTCTGCTCGCCGCCGTTCTCGAACGTCGCTTCGCTGCCGCTCGTGGTCACGACGACCGAGTGCTTGAGGACCTTCGCCCAGCCACGCGACTGCGCGAGATCGAGCGCCGGGAGCGCCTGCGCCGCGGTGAGCGTCGCGGTGCCGGTCTTGCCGACGATGTCGTACGTCGCGTTGAGCGCGCCGCCGCCGATGCGTCCGGGGAACGCGAGACCGACGCCGTAGCTCGACGACTTGTCGTACTGCACGAAGTAGAAGTCGATGCGGACGTTGATGGTGTGCTCGGTGCCGACCGAGCCGACGACGACGAGCGACTCGACCTGGCCCGGATAGAGGCTCGCGATGAGGTTGATGCGCTTCGCGTCCGCCTCGGTGCTGACGCCGCCTTCGATGAAGAACCGCGGGCCGACGGCGCGGATGCGGAGGCCGGTGTAGCCGACGAGCAGCTGCTCGAGCTCCTTCTCGACCGTCTCCTTGTTGCGCGAGTAGACGTTGATCGCATACGTGACCTCGGTGCCGTTCTTCTTGAGCATCAGCACCGTCGTCGCGCCCGGGCGGAGCCCGATGAGGACGAACTGGTTCTGATCGGGCGTCACCTTCACGTCGACGATGCCGGGCGTGCCGACCGAGTAGCTCGCGACATCGGCCGCGGGGAGCGTCTTGTTGTCACCGACCACGAGGTCGATCTCGATCGTCGTCGCCTTCGTCGGCTTCACGTCCGGCGTCGCGGCGGCGGGAGCGGCGGAGACCGCCGGGGCGCCGTGGCGGCGCTGCGCATGTGCGCCGGAGCTCGCGAGGAGGGTCGCTGCAGCGGTCGCGATCGCGACGAGGAGCTGCGTCTTGGTCGACTTCCTCACTTGTTCACCGCGACGGGGCCGGCCTTGCCCTTGACGACGGCGGCGGCGACCGGCGCAGCAGCGAGCTCCTTCGACGACTTCTCCGTGAGGGCGACCTGCATGATGACGTCCGGCGTGCTTCGGAGCGCGAGCGTCAGCTTCGCCTTGTCGCCGGCGACGGCGAGGAGCTGCGACTGCTCGAGCGAGAGGCTGAGCACCGTGTCGCTGCCGTCGTTGCCGATGTTGCCCGGACCTCCCGCGGGGTGACCGAGGACGAGGATGTTCTGCAGGAGCACGACGGCGACGCGGTGCTCCTGGCTGCCGGGCTGCGGCACCGTCGAGATGACGTCGACGCGATCGCCGGGATGAACCAGCGAGCTCGAACGGCCCTCGGTGCGGACCGCGACGGCGCGCATGCCGGGCTGGACGAGGTTCGAGAGGACGCGCTCGTCGTTCGACATGACGATGTCGCTCCAGTTCAGGATCTGCTGGGCCTCGAGCGCCGACGAGATCCGGAGGTTCGCGATGCGCGCGCGGTCCGTCGCGCGGATGGCGCGTGACTCGACGTACGCGACGGGGATGCCGCGCTCGCCGATGTCCGAGTCCTTGAGGACTGCGCCCGGCTCGAGCGTCCTCACGACCGTGAGGACCATCACGCGCGGACCACCCGAGGCCTCGTCCTCGAAGCGCCTCATATAGGACCAGACGAGGAAGCTCGCGACGGCGGCGACCAACAACCCAATGACAGCGGCTCGCATCGACTCACATCGAAGCACCCGGCGTGCCGGGCCACGGGACCGCGTGATTTCCCGTATTTCGTGCTCTCAGCCGGGTCCGTGAGAAGCGCTTCTTCCCAGTCGACCGCCGGGGTGCCCGCCGGCGATGGAAGGGTCGGATCTCAGTTGGAAGGACCCGATCCAAACGGCAGGAGGGCGATCGTCGAGCCGCCGGTCGTGCCGCGGAACGACGCGACGTAGCTGCGTCCGTCCTTGCGGTACATGCGGGCGTCCTCGAGCGAGCCGGTCGTGACGTAGCCGAGCGTCGACATCTGGCGGTCGTAGCTCGTGACCGCGGATTCGACGGCGAGCGGGCTCTCGTAGACGCGAACCGCGTGCTCGCTCCGGCGATCCCGGCCTCCGCCGACGATGGCCGTGAGCGTGCGCCGCGACTGCTCGGGACGCGCGACGCCCTCGAGATCGCTGCCCGGCGCGTCGCCCTCGGCGGGAAAGAGCTCCTGGAGCGGCGTCGCCGAGGCATTCACCACGGTCGTGACCGCGATCGAGCCGTCGTCGCGCGTGTGCGCGAGCGTGTAGCGGACGCGATGGAGCTCGTCGTGCGATGCGCCGTCGTCGTGCGCGAAGATGCAAAGGCTCGCGCGCGCGCCGCCCTCGGCCTCCTGCGAGAAGACGCGCTGGAGCGCGATCGGCTTGTTCACGCCGTCGTCGAGGTTCTTCGAGAGACCGAACGCCGAGGCTTCATTTCCGCTCGCGCACTCCTTCGAGACGCGCTCCATGACCTCGTCGAGCGTGCCGTGCAGGGTGGTCTTCTCGAAGAACAGCGGTGCGCCGTTGAGCGTCACGCGACGCTCGCTGCCTGCGGCCAGCTCGATCGAACCGATCGCGCTCGAGAGCGCGTCCATCTCGCGCTGCGCGCTGAGGTTCGCCGATCGCTCGTTCGCGGCGTGCGCCGCCGCGGGGATCGCGACGGCGACGACGAGGAGAACCGAGAGCAGCTTGGCGCGGAAGGGAGACATTCTCAGTATCCTTTCAAGTTCTGTTCCCAGAGCTTCTGGCGGTACTGGTCCATGCTGCCCTTGGGGGTGTCGATCGGCTTCTCGAGGCAGCCGAGGTCGCGCGAGCCCTCGAACGACTTGCCGGCGGGATTCACGTCGCCCGGGACCTCGTCGGCCGACGACGTCGACTGCACCATCACGTTCTTGAGCGGCTTCACGTAGTTCGGGAACGTGCGCTGCTGTCCGAGGCCGAGCGCCTGGACCATCGCTACGGCCGATTGCGCCTGCGGCTGTCCGTTCGAGATCACCGACGGGCTCGTGCGCGCTTTGCCCACGCTCGCGTTCTGCGGCTGACACTCGTTCGCACTGGATTTGGTGGCCGATTCTTCGGCGGCGCTCTCCGCCGAACGGCGTGCGTCCGCGGCGTTGCTCACGCCTTTTTCGCCGAGGAGCAGCACGACGAACCAGCCCATGACCATCGCGGACTCGAGCACGGTGCCGACGGTCGAAACGCCGCGCTTTCCGGAGCGAGAACGGAAGCGAGCGAGCGCACCCGAGCGAGCTTTCACTGGCCACCTCCTTCGCACTTGGTGGTCTGGTTCCACTTCCACGCGGCGACGAACGGCTGCTCGTCCTCGGGCGTCGATGCGAACTCGCCGTTTCGCGCGGGGAAATACCAGCGTCCGCACGAACGGTACTCGCGCTTCTTGCGGAGCGCCTCGCTCGGATCGGCTGCGCCGAAGCTCGCGATCTTGCGCACGGCGTCGCTGATGCCGATCATCGTCTCGTCGACCGGCTTCTCGCTGAACGCGCACGTGCAGAAGTTCTTCGGGTTCGACGTGCCCTGCGAGGGCTTGCGCGTCTCGCTGCCGCCGAGCATCGACGCGATGTTGCTCACGACCTTCGGGAGGCCGAGCTTCTCGCGCATGAAGCTGTCCGAGTTCTCGGTGAGCTTCTTGTCCTCGCACTTGTCGCGATCGAACGTGCAGCTCACGACCGCGCCGCTCTTGTTGCGGTACGAGTAGCCGCCGCCGGACATCTCGAGCGGCGAGCTCGCCGTGCCGGTCTGGCACTGCACGTACGGCTGGACCTTGCTCGGCATCTCGACCTTGGAGCCGGCCACGACCGACAGATCCGTGACCTCCGGCTCCGCGCCGTCGTTGCACGAGCCGGCATTTCCCGAGGCCGCCGCGATGGAGCAGCGCATCGAGTCCTCGAGCTCCTTGCAGTCCTTGCGGGTCTGGTCGGCGACCTCTTTGATCTGCGAGAGCTGCGGTCCTTCGTTGCCGCCGGCACCACCACCACCACCACCACCACCGCCACCGCCGCCGCCGGCCGCGCTCGTGGCCTTGCAGATCATCTGCGGCATCGCCTGCACGAGCGTCTTCGGGAGACCTTCGAGGAGGTTCGGCGAGATCAGGATCGGGAACGCATGGCCCGTGACGGGCGACGGGAGCGTGTCCTTCATCGAGAGGTTGCACGCGACGTCGGCATTGCCGCCGCCCCAGATTTCTCCGCTCGAGGACGGATCCTCGTAGCGCATCTTCACCTTGGAATCGGCCTTCGAAACGTCGCCGTTCACGAGGCCCGAGCCCTGCTGGAAGGCGAGCTTGTCGATGTCGCCGGAGAGCTTGCCGAGCGTGCCCCACAGGAGCTGCTGCTTCGCGCGGACCCACACGAGCTTCGCCATCGCGCGCGGCTTGTTCGCCTTGTACTGGAGGCACACCTTGCACGTCGGCGACTTCGGGCACGTCGGGCACGCGATCGCGGCGTTCGCGTCCATCGTGATGTTGTCGGCCTCGACGCCGAAGCGCGGTCCCATGATCGCGCCCATCGTGACGTTGTTGTTCACGACGACGTTCGCCGAGCGCGCGTGATCGGCGGCGAGCTTCGATGCGCCGTAGTCGGCGTGGCCGAGCGTGGTCTCGTGATGGAAGGCCGCGTTCACCTCGGTGCCGCGGAACATGCCGATGCCGAGCGACACCGCGCCGATGAACATCTGCGAGACGGTGAGGGCCATCGCGCCCTGGTTCGAGCGCCAGAAGGAGCGCTTCATGTCAGCTCCCCTTCCCGTCGCAGCCGAGCGCGACCGTCTCGATCTTCGCATCGAGCTCGCTGGTGCCGCCCTTGCACATGACCTGCGCGGCGATCGGGACCTTGCAGTCGAACGAGCAATCGAGCTTCACCTCGAGGCCCTTCGCGCCGGGGTCGGAGCTGCCGCCTTTTTCGGAGATCGAGAGCTTGCACGCCTCGTTGCCGCCTCCGGAGTCGAGCACGTTCTTGATGGCCTTCTTGGCCTCCTGCTCGGTCGCGGACTTGTCCTCTTCCTTCATGCAGTACGTCTTCTTCGCGACGTCCGCGGCGATCGCGGCCGCGTGATCGACGACGTCACGGCGGTGGAAGAGCTGGCCGAGCTGCACGTTCATGAGGAACACGAAGAACGCCACGAACCACGTCAGCGCGAAGCCGAGCGTGTTCGTCGTCGCCTCGCCGCGGGTGTCGCGCAAGAAGCGCGAGAAGCCCTTCATCATCGGAGCGCTCCGTTCTGGAGGAGCGTGAGCATGAACGCGATGCCGATCGCGGGCGCGAGGATCACGGGAGGAAGCTTCGGGCCGTCCACGTAGGGCTCTCGAGACGCGCGTGCGCGGAACACGTTCACGACGCCGATCCGCATGTTGCGGAGCGCTACAGAGACCGCACGATGGCGAATGAGCCGATACGGGAACAGCACGAGGAGAGAGAACGCGAACGTGCGCGCCTCGACGTCGAAGCCGAGCGCAGGTCCGACGAGCGCGCCGATCGCGGCGAAGAGCTTCACGTCGCCGCCGCCCATTTCGCCTTTTTTCCAGGCCAAAAAGGGCACGATCCCGCACGCGACCGCGCCGAGCAGCGCGAAGCCGACGCCGCGGAGACCGCCGGAGAAGCCGCTCTCCACGAAGCCCGAGGCGGCGTGGACGGCGAGCCCGACGACGAGCCCACCGAGCGTGACGAGGTTCGGGATCCGACGCGTCGCGATGTCACTCGCGACCGCGACGAGAACGACGATGACGCAGATCCAGAGCGAGGTGGTCATCATGTGAGCGCTCGAGCGATCAAGGCTTCGCGGACTTCTTCGGCGCCTTGCCGTCGACGGTCGGCGCGTCTGCGGTCACGGTCGGGCCTCCTGCGTTCGCGAGCTGGCCGCCGCCGCTGGCGAGCTGACCGCCGCCGCTGGTGAGCTGGCCGCCGCCGCTCGTGAGCTGGCCACCGCCGCCGCCGAGCGAGCCGGCCATCTGACCGAGGCCGCCCTGGCCGCCGAGGTTCCAGTCCCCGCCGCCTGCGCCGCCCGCGCCTCCGCCCGCTCCGCCGCCTGCGCCGCGCTGGAGAATTTCGACCTGCTTCTCGAAGGTGTCCGAAGCCGTCTTCGACGACTTGAACAGGTGCGGCGCGGTCAGGCCGACCAT
>JAQBQJ010000061.1 GCA_028287065.1 Labilithrix sp. | reverse complement strand
CGCACGGTGAAGGTCGCCCCCCGGCCCAGACCCGGGCTGTCGGCGGTCGCGGTGCCGCCGTGGAGCTCGGCAAGGTGACGGACGATCGCGAGACCGAGACCGAGACCACCATGCGAGCGCGTCGTCGAACCGTCGGCCTGGCGGAAGCGGTCGAACACGAACGGCAGGAACGCGGGGTCGATGCCTTCGCCGGTGTCGGTCACCCAGAGGATCACCTCGTCGTCGTCGCGTCGTGCTTCGAGGCGCACACAGCCGCCGCGCGCCGTGAACTTCACGGCGTTCGACAGCAGGTTCCACAAGATCTGCTGGATGCGATCCTCGTCGGCGACGATCTTTCCGGCGTCGTGCTGGATGCGCGTCTCGAGGACGACGCCCTTCGCCTGCGCCGCGGAGCGCACGGTGTCGACCGCAGCCTCGACGACGCTCCGCACCTCCGTCGGGCCGGTCGACAGGCGCAGCTTGCCGCTGACGATGCGCGATACCTCGAGGATGTCCTCGACGAGCTGCACCTGCGCCTTCGCGTTGCGCGCGATGACTTCGAGGCCCTTCCGCTTTCGCTCGCGAGTGAGCTCCTCCCCTTCTTCGAGCAGCACGCGCGACCAACCGAGGATCGCGTTGAGTGGATTGCGCAGCTCGTGAGAGACGGTCGCGAGGAACTCGTCCTTCGCGCGGCTCGCGGCCTCGGCACGGGCGCGAGCGCTCTCGGCTTCGGCGCGTGCCTCTTGCTCGCGTGCGAGCAGCGCGTTGCGCTCTTGCTCGACCTTCTTCTTCGCCGTGATGTCGAGGAACGTTCCGACGAAGCGCACGGCGCGACCATGCTCGGCGAACGCCTGGCCGCGCGCGGCGACCCAGCGCTCGATCCCATCGGCGAGGCCGACGGTCCGGTACTCGACCTCGAAGGTGCCGTGGCCGTACGGGTCGAGCGCGCGCTTGTGGGCGTCGTCGACGCGCTTGCGATCGTCGGGATGAACGCCGCTCAGGTACGTCGAGTAGGTGACGGGCGCGTCGCGCGGGAGGCCAAAGAGCGCGCGCGAGCGCGTATCCCAGCGGAGCGCGCCGGTCGTGGGGTTGTAGTCGAACGTGCCGAGGCCCGCGGAGTCGAGCGCGAGGCGCACGCGAGCCTCGCCGGCGCGGAGCTCGAGCTCGGCGAGCTCCGCGCGGCGTCGCGCGTCCTTGGCCTCGTCGTAGAGGCGCGCGTTGTCGAGGGCGGCGGCGGCGTGCCGTGCGGCGACGGCGACGAGCTCCTCGTCGCGATCGTCGAACGCCCGCGCGCGCTCGGACACGAGCACGAGCGCGCCGGCCACCTGCCCGCCGCGCGACAGCACGGGCACTGCGACCGCGCTGCGTACGCCTTTGGGAGCGCGAGGCCCGAGCTCGCGGCTCGCGTCGTCGATGCGCAGCGCGCCGACGCCTCCGAACACACGCGTCATCAACGGCGAGCCGGGACCGAGCGCGGCGAGCTCGTGGCGCATCGCCCCGGAGAGCGCCACGTGCATCGCGCCGCGCTGCGACCAGTGGAATGCGCCGGCGTTCGCGGCGGTGAGCGAGGTCGTCTCGTCGACGAGCCGTTGCGCGATCCGCGCGAGATCGAGGTCCTCGTTGAGCGCGCTGTGGATGCGTACGAGCGCTTCGACGGTCTCGGCCTGTCCGTCGACGGGCGAGGCCGCGATGAGGCGTTCGCTGAGGCGCCCCGAGCCGTCGTCCGCGCGCATCGTGCCGCTCGATGTCCGGCGCAGCGCGGGGTCGCTCGCATCGCGTGCAGCGGTGCGCTGCTTGAAGAGATCGACGAAGACGGCGACCTTCGAGCGGAGCACGTCGGGGTCGAGCGGCTTGTACAGGAAGTCGACCGCGCCGCTCGCGTAGCCCTTCACCACCGTGTCGCGCGACGGCTCGTTGGCCGTGAGGATGATGACGGGCACTGCCGTCGATCGCTCGGCCTTCTTGAGGAGAGCCGCCGTCTCGAGGCCGTCGAGCTCGGGCATCTGGAGATCGAGCAGGATGAGCGCGAAGTCCTCGCGCGCAGCGAGCGCGACGGCCTCGGTGCCCGAGCTCGCACGAACGAGACGTTCTCCGAGCGGCTCGAGGATCGCCTCGAGCGCCATCAGGTTCGGCGGATGGTCGTCGACCAAGAGGATGCTCGCGAGCGGCAGCCGAGCTGCGGCGCGACGACGACCGCTCGACCGCGACGGCGTCGAGGGCCTGGGATTGTCGGGGGTTCGTGTCACGGGAGTGCCGATAGGGATATCGTTCGCTGCTGAGCCAACCAGGTCAACGCGGCTGCGCGCCGCGCCACACGCTGCCGCGTCGAGCCTCAGAGCGCGAGTACTGGCGGCAGCGGATCGCTCCTTGCTGAAACGTGAGCCCGCCTCCCACGAGGCAGGAGCAGGACCGCGGAAAACCCATGAGGAGGGGACCAGCAGGTCCTACCGGAGCGACACAATGAGCCAGCGTGCCACGGTACTCGTCATCGACGACGATCCGGACACTGTAGAGACGATGCGAGACATACTCGAGGAGGAGGGACACACGGTCGTCAGCGCGACGAACGGGCTCGAGGGCCTCGAGCTCGCGGCACGGAACGTTCCCGACCTCATCCTTCTGGATCTCGACATGCCGGTGATGGACGGACGCACGTTCCTCGACGTGATCCGCAACGTGCCCGCGCTCGCGAACGTGACCGTCGTCGTGCTCTCGGGCACGACCGACACGCACGTGACGTGCGAGTCCGTGCAGAAGCCGCTCCGCCTCGACACGTTGCTCGGCCTCATCGATCGCGTCGCCGACTCCGCGACGCCATGAGACCCGACGACCGCAACGGGATGGTCCTACGTCGATTCGGTCGCGAGCGGACTGCACGATCTCGCTCGTCGACGCTTCAGGCGTGGGCGGGACGGGCGGCCCGCGTGTTCTCCGCGGCATCGTCTCCGCCCTCTGAGCACGCCTCGCGACGACGATGCATCATCACGATCGAGTAGCCGACGATCGCGCTGACGAGCATCAGCGTGTTCGTGACGACGAACACCCAGTTGTGGACGAGCCAGCTGTAGAGCGTGAATCCCGTCGACGCGAGCATCTGCCCGATGAACAGCCAGCGAGAGACGCCCTTGCTCGTGCCGTCACGCCACTGCTTGTAGACCTGCTTGCCGATCGTGAGCACGAGCAGCATCGAGCTGAGCCATCCGATCGCTTCGGTCATCGTTCGAGGACGTGAAAGCACGTCGCGTGCGCGCAACGGCGCGGCGCCGGCATGGCGCGCGGGTCCGGTGCTCGCGCTCGCTGCGGCACGGGCCGTGCTCTTCGTGCGGCCATGTCCGACCCGATAGCGCTTCTCGTTCACGATCACCGCCGCATGGAAGGCATGCTCGACGAGCTTCTGCATGGCGAAGAGAGCCAACGCGCGCCGCTGCTCGACGAGGTCGCCGATGCGCTGGCCGCCCACGTCGCCCTCGAGGAAGAGCATTTCTACCCCGCCGTGCGCGCGCGCCGCACGGAGGACATCCTCCTCGAGTCGCTCGAGGAGCATCTCTCGCTGAAGCGAGTGATGTCCGATCTCCTCGCGATGGAGACCTCGGACGAGCGCTGGGAAGCGAAGATGCACGTCCTCAAGGAGCAGGCCGAGCATCACCACGAGGAGGAGGAAGAGCATCTCTTTCCGAAGGTGGAGAAGCTGTTCGACGCTTCGCAGCTCGAGGAGCTGGGCGCGACGATGACCGCTGCTCTCGCGAAGCTCCATGCCGAGCATCCGCGCGACCGCGTCTTCCGCGGCACGCGCGAGGCGGCGACGCTGAGCATGCCCGACGTCGAGCCGCTCAGCGCGCGCGCGTGAGCTGCGCGATCAGCTCGCCGACGGAGCCGTCTTCACGGCGCCGGCGCCGTCGACAAAGCACGCGGCGAGACCGAGGAGGCTCGTCGCGACGATCGCGGCGCGACGCTCGCGGGCGATCGGCGTGGTCGCGAGCTCGATGTAGCGGATGAAGCCGCGACGATCGCGCTCCTCGAGCCGGTCATACGTCGACTTGGCTTTGGTGCTCTCCTCGAAGAGCGCGGCGAGCTCCGCCGGGATCGCGAGGGCCGTGGGAACGCCGCGAAGAGCTTCGATTTCGTAGCCGTAGGAAAGAGCTGCACTCATGGCGCGCCCCCGAGCAGGAAGCGCGCCACGCCGCCACGACGTGCGCCGGCCGGCGGAAACGCAGTTTTTACGGCGTTTCGTGGATGAGCTGGATGTACGCTTGCGCTGCCGATGTAGTCGCGACGTACCCAGGGGGTCATTCATGACCACGAAACACGACCCCGGCGCGCGGCGGTCGGCGGATCAGGGCGTCTCGTTCACGCAGACGTTCGAGAGCTTGCCGGCGAGCGTCGTCGCGGTCTTGCACGCGCCGGCCGTCTGGGTCTTGCAGTCCTTCTCGGTCACGCACTTCTTCCGGCAGACCGGGGCGGTGCCCAGGTTCACGATCGCTTCCTGACCGGCCGGGCACTTGAACGCGGCGGGCGCAGCGTCGACCGGCGCGTCGACCGCCGCGTCCTTGATGCCGGCGTCGACGAGGGTGACGCGCGTGAAGGCGTCCTTCGGGATCCATCCCATGAGCGTGACGGTCGCGTCCTTCGGATCGGGGAACGTGACGAGCAAGCAGTCCTGGAACTCCGCGATCTTGACCGGATCGGTGCCCGCCTTCATGAGCGCGACCTGCGTGCCGGACTTGCAGCCCGTCTTCACGGACGCGAAGAGATCGATCGTCTTCTGGGCGTCGTCGGTGACGGGCTTCTCGGCGGGGAAGCGCGCGACGTCGTTCACGTTCTTCGCCACGGGCGCGGCCGGCGCGGCATCGACGACCGCGACGGGCGCGGCGGCCTCGTCGCCGGCGTCGGCATCGGCCGCGGGCTTCTTCGGACAACCGGCGAGCAGCGCGACGCAAGGGGCGAGAACGGAGAGGAGGAAGAGCTTACGCATGAGCGAGTGGCATATCAGAAAGTCCGCCTCATTGGCGCACGAGCGAATCGCACTCGACGCCGCCCGTGAGGACACGGACCTTCCCTTTCCACATCCGGCGCAGAAACGGTGCGTCAGCCCGAGCAGCTTCTTCTGGCCGCAGTACTTGCAGTCCCAGAACATCTCGTAGACGGCTTCGCTCATCGCCGCGAAGAGTAACATCGCGTCCCGGAGGTGTGCGGATGGGTGGTGGTGCAACGGAGCTGACGGGACCGGACCTCGCCGTCGGAGTGGCATTCGGCGACCTCGTGCAAGGCGCGCCGCTGCTCGGCCATGCGCACGGCGAGGCGGTCGTCGTGGTTCGCGTCGGCGATGACGTCCACGCGATCGGTGCATCATGCACGCACTATGGTGGACCGCTCGCGGAAGGCCTCGTCGACGGGCACACCATCCGTTGTCCGTGGCACCATGCGTGCTTCGATCTGCGCACCGGCGAGGCGGTGGGCGCGCCCGCGCTCGCCGACAACGCGTGCTACGAGGTGGCGCGTGCGGGCGACGTCGTTCAGGTGCGCACGAAGAAGGAAGCGCCGAAGCGCGTCGCGAAGTCTTCACCGTCGTCGGTGGTGATCGTCGGCGCCGGCGCGGCGGGCGCGGCGTGTGTCGAGATGCTGCGCAAGGAAGGCTATGCGGGCCCGATCACGATGTTGGGCGCCGAGGAGCCGGGCCCGGTCGATCGGCCGAACCTCTCGAAGGACTATCTCGCGGGCAGCGCGCCCGAGGAGTGGATCCCGCTCGGCTCGCGCGAGCGCTATGCCGAGCTGCGCGTGGAGCTCTTGCCGAGCACGCCGGCGACGGCGATCGATCCGAAGGCGAAGAAGGTCACGCTCTCGAACGGTCGCGTCCTCGACTACGGCGCGCTGTTGCTGGCGACGGGCGGCGAGCCGTTGCGGCTGCCGATCGAGGGCGGCGGCCTCCCGCATGTCTCGACGCTGCGCACGCTGGCGGATTCGCGCGCGATCATCGAGCGCGCGAAGAACGCGAAGACGGCGGTCGTGATCGGCGCGAGCTTCATCGGGCTCGAGGTCGCGGCTTCGCTGGTCGCGCGCGGCCTCACGGTTCACGTGGTGGGTCCGGAGCCGGTACCGCTCGCGCGTGCGCTGGGCGAGGCGCTTGGCGCGCACGTGAAGAAGCTGCACGAGCGCAAGGGCGTGAAGTTCCATCTCGGCACGACGCCGAAGACGATCCGCGAGACGACCGTGGAGCTCGCGAACGGCACGTTCCTCGACGGGGATCTCGTGGTGCTGGGCGTGGGCGTGAAGCCGCGTGTGGCGCTGGCCGAAGCGGCGGGCCTGAAGGTCGAGAACGGCGTGGTGGTCGACGAGCGGCTGCGGACGAGCGCGAGCGGCATCTGGGCGGCGGGCGACATCGCGAGGTATCCGGATCCGCGCCTGGGCGAGCTCGTGCGGATCGAGCACTGGGTCGTGGCGGAGCGCCAGGGCCAACATGCGGCGCGAGCGATGCTGGGCGCGACGACGCCATACCGCGACACGCCGTTCTTCTGGAGCGCGCATTACGACGTGCAGATCTCGTACGTGGGGAATGGGACGGGGTACGACGCGGTGGAGGTGATGGGGGCGCTCGAGTTGAATGACGCGGCGGTGGTGTATCGGAGGAGGGGGAAGGTGATTGCGGTGGCGACGGTGAATCGGGATGGGGTGTCGTTGGGGGTGGATGCTGCCCTGGAGCGGGGGGACTTCGAGGCGGTGGAGGCTGCCTTGCGGGGGTGAGGAAAAGAGAACAGGGAACAGGAACAGGAACAGGGATCCGAACGGGAATTCCCCGCCCCCCAGGTGACCCCGCGAACGGGGGGCCGGGGGGAATTCAAATCCCTGTTCCTGTTCCTGTTCCTGTTCCCTGTTCTCTTTACAAACGCGAAAACGGCGCCCCTGGCTTTCGCCAGGAGCGCCGCTTCGCGGTGTGTCTCGCTTCCTCGTTACGTCGTTACGTAACGCTCAGCGCAGCTCAGCTCCGCGGGGTCGCCGCCGCCGGCGTGCCCGCCACCGGCGCATCCGGAATCGTCGCCGCCGCCGGCGCCTTCCAGCCGCTCTTCGTGAAGCCGTCGATCAGCGCTTCGAGCACGTC
>JAQBQJ010000054.1 GCA_028287065.1 Labilithrix sp. | reverse complement strand
AGGTACCCGACGTCACCGAGCAACACGCGCGTCGAGGTGCTGTTCCGCGCGCGGCTGTAGCTGAACGACCTCGCTCATCCGCGCCGGTCCGAGATCCCAAGCCCGCTCGGTTTTCTTTCTCCCGTCGACCTTGATGAGTGGCAGAGCGAGATCTAACGAACGGCTATCCGGTGTCGAGTCGAGCGCGTGCTTCACCGACGCGGCAGCACGATGACCGAGCGGAGACAACGGCCTACCAATCCGAGGAGAATCGAGCCCACCCGCGAGCCCGCGGCGGACGTCGAGGAGCGCCGTGGATACGACGAATCGCGGCGCATGAGCGACGAGCGGCTCCGGAGCGCCGTGGAGGCGGCCGAAGTCGGAACCTGGCACGTCGACCTGAAGACGGGGCTCGACGCCCGTGACGCGAGCATGAACCGCCTCCTCGGGCTCGAGCCGATCGAGAGCACGCAGCCGAACGAGGACTTCTTCGCGCGCGTGCACGAGGACGACCGCGCGCGCGCGAGCGCGCTCTTCGAGGCCGCGGTTGCTGGCGCGGGCCGCTACGAGGTCGAGATGCGCATACGCCGGCCGAGCGGTGAGGTGCGATGGGTCCGCGACGTCGGGCGCATCCGCTGCGGTCCGGATGGTCAGCCCGTCTACGCGACCGGTGCGATGACCGACATCACGGAGCAACGCGATGCGGAGGAGGCCCTGCGGAATGCGGATCGTCGCAAGGACGAATTCCTGGCGACGCTCGCGCACGAGCTGCGAAACCCGCTCGCTCCGATCCGATCCGGCCTAGACGTACTCAAGCGTGCTCGTGACGAGGCGACGCGCCGTCGTGCCGAGCAGACCATCGAGCGCCAGCTCGGGCACATGGTGCGGCTCGTGGATGATCTCCTGGACGTATCCAGGATCAGTCGAGGCCAAGTCGAGCTCCAACGTACGAGGCTCGCGCTCAGCGCCGTCATCGAGACCGCCGTCGAGACCAGCCGTCCATCGATCGAAGAAGGAAAGCACTCCCTCACGGTCGCGATGTCCGAAGAGCCGTTCTGGGTCGACGGTGACCTGACGCGTCTTGCGCAGGTCGTCGCGAACCTGCTCAACAACGCCGCGAAGTACACGCCAGAGGGCGGGCGTATCGAGCTCGACGTACATGCGGAGCGAGGAGACGCCGTCATCCGCGTGACGGACACGGGCACGGGCATCGACGCGCAGGCGTTGCCGCGGGTGTTCGAGCTCTTCACGCGAGGCGCTCTCCACCAGGGGCGAGCACAGGGAGGGCTTGGCATCGGCCTGTCGCTCGTCCGCGACCTCGTCAAGATGCACGGGGGCACGGTCGCTGCGGAGAGCCCCGGCGTCGGGCATGGCAGCACGTTCAAGGTGCGCCTGCCCCTCGCCGCGCCCGTTCGACCCGTCGAGAGCAGCGCCGGCGCCGCCGCGCGCGACGACGCTCGCGATGATGCCACGACCCGCCGCATCCTCGTCGTCGATGACAACGTCGACGCGGCCGAGATGCTGGCAGCAATGCTGGATCTCCGTGGTCACGGGACACGCGTGGCGCACGACGGCCCCGATGCGCTCGTGGCTGCGAGGGAGGTCCATCCCGATGTCATCTTCCTGGACATCGGGTTGCCCGGGATGGACGGCTACGAGGTCGCGCGGCAACTTCGCGCCGATCCGGCGTTCGCCGTGACCGTCCTCGTCGCGCTCACCGGCTGGGGAACCGAGGACGACAAGCGGCGCGCACACGAGGCTGGCTTCGACGTGCACCTGACCAAGCCCGTCGCCGTCGACGCCGTCGACGCCGTCGTTGCTCGCGGCATGCACGAGCTCCGCGGCGCGCGCGCTCGGACCAAGCCTGCCTGACGCGGAATGAATCGACAGCGGGTCTCGTTGCTCTCACGCGCAACAACGCATTCGTCATCCATCCGAACCGAAGGAGAGAGGCACGTGACACGACGTATGGACCGACCGGCCGAGACCAAGAACGCCGCTGAGCTCTTCGATCGTGTCTGGAGCCGCGGCACCTATGCTGGATTCAGCCAGAACACATCCGGCCAAGGTGCAACGCCTTTCCTGGACGCGTTCGTCAGTGCGGTGAAGAAGCTCGGGGCCAAGCCGTCACGCGTCGTCGAGCTGGGCGCAGGCTCTTGCGATCACGCGATGCGCTGCGCGCTCGAGGGTTTCGAGACGACCGCGGTCGAGTACAGCGCCGTCGCGGTGACCTCGGCAAGAGAGCGTCTGCTTCACCGGTCGGAGGGCCGCCTCGCGATCGTTCAAGCCGATCTGTTCGCTTTCACTCGAAAGATGATCAGCCGGAGCTTGACCGGGCTCTACGCGAATTCCGTCTTTCATTTCCTCTCCTCGCACGAGCGGCGCGAGCAATATCGAATCATCCGGGATGCGCTCATCGAGCACGGTGTGCTCGCCGTGTCCTTCAAGGCAGAGGGTGATGCGTTGCAGAAGCGCGGCTCGGTGGTCGAGGACACACCGGCTGGACCGGTCGTGAAGGGTGACGACGAGATTCGCCGTCTCTTCGTCACCAATAGCGATGCGCTTGCCGACGAGCTGCGCGACGAAGGCTACACCGTTCAGGACGTGATCCGCTGGACAGTGCCCGACTACAACATCGCCAGCGAGAGCGGCGCGTTCGTGGGCTTGCTGGCCACGCGGTGAACGCGCCGCCGTGTGTTGTCGAGCCGTTCACGGCCCGGGCAGCTTCGCTCGGATGGCCGTCGCGAACGCGAGCAGATCGTCGAGGTTTCGTTCGACGATGCTGCGGACGATGGCGAGATCG
>JAQBQJ010000050.1 GCA_028287065.1 Labilithrix sp. | reverse complement strand
CCAACTGATTTTACACGGAAGCTCGGAAGCTCGGAAACTTGATGAGTTTTCGAGATTCCGAGCTTCCGTGTTGAGACTCACTTCTTCGGTTCGGATGCCTTCTCGGTCGGCTTGTCGGCGGGCTTGTCGGGCGAGGCCGTGAGGAGCGCTTCGAGGCGCGTGCGCGCGATCGAGACCGTCGTTCCGTCCTTCGCGGCGTGATCGATCAGCACGCGGCCGTCCTTCGGATCCAGGCGGAGGATGGCTTCGCCTGCGCTCGCGAGCGCGAGGCCGACCTCGTCCGATTCGGCCGTCGCCCGGTACATCGTGAAGAAGTGACGGAGCGTCGGGAGCTCGTCCTTCGTCGCGAGCGTCGCGAGCGC
Source organism: Labilithrix sp. (assembly GCA_028287065.1). Classification (GTDB taxonomy): domain Bacteria; phylum Myxococcota_A; class Polyangia; order Polyangiales; family Polyangiaceae; genus Labilithrix. The sequence continues at coordinate 5,591 of JAQBQJ010000050.1, read as the reverse complement.
CGCGGCGGCGCGACGGATGTCGTCGTCGTTGTCGGCGGGATCGAGGAGATGCGACGCGAGCAGCGGCGCGCCCTTCGCATCCTTCATCGCGGCGAGCGCATCGGCGATCGGGCCCACCGGCGGGCTCGCGAGCACGTCGCGCAGGAAGTCGTAGTGCTTGCCGAGCGCGGCAAGCATGTATTGTGCACCGTTACGACGTGTGGCGATCGCCGCACGCGCGTCGGTGACGAGCACCGGCGCAGCGCGTGAGTCGGAGGCGATGTCGACGAGCGTCTTCGTGGCGCTCTCGTCCTCGAGGGTGCCGAGCTCGCGCAGGAGGAGGCGCTGCGCCGTGGCGAGGCTCGCTTCGCGGCTCGAGACCGCCTCTTCGATCTGCTTCGCGAGCGGAGGCGCGCCGCCCGGCGCCGGAAGCGCCTTGTACGTATCCGCATGCACGACGCAGCTCTTGATCGGCTCGCCGAACGACGCATCGCCGGAGACCTGACCCGTGCGCGCGTCGAGCACGACGAGCTTGCCGTCTTCGTCGCACAGGAGGACGCCGCCTTGCACCGCGTCGCCGCCGATCACGTCGGTCGCATGCGTGTGCACCCAACCGAGCTGTCCGCGCGAGGCCTCGAAGCCGAGCACCAGACGGAAATAGCTCGCGTAGAACCGGCTCGAATCGATCCCGAGCGCACCGTCGGGGCTGCTCGGACGCGCGAAGAGGCGATCGCGATCGCGCGCGTTGGCGACGGCGGGCTGCTTCTCCGTGCCGGGCACGAACAGACGCGGCGTGCCGGGGAGCTCGCGGCTGGGGATGCCGATGCGGCTCGCGCCGCCCTGCGAGGCCATGCGGATCTTGTCGTCGAAGCGGATGTACGCGACCTCGCCGAAGTAGACGGCGCCGCCGATGCGATCCGCGCGCGAGACCTTGTCGCGCAGCGTGACGCGTCCGAGCTCGTCGCCCGTCGCGGCGTCGATCGCGCTCACGTACTGGTTCGCCCACGGCACGAGGATGACGCCGCCGACGACCGCGGGATCGCCGAGCTGCTTGTCGGTCTCGATCTGGCGCTTCACGCTGCCGTCGCGGCCGACGACGAGGATCGTCGAGCCGGTGCCGCGCGAGAGCGTGACCGCGGTGATCGTGCCGTCGTCGCCGGCGCCGAGCAGCGCGACGCCGCCGCTCGGGCGAGCCCAGAGACGCTTTCCGGTCGAGGCATCGAGCGCGAAGATCTCGCCCGCGCCGGAGCCGATCACGAGGCCGCCCGCGATGATCGGTCGCGCATCGAGCGCGTGCTGGAACGTCCACGGCGGCGTGTGGAGATCGGCGCCGAGACGGATGCCGATGAGCTTGTCGTTCTTCTCGCCGGCGACCGCGACCGCGACGTCCGCGTTCGGTCCCGCGGGAGCGGCCTTGAGACGCGCCTGCACGGCGGCGATCGACTTGCCCTGATCGTCGAGCCAGTTCGTGGAGAACGTACCGGGATGCGCGGCATCGCCGGGGCATGCGGCGGTCGACATGCCGAGCGCGATCGTCGCGGCGAGCGCGCTTGCTGCGCGGAGCGAGGACTTCACTGTGCACCTCCGGCCGTCGCCATGACGGCTTGGTCGATCGCCTGACGAACGCGCGGTGAAGAGCCGGATGGCCAGCGCTTCTGGACATCGCGCAGGAACTTGTTGCCCTCGATCGTCCCCTGCTCGCGGACGCGGCCGATGATCTTCACCTTCGCGTCGTCGCTGACTTCGACGGTGGGACGGAAGAGGATCTGGTCGAGACCGCCGATCGCGACGTCGAAGGGCATCCTCCCGAGCTTCGCGGCGAGGTGCTCGCATTGCTCCGGGTTGCAGAGCCGGCCGATCGAGACGGCGGCTTCGTTGACGCGATGATCGAGCGCGACGAACAGCTCGGGCACGGCTTCCTTCGCCTTCAGCGCGCCTAGGCCGCTCGCGGCGGTTCCGCGCACGACGGCGTCGCCATCGGCGAGCGCGCGCTTCAACGCGGTCGCGGCGACGGCGCCCTTGGTGCGCGTGAGCGACTTCACCGCGGCACGACGGACCTTCGCGTTGCGATGTGCGGCGTACTGCGCGAGCGCGGCGCTGCCGGACTCGGCCTCGAGATCGCCGAGCGTCTCGATCGCCGATTGCGTCAGCGGGAGCGACAGACCGCGCGTGAGGATCTCGGCGACGACCGGAGCGGCCGCAGCGCCGCCCGGACCGGCGAGTCGAGCCTCGTCGAGGGCGTCCTTGATCTGCGCCTCGTCGCCGGTCTTGAGCTTCGCGACGATCGGCTTCACGTCGACGGGCGGAGCGGCCGCCGCGACGGGCTTCTTGTCCTTCGGGTCCGCCGGCTTCTGGCCCGCTGCGTCCGACGGGACCATCAGCGTGGCGAGCGAGACGACACCCGCGAACGACGCGAGGGAGAGGAGACGGATCGAAGAGCGGATCGTGAGCGTTCGCATGAAAAAAAGGCCCCCGTGGCTGAGCCCCGAATAACACGAAAACGAGCGGCTGCGGGAAGGACCCCGTGCTATCCCGAGTCGAATGCCGTCGGTCCCGCCGCCCTCCGGCAGCAGTCAACCTCCGGAGGCTCCGGAGCCCAGCGAGCGTCCGTCGGCGCCTCCGTCGCGCCCTGCGCATGCCTCGCAGGCGCCCGCCCGCGCCAAGCGGCCGCGCTATCTCGCGGTCGCGCTCGTCGGCGCGCTCGTGTTCGGCGCCGGCTGCTGGACCGAGGGCTGCAGCCGCATCAATTATTACCGCGGCGGTCTCGACGAGACGCAGACGCTCAACTCGTCGATCACGAACGACGCCGATCGCGCGCGCGCCGAGGCTCTGTACCAGCACTTCGTCGAGGTCGCCGACGCCGAGCGCGGACGCGCGTTCCCGCTCTCGATCGCCACGTTCCTGCTCGGCGCCGCGCTCCTCGCCCTCGCGGCGCGGGGGCTCGCGGGCAAGACGAACACGCGCACCGCGCTCGTCCAGGTCGTGACCGCGCAGGCCGTCGTCGTCGTGCTCGGCTACTTCGTGATGAGCAACGTGCGCAACGCCGAGCTCGACTGGGGCATCGAGCAGACGCTCTACCACCAGCGCGAGACCCTGACCTCCGAACAATACGTGCGCTTTGCATCGATGACGCACAACGTCCGCCGCTACGGCGTGCCCGGATGGCTCGTCGTACGCACCCTCGCGAGCGCGCTCATCGTGTTCGCGCTCACGAGGCCACGCTCCCGCGAGTTCTTCGAGGCCGCGGGCAAACCGGTCTCCGAGGGCTGACCTCCGGCACGAGGACGAGCGATCGCGATGGGGCGCATCCACAGGCTCACCGACGAGCTCGCGAACCAGATCGCCGCCGGCGAGGTGGTCGAGCGCCCGTCGAGCGTCGTGAAGGAGCTCGTCGAGAACGCGCTCGACGCAGGCGCGACGCGCGTCGTCGTCGACGTCGAGCAAGGCGGCACCACGCTCGTCCGCGTCTGCGACGACGGCGAAGGAATGACGCCCGACGACGCAGTGCTCTGCCTCGAGCGCCACGCCACGAGCAAGATCTCGCGCTTCACCGATCTCGCGGACCTCGGCACGTTCGGCTTCCGCGGCGAGGCGCTCCCGAGCATCGCCTCCGTGTCGCGCCTCACGCTGCGGACGAGGCCTCGCGGCTCGAACGAGGGCGTCGACGTCGTCGTCGAGGGCGGCGGCAAGCCCGCGATCAGCCCGAGCGGCGGCGCCGTCGGCACGACGATCGAGGTCCGCGATCTCTTCTTCAACGTGCCGGCGCGGCGCAAGTTCCTGAAGGCGACGGCGACGGAGAGCGCGCACGTGAGCGACGTGCTCCTCGGCATGGCGCTCGCGCGCTACGACGTGACGTTCGTGCTCACGCGCGACGGCCGGCCGGTGCGCGAGCACCTGCGCGTCGCCTCGCGCGCCGATCGCGCGCGCGGTGTGATGAGCAGCGACGGCACGAGCCTCGTCGAGTGTCGGGCCGAGCGCGGCGCGATCCGCATCGAGGCCATGCTCGCGCCGCCCGAGCGAGCGCGTGCCGGCGCGACGGGGCTGTCCATCCTCGTGAACGGCAGACCGGTGCGCGACCGGCAGCTCGTGCGCGCGGTGTCGCAGGCGTACGGCTCCGTGCTCGAGGCAGGCCGCTATCCGCTCGGCGTCGTGTGGATCGACGTGCCGCCCGAGGTCGTGGACGTGAACGTGCATCCGCAGAAGGCGGAGGTGAGGTTCTCGGACGCGCGCGGTCTGTTCGACGCGATCACGCGTGAGCTGCATGCGTCCCTCGCGCATGCGTTCGGTCTGCCTTCGCTCGGCGCTCATCCGCAGGCGCCGATCGCGCGCATGCCGGTGACGACGCTCCGTGCGATGGATGGCGCGGCGCGGGAGGCGATCGCGGCGGTGCGGGCGGTCGCGGACGCGGAGAGGGCGCTTTTTCCGGAGACGAATCTGTTCGCGGGAGAGAGACGCGAGGAACAGGGAACAGAGAGCGCAGAACAGAGGATCCGGGATTCGGAATTCGGCGGGGGTTACTCCGCGCTGCGATACGTCGGCCAGATCCGAGGGACGTTCTTGGTCTGCGAGGGCGACGACGGGATGTACGTCCTCGATCAGCACGCGGCCGCCGAGCGCGTGACCTTCGAGCGACTGAAGAAGAGCTACGCGATGCGCGGCGTGGCCATGCAGCGCATGCTCGTGCCGGAGGTCGTCGAGCTCACGCCGAGCGACGTCGCGCTGCTCGAGGAGAACGCGGAAGAGGTGTCGCGGCTCGGCGTCGAGGTGCGCGCCGTCGGCGACTCCGCGGTCGCCGTGCATGGCGTGCCGGATCTCCTCGTGCGCGCGGAGCCGCAGCGCCTCGTGCGCGACCTCGTCGCCGAGGTGTCGCGCACGGCCGGTCGTCCGTTCCGTGGCGCCGTGGATCTCGTGCTCGCCACGATGGCGTGTCACGGATCGATACGCGCCGGCGATGCGATCTCCGCCGCCGAGGTCACGGCGCTCTTGCGTGCGCTCGACGAGGTGGACTTCGCAGGACACTGCCCGCACGGACGTCCGCTCGTGATGCGGATGACGTTCTCGGAGCTGGAGCGCAAGGTTGGCCGCTGACGTTGCACACGCGCGCCGCGTCGACCGAGCCGTGGCGCTGATCGAGGAGAAGCCGAGTCGCTTGCTCTGCATCGTCGGGCCGACCGCCTCGGGCAAGACGGACCTCGCGATCGAGACGTGCGAGCGCGTCTCCGGGGAGATCGTCTCGGCCGACAGCGTGCAGATCTACCGAGGTTTCGACATCGGCTCGGGCAAGCCGACCGCCGCGGAGCGCGCGCGGGCACCGCATCATCTCGTGGACGTGCTCGATCCGCTCGACACGGCGGACGCGATGACGTTTGCGTCCCTCGCGGAGCGCGCGATCGACGACGTTCGCGCGCGAGGCAAGGTGCCGATCGTGTGCGGCGGCACGTTCTTCTGGGTGCGTGCGCTGGTCATCGGGCTGGCGCCGGCGCCAAGCGCGGACGAAGCGATCCGCGCGAGGCATCGTGCGATCGTCGAGGAGCGAGGTCGTCTCGCGCTGCACGAAGAGCTCGCGCGGATCGATGCGGCATCGGCGGCGCGACTGCATCCGAACGACGTGC
>JAQBQJ010000027.1 GCA_028287065.1 Labilithrix sp. | reverse complement strand
AGCACGGTGTCCTCGCCGAACATGGGACAGCCCGGCGCCGCCTTCGAGCCGCGACGGTCGGACGGGTAGAGGACCGGATCGAGCGCATCGAGCCACCCGTCGCTCGCGGGCTTCGCCGTTCCGCTCGAGCCGGATGCGGGGGCGGGCTGCTTGTCGTCGCGTTCGTCGCCGACGATCGGCACGACGAGCAGGTCGCGCGCTCGTGTGGTCGCGACGTAGAGGAGGCGCATGGCCTCTTCGCGATCCTGCTCGAGGATCTCTTCGCGCCGGTCGAGCAGCTCCTTCGGGCTCGCGCCGCACAGCGGGACGGCCCAGAGCTTCCGCTTCGCATCGACGTAGCGCGACGGATCGCGGAACGTGGCATTCGCCGTCGGATCGACGAGGATCACCACCGGGAACTCGAGGCCCTTGGCCTTGTGCACCGTCATGATGCGAACGCCGTCCGTGCCCTCCTCGACGACGGGCGCTTCGTTCACGCCGCCGCGCTCGGCGTCGTCTTCGAGGCGACCGACGAACGCGCGGAACGACGTGACGGAGCCCTGCTCGAACCGGCGCGCCATGTCGAGCACGCGCAGGATGTTGCCGAGCGCCTGCTCGCCCGCCGGCCAGATCGCGACGCCGGCATGCGCGCGCGTCGCCTCGAGGAACTGCGCGATCGTGTCGGCGATCGAGCGGCGGTTGCGACCGACGTGCAGCCGCGCGAGCACGTCGAGCGCTTCGCCGACGGGACGCGTGAGGTCGGTGAGCTTCGCGTCGTCGCGCTTGCGGAGCGGATGGAGGTGACGCTGCGTGTGGCGGAACGCGATCAGCGCGTCGTCCGAGAGCGCGAAGAACGGCCCGCGGAGCGCCGAATACACGCTCATGCCGTCGTCCGGCCATTCGATCGCCGCGAGCGCGCTCCGCAGCGCAATGACCTCTTCGCGCTCGTGGAAGCTCTTTCCGCCGACGAGCACGTGCGGAAGCCGCCGCACCTCGAGGGCGCGCACGTAGGGTCGCGTGACGTCGTTGCCGAAGCTCTGGAGGCGCTTGAACAGCAGGCACACGTGGCGCGTGCCGATCTTGACCGGCTCGCTCGCGCCGGCGTGCGTTGGGCGAGTGATGGTCCATCCGCTCTCGTTCACGAGCCAATCGACGAACGCGCCGACGGCGTCGGGCAGCGACTCCTCGATCTTCCAGCTCGTGACGCGCCCGTAGTCCGAGTACGGCCGCGGCACCGGCAACGCGACGATCGTGGGACGGCCTTCGGGATCGGGCCGGCTCGGAGCCAGCGGCACGTACTCCGCCTGCGACTTGCGCGCGTTCGTCTTCATCAGCGGATCGAACGCCGAGTTCACGAACGCCTGGATGGACGGTGCGCTTCGGAAGCTCGTTCGGAGATGAACCAGGCTCGCCGGCGACGTGGATTGCGTCAGCAGGCGCTCCTTGATCGTCTCGTAGAGCGACACCTCGGCGCGGCGGAATCGATAGATCGACTGCTTCGGGTCGCCGACGAGGAACAGCTTGCCGGGAACCACCTGGACGCGATCGGGGTCGCTCTCCTTCGGATCGTCGGACGCGAGGAGCAGGAGCATGTCCGCCTGGAGCGGGTCGGTGTCCTGGAACTCGTCCACGAGGAGATGCGTGAAGCGCTTCTGCAGGCCGACGCGCACGCTCTCGTCGCTGCGGAGCAGATCGCGCGTGAGGACCAGCAGGTCGAGGAAGTCGAGCTTGCCGGCGCGGGCCTTGAGCTCCTCGTAGCAGCGGACCACACCCTTGCGCTTCGGCCCCGTGTCGCCGCGCCCCGTGTCGTCGTGCCCCGCGTCGTCGTGACGGAGAGCGCCGCTCTCGTCGAGGCCCCAGAGCTCACGGAAGAGGAGCGCTGCGAGATCGGCGTCGGCGCCGTCGAGGACGCGATCGAGCTTCTCCTTCGCGGCCGCGCGCTGGTCGCGCACCTGCTGCATCGAGATGCCTTCGGCCTTGTTGAACCACTGCGTTCGACCGCCGGTGTAGCTCCAGCCCTTGTAGCGGACGAGCTGCCGGAGCTGCGCCTCGATCGCGTCGTGATCGCGGACGCGCGTGCCGGCACCGCCTGCGTCCTCGCGGCGATCGATCTCCGAGACGACGCGGCCGATCTCGTAGAGGCTCTTCGTGAGCCAGTTGTCCTGATAGCCCTTCGGGGCGTAGGGCATGAGCGCGCGGAGCTGCTCGACCACCTCGTCGAGGGCGGTCTTGCGATCGAACACCGGCCGCTCGTACGGCGTCGGGAAGTCGCGCTGCTCGATGAGCGTGCGACCCGCCTTGCGAAGCGCCGACCTGGGCCCGTCTTGATCGCGTTCGCGCGTGGCGCGGCGGAGGACGCGCGCGACGCCCTCGCCGGGCGATTGCAGCGTGTCCTGGAACCAGCGCGTGAACGCCTCGTCGTAGAGGCGCTCGGACTCGTCCTCGGAGGCGACCTCGAACAGGGGATCGACCTTCGCCTCGACGGGCCGCTCGCGCAGCATGTCCGCGCAGAACGCGTGGATCGTGCCGATGTGCGCGGCCTCGAGCTGGCGGAGCGCCTCGTCGAGGTGCTTTCGCTCGGTCTTATCGGTCGCCTTCGTGCGCGCCTTCTCGATCTCGGTGCGCAGCCGGAGCTTCATCTCGCCCGCCGCCTTCTCGGTGAACGTGACGGCGACCAGCGTGCGGAGCGTCGCTTTCCCGGTTCGCAAGAGCGAGAGGATGCGCTCGACCAGCGCCGTGGTCTTCCCGGTGCCTGCGGCGGCCTCGACGACGAGGGTCGCGTCGAGATCGTTCGCGATGCGCGCGCGCGCCTCCGCGTCGACGAGCGGCTCGCTCATTTCTGCCTCCGTAGCTCGATGAGACCCTTGAGGCGGTCCTTCGCCTTCCGCTTCGTGCGGATCTCCTCGTAGGGCCCGCACACGCTCTTGAAATCGCAATAGCGGCAGGCATCCTTCGCGGGCGCCGCCGGGAGGAAGCCGGACGAGATGGCGTCGCCGATGGTCTTCGCGACGAGGCGTGCGGCGGCGCGCGCGTCCTCGTCGAGCGGGATGTCGACCTTCGTGAAGTCCCCGGTCGCGGTGCAGTAGTAGAGGCGCCCCTCCTTCACTTCCTTTCCGGGGAAGAGCTTCTCGATCGTGAGCGCGTAGAGGACCGGCTGCAGGATCTCGCCGTTCGCGATGACGTCGCCCTTCTTCGCGCGGACCTTCCCGGTCTTGTAGTCGGTCGCGCGCAGGCGTCCGGCATCGTCCTTCTCGACGAGGTCGATCGATCCGCGGAGCTGGATGCCCGCGTCGAGGAGGACCGGATCGTCCTTGCTGACGGCGTCCTGATCGCGGCGGTCCTTCAGGCCGAACGAGAGCTCGAAGTAAGCGGGCGTCCAGTCGGGCTCGTCGGGCATGCGACGCAGCCACTCGCGCAAGTCGGCCGCAATGGATTCGATCGTGTCCTTCCACACGCGCTCGATCGCGGGGTTGAGACGGTCGTGCTCCGCCGCGCCGATCTCGGCGAGGACCTCGTCGAGCATCGTGCGTGCGGTGTCGAGGCGGGGCTTCGTGACCGGGAGGAGACCGGCGTCGCGCAGCCTCGTGAGCAGCTGGAACTGCACCTCGTGCACCAGCGAGCCGCGCGTCATCGGGTCGAGGTCCTCGATCGCGGAGGGCTCCTCGCGTCGCGCGAGCCGGTGCACCGCAGAGAGGAGGAAGCGGTACGGACACGCGGCAAAGTTCTGGAGCGCCGTCGGCGAGAACGAGCGCTTGTCGAGCGCGTGCTCGCGGATGGCGGCGAGCGCCTCTTCCGGCGGATCGACGAGACCGTCGGCCGCCTTCCATGCCTTCAGCCAGCGGCGGCCGCGGAAGCGCAGCGCGCGCGCGAGGTGATCGTTGGAAGAGAGCAGGTAATGCGCCTCGCCGACGCACGCGTCCTCGTTCTTCTCGAGCACGGACTCGAGCAGCGCGAGGTCGTATTCGGCCTCGTCGATCGCGTCCTTGCGATCGGCAGGAGCGGGCCAGCCGATGCGCGCATCGACCTTCTTTGCCGCGCTCTCCGCGAGGTAGTGGAAATCGCGGAGCTCGCCTTCGGCGACGCGAAGGACCTCGAGCCCGTAGAACGAGGGCGTTCGCGGACGTGCCTGCTCGACGTCGACGCGTGGATACGAGAGGACCACGCGACGCGAAGCAGCGCCGACCGCGAGGCGCAGGGCGAGGCGTTCGTCGGCGGTGCGCTCGTCGTTCGTGGGGAGGCCTTTGCCGAGGAGCCTCCGCGCGTCGTCGAGGAGGAGAGGATCCTCCACCACCTTCTGCGGGAAGATCTTCTCGGCGAGGCCGGGAACGAAGACCACGTCGAACGAGAGGCCGCGGGCCTCTTCGATCGTTGCGACATACACCTTGCCGTAGCGTCGGCCCGACGGCCGCACGACGAGCTGCGAGAGACGCCGCTCGAGGACGAGGCGCACCTCCGTGACGTCGACCGGACCGACACGCGCCATCGGCCGGAGCTCGCCGAGGACGGAGAGCACGCGCTCCGGATGGCGGATCGCGCGCGTGGCGAGCTTCGCGAGGCAGTCGAGCCAGTCGCCCCACGTCGCGCCCTCCCCGCTGCCCACGCCGGGAAGCGCGGCGAGCTCTTCGACGATCGGCAGAGCGAACCTGCGCAGCGCCTCGAGCGCGGCGAGATCGCGACGCACGCCGTCGGCCAGTCCGTCCTCCGCCTTCTTCACGTAGGCGGCGAGATCGTCGGTGAGCTTCGCGTACAGGCCGGCGAGGCGCTTCTGCCAGCGCGCCTTTCCGCCGATGACCGCGGCGTCGACGATGAGCCTCTCCCAGTGACGAGGCGCGCGCAAGGTGCCGAACGCGGCCGCGCGATCCTCTTCGGCGACGGGGCGCGCGCGTGTTTCGTCGCGGGCGTCCTCGTCCTCCTCGATCTTCCCGCGCTCGTCGAGGGCGGCCGCGACCTCACCGAGCAGCGCGCCGAGCGTCTCTTCGTCGGGAGGAGCGACGCGATCGCCGGGAGGAGGCGCGGCGGGCGGTGCGCCGTCCGCGTCTTCGTCCGGGACCTCGCCGAGCGAGAGGTATTCCGCGAACCGCCGTGCGGACAAGCCGTCCGCCGCGCACGCGAGCAGTGCGAGCATGGCGCGACCGGCGGGATCGGGCTTGCGCGTGCCTCGTGCGAAGTACGCAGGCACGTGCGCACGGCGGAAGGCCTCTTCGAGGTGCGCGGAGTAGGCCGGCGCGCGCAGCAGCACCGCGATGCGGTCGAGCTTCGTTCCGCGAGCGGCCTCCGCGAGCACGAGCCGCGCGATCTCGACGCTCTCGCGGCTCTCGCCGGGCGCGGAGAGGATCTCAACCTCCTTCTGGTCCGCGCTGCGGCTGCCGGGGGCGACGGGAAGCGAAGCCTTCGCGCCCGTGGCCGCGTCGGCGTCTCCGAAGAGGCCGGCGTGGAGACGCGCGAGGGGAGAGGGTTCGCCGCTGGTGAGGTCCGGCGTGTGCCGGTCGATCGCGATGGAGGCGCGCGCTGCACCGGCGCCCAGCGCGCTCTCGGCGAGCGCGAGCGCGCGGTCGTCGCCGGCCGGGAACGT
>JAQBQJ010000010.1 GCA_028287065.1 Labilithrix sp. | reverse complement strand
GATGGCGACCGGCGTGCTCGTCGTCGCCGTCGAGGACGGAACGAAGCTCGTCCCGTGGCTCACGGCGGACGACAAGGCGTACGAAGCGACGATCCGTCTCGGCATCGCGACCGACTCGTTCGACGCGGACGGCGTGGAGACGGCGCGCGCGGAGATCGACGACGAGCTGCGTGCCGAGCTGGACGCGATCGCAGCCATGACCGGAGGGTCGACGACGTCCCTTCCGCCGCGTATCGCTCGCGCGCTCGACGCCGAGCGCGCGCGGACGATGCAGGTGCCGCCGGCGATCTCGGCGATTCGCATCGGCGGCGAGCGTGCGCACGACCTCGTGCGTCGTGGCGAAGCGCCGGAGCTCGCGGCACGGGAGATCGGCGTGCGCCGCATCGACATCGTGGGCGGCGGGCTCGACCCCGACCCACATCTGCGCGTGGTGGTCGACGTGGCGAAGGGCTACTTCGTTCGCTCGCTGGCGCGCGATCTCGCCGAGGCGCTGGGTACGTTCGGCCATCTCACGGCGCTTCGCCGCACGCGCTCGGGCGCATTCACGCTCGACGACGCGGTGGCGCTCGACGCTTCACCGGAAGCACTGCGCGAAGCGCTGCTTCCGCTCGCGCGAGCGGCCGCGCGCGCTCTCCCGGTCAGCGTGCTCACGCCGGAAGCCGTGACGGCAGCGGGGCATGGCCAACGCCTGATGCCGGGCCAGGTGAAGGATCCGCACGCAGCGCCGTCGGCGTGGCTCGACGAGTCGGGGGCGCTCGTCGCGGTCGGGACCGTCGAGGCCGATGGAAGTGGGCGGGTGCTGCGTGGGTTTGCGCGACCGGCGAGCTGAAGATCCGAGAAGTCCGAGAAAAGCGTGAAAGCGCAGAGGGATTTCTCGTTCGAGGCACGCGCTCACTTTGCGGGGCGCGATGCGACGTACAGATCGGCACCGCCCGCACCGCCCGCACGCGTCGACGCGAAGTACAGCCGGCACCCATCCGGAGACAGCCAGGCCGGGCCGTCGGCGGCCGCCGAGTCCAGCTCCGCCACCTTCGCGTGCTGCGCGAAAGGATCGCTCTTCGAAGCGCGCCGTGCCGTGTAGATGTGGTCGGCGCTGCTGGCGTTCAGCCGCGCGTAATAGAAGATCGTGAGCTGATTGCTGCTGATGACAGGGCGCGGGCCGAGTGGCGTCGAGAGGCTCGAGAAACCAGGAATGCTCGTCGGCGGCGCGTAGACCTTCGTGGCCGGGTCGAACGAGGCCTGGAAGTACGTCGCCAGGTTCGCGTTCGTCGTGGCGTCCTGACGCCAGAGGAACATCGTGCCGTCGGCGGCGAGCGAGCCACAGAAGTCGAGCTGCGCCGACTTCAACCCTGGTTCCATCTGCTGGGGCATCGCCGCCGGCATCGGCGCCCAGAAGATGTCGAGCTCGGCGCCGGCTGTGTTTGACGAGTAGTAGATCCTCGCGCCGTCGGCCGTGATGCACGGGGCGGCCAGAATGGGAAAGTTTGGCCCGCCGGGAAGAGGTTGGGGAAGATCGAACCCTGTCCCCGCATCCGTGCGATGGGCGATCATGATGTTCGAGCCCTGGCCGTTCGGCAAGCCGCGGCGAAAGTAGATCGTCTGCTCGTCCGGCGTGAGCGACGCCATGTCCTCGTCGGAGGAGCTGGCGAGCGAATCGAGATGGGTGACGTTGCCCCACTTGCCGGCGAGATCGCAGGCGCCGCCGTCGACGTTCGCATCGGGCGCGACGACGTCCGCGGTCGTCGCGTCCGAGCCGCTGTTTGCATCGACCACGACATCGGCGTTCGCGTCGCCTTCAGGGGTGCCGGGTCCCGCGGCCTCGTCGAGCGTCGGATCCGGAAGTCCGAGCACGGCCGCGCAAGCGCCGAGCACGAGCGTGCCGGCCACGAACGAGAGCACCTGGAGCCTGCGCATCGTCAAAACGCCCCCTGCAGCGAGAGCCCGCTGGTGCTGCCCAGGATCGGCGTGACCGTCGTGCGGCGAGCCGCCGGCTTCTCGCCCCTCGGCGACGTGAAGAAGAGTACGGCGCCGCCGGCGATGAGCGCTGCGCCGGCCACGAAGCCGATCGTGGAGATGGTCGCCGCCGATTTCGCGTCGTCGACCTGTCCGAGGCCCGCGGTGTTGCAGCGCGACTGATCGGCGTTGCAGTTCGCCTTCGCGTCGTCGTTGAGCGACCCCGCCTTCAAGCCGAACACGGCACCGAGACCGACGCCGACCACGCCTGCGCCCACCAGCACGAGGCCGACGATCCGCGTCGTGCTGCCGGGCGACGACGCAGCGCCGTCGCCTCCCGGCGTGGACGGAGGAGGCTCGGTTGGGGTCGACGCTCCCCTCGTCGCGCTGCTCGGCGGTACGGCTGCCGGTGCGGCGACCGCGCCCGACTCGAGCGCGGGGACGGTCACGGTCTGCGCGTCGGCCTTCGTGCCGAGCTCGACCGTCGTCGCGAACGTCTTCTTGTCGGGCGCGCTCGCCTCGATGGCGTGCTTCCCCGGATCGAGCGGGATCGCGAGTCCCCACTCCGCTGCGTTGATGACGGCGCCGTCGCGCTTGATGACGAGACCGGAGGTCTTCGCGGCTTCGGGCACGGCGACGGTGAGCTTCGAGAGCAACGGCTCGAGCGCCTTCACGCGCTTCGTCGCAGCGGCTGCCCACTCCTTGCGGCCCGACTTGTCGGCCGAGGCGATGGTCTCCTTGTACGTCGCCCATGCCGTCGCGGTGCGGCCGTCGCGCTCGTAACAGGCGGCGAGGTTCAAGAGCGTGCCCGCGCCCGGGTCGAGCCGCTGGCTCTCGGCGAGCTTCGCGCACGCCTGTGGGAGTTGCCCTGCAGCCATGAGCTTCTTGCCTTCGTCGAAGAGCGCCTCGGCTGCCGCCTGGTTGGACGATCCCTGCGCGAACGCGACGGCCGGCATGGCCAGAGCACCGGCGAGGACGAGAGCGGACGAGATACGAGTCATCGGCATGATCTTACTTCCTCAGCGAAGGAAGAAAATCCGGTTCCGCTCCGTGTGGCTTCGCCGTGGTCGCCGCCGGACGCGACGTGCCGCTGGTCGGCGGCTTCGTCGTCGCGGCGGTGGCGCCCATGCTGACAGTCGGCCTGGTGCCGCTCGCCGTGGTCGCAGGCGCAGGGGTCGCGCTCGGGGCAACGCTCGCCGGGGGTGTCGCCTCGGCCGTCGTCGTTGTCGTCGACGTCGCGGTCTCGATCGACGCCGACGACGTCGCTGGCGGAGGGGGAGGCGCATTCACCGGCTTCGTGGCCACGGTCTCTCCCGCGCGCGCCTTCATGAAGTGATGGAGGCCGAAGCCGCCCACGGAGAGGAGCACCACCGCGACGACCGCTCCGAGGACGACGATCGGCTTGCCTCCCCTCGTCGGGATCTGCGTCATGCCTGGCTGCGAGCTGTGGCCCCAACCGACGTTGGTGCTCGCGCCTTGGGGAAGCTGCGCGCTGTGTCCGGGCATCGAGGGCGAGGAGTGCAGCATGGTCGCCGCCGGCGCCGCGTTCGGGACTTGGCCGGACGAGGGATGCAGCGCGGTCTGCGCGCTGTGAGGCATGAGCGCAGTCGACGAGTGAGGCAGCGAAGGTTGCGGCGGAGCGGGGCCGGCGCCGCGCGCGAGGAGCGCCGAAGCAAGCGCGTCGACGCTCGGCATGCGCTGTGCGGGATCCTTCTGCAGGCAGCGATCGACGAGACCGGCGAGCCACTGCGGGACGTCGCCGCGCGCCTCCGGTATGGGCACGTGCGGCGACTGGATGATCCGCATCATCATCTGCGCGAGCGTCTCGCCCCGGAATGGAACGGCACCGGTGAGCATCTCGTAGAGGATGACGCCGAGCGCCCAGACGTCGCCCGAAGGACCGACGTCGCGCGTCGCGAGGAGCTGCTCGGGCGACATGTAATAAGGCGAGCCGAGCACGTCCGACGTTCGCGTGAGCGCACCGCCGACGTCTCCTGCGATCTTCGAGATCCCGAAGTCCAGGACCTTGATGTGTCTGCGCCCGTCTCGACGCGTGATGACGAAGACGTTCTGCGGTTTGAGGTCGCGATGCACGATCCCGTTCGCGTGCGCCTCGGACACGCCGACACAGATCTGGCTCATGATGTCGACGATCTCGTCGATGCCGAGCGTACCTGCGCGCTCCGCGATGAGCTTCGCGAGGTCCTGGCCCTCGAGGTACTCCATGACGATGAACGGCTCCCCGCTCGGGAGCCGCCCGACGTCGATGACGTCGATGACGTGCTCGTTCTGGAGCCGCGCGGTCGCGCGCGCTTCGCGTTCGAATCGCTGCACGATGTCGGTGCTCCGAAGCATCTCGGGGAGGAGAAACTTCATCGCGACCGAGCGCCCGAGCTGCTCGTGCATCGCGCGCACGACCACGCCCATGCCGCCGATCCCGAGGATGGTCTGGATGCGGTACTTGCCGTCGACGAGGTCACCGGGCACGACGGGAGACTGCTCGCGCATCAGCCCCCCAGCCTAACAGCGGCGCCGCTGTTCACGCGAAGTCCTTCGGGTGCGCAGGCTCTCGCACACGCAGGACTGCGCGTGCTGTGTGGGTTTGCGCGACCGGTGAGCTGAAGATTCGAGAAGTCCGAGAAAAGCGCGAAAGCGCAAAGCGATTTCTTGTTCGAGACACGCGTCCCCCTCGCGCGTGTCTCGAACAAAAAACCTTAGCGCTTTCGCGCTTTTCTCAGACTTCTCGGATCGTCGCGCTACTTCTTCGGGCCGGGCTTTTCCGGCTTCTTCTTGTCCTTCGCCAGCTTCGATTTCGCCTCGGCGGCTTTGGCCATCGGGCCCTTCGGCGCAGCCTTCAGGTACGCGTCGTACTCGGCGATGGCCTCGGCGAACTTGCCGTCCTCGTGCATCCACGACCCGTACCAGTAATGCGCCGGGGCGAACGTCGCGTCCTTCGCGATCGCTGCCTGCAAGTCGGCCATCGCGCCCGCCTTGTCCTTCGCGGCGTACTTGCACTGTCCACGGTTCGTGCGGAAGTCGGCGTTGTCCTTGATCGAGATCGCCTTGTCGAACACGGCGATGCAGTCGGGCACGTCACGTAGCGTCTTGAACGTGTACCCGATCGTCCCGAGCATCCCGGGGTCGTCTCCGGCGACGCGCTGCGCCTGCTTCAACTTCGCGATCGCCTCGTCCGTCTTCTGCGCCGCGGCGAGATGCTCGGCGTAACCGACGTAGAAGCGCGCGTCGTTCGGCGCGAGCTTCACGGCGTCCTCGAACGCCTTCGAGCCGCCGTCGACGTCGCCCTTCCGCGAGAGCGCGAACGCGAGGTTCAGCTGCATCTCCGGATTCTTCGCGTTCCGCGCGAGCGACTTCTTCGCGATCGCGATCGCGTCGTCGTACTTCTGCGTCTCGATGTAGATCGCCGTGAGGTTCTCGGCGGCCTCTTGCAGATCGGGCTGCAGGTCGAGCGCCGTCTTGTAGCTCTTCTCCGCAGAGCCGCGGTCGCCCGTCTTGTCCATGACGAGCCCGAGGTAATAGTGCGCGTCGGCCTGCTTCGGGTTCTTCTTGATGGCGGCCTCGAACGCCGCGCGTGCGCCCGTCCAGTCGCCGGCCTTCACGGCGGCCGTGCCCTTCGTGACGTCGTCGCTCGTCGACGTCGCGGACGGGCCGTCGGTGCCGCCGGCGGTCGCCGCGGGAGCCGTGCCCGCCGGCGGTCCGCTCGGCGCGAGGCTCGGATCGGGCTTGTCGGCCGGCTGCGCGGGCCCTCCGCAGGCCGCGAGCGTGATGCAAGCCGAGATGCCGAGCGCGATGCCGTAGCTGCGGTTCATGAGCTCTCCTCTTTCTGTTTCACGTTGCGGCCGCAGGTGCGGCGCGGGTCGTGGCCGAATCGCGCGACGATTCGTTGCCGCTGCTGACGGCGGCGAGGAGCGCGTCCCGGATCGCTTTGAAACGCGGACCGGGTGCGACCTTGGAGCCGTCGAGCTCGTTGACGTAGAACACGTCGGCGACCTTCGTTCCTTCGGTGTTGATCTTCGAGAGCGCGATGCCGAGGCCGAGCTCGTGCATCGCACGCGCGAGACTGTAGAGCAGACCGGGGCGGTCCTTCGCGAAGACCTCCACGACGGTGTGCCCGGGCGATGCGCGATCGTCGACGACGACCTCGGACAGGACCGCGGGGCTCGGCCGCTCGCGCCACGGCGAGGCGGTGCCGATGCGGTCCTGGAGCAGCTCGTCCGCGGACGTCGCGCCGGAGCAGAGGCTCTCGAGATCGCGCAGGAGGCGCGGCATGGCCTGCGCGACCCCGTCCGCATTGCCGCGCGCGTCGCGCACCCAGAAGAGGTCGACGGCCTCCGTCGTGCTCCCGACCTTGCGCGAGTAGACCTGCGCGCCGAGGACCTCGAGGCGGCTCGCGGTGATCGCCGCCGCGATACGTGCGAGGAGGCCGGGCGCGTCCTCCGCGACGACGCACAGCTCGCTGACCTCGGGGTGCCGCGACGGAACGAGCGCGGCCTGCACCGCGCGCCGCTCGCGCGTGCGATCGAGGGCGACCCGTGCATGCGCGCAGATCGCGTCGGGCGCGTTCGAGAGCAGGTACCGCTCCGGCATCGACGCGAGGAACGCCTCGAGGTCGCTCTTCTTCTGCTGCCAGCAGGCGAGCGCGGCGTCCTTCACGCGCTTCGTGCGCGCGACGTCGAATGCGTCGGCGCCGCCGAACGACGCGTCGGCCGCGAAGTACAGCTCGTCGAGCATGCGTGCCTTCCACGAAGTCATCGCGGTCGGCGAAGTCGTCGTGAGATCGCACACGGTGAGGAGATAGAGATCGCGGAGCCCTTCGCGTCCGCGGAGCTGCGCGCAGAAGTCCTTGGTGGTGGCCGGGTCGTCGAGGTCGCGACGCGTTGCCACGTGGTACATCACGAGGTGATCGCGCACGAGCGCGCGCACCTCGGCGGCGTCGTCGGGCGAGATGCCGAGACGCGGCAGGATCGTGTCGCACAGATCCGCGCCGGTGATCGAGTGGTTCTTCCGTGAGCCACTCGCATCCGGGTAACCCTTGCCGACGTCATGGAGGAGCGTCGCGAGGAAGAGCGGCGCGGGCCTCGCGATCTCGGCCGCGAGGCGGCTCGCGAGCGGACGGTCGTGCGCGTTCTCGCCGCGACACAGCGCACGCAGCGCATCGACCGCGGCCACCGAGTGAACGTCGACCGTGTACACATGGTAGACGTCGTGGTGCACGCGCCCCGTGACCGGCGCGAACTCGGGGATCATCGCGAGCAGGAGCCCGACCTCGTGCAGCTCGGCGGCGATCGAGCCGCGCTTCAGCTGCACCTCGCGCACGGTGCACAGGAGCTCGACGAAGAGGCGCGCCGCCTCCGGCGTGGCGCGGAGACGCGAGGCCCAGTCGGCGTCGGCCGTGGCGCGCGCGATCGCGTCGCGTGCGAACGGCAGGATCGGCGCCTTCTTCTGGACGCATGCCGCATACGCGCGGAGCGCGAGCGAGGGCGCCTCGGCGAGCTGCGCCGGATCGACCGTGACCTGTCCGTCGAAGAGCCGGACGCCGTTGCCGAGATCGACCTCGACGGGGCGGCCGCGACCGCGCCTCGGCGGCGTCGCGCGCAGCAGCAGCGAATCGCGCGCGCGCGACACGACCCGTGCATGGCCGAAGTAGTCCTGCATGAACCGCTCGGCGGCCGCCGCGCGTTGTTCCTGCTCGTCGGCGGCGCCGGCGCCCGTCTTCGCGTAGTCCATCTCGAGCGCGATCGACTCTTGCTGATCGAAGGTGAGCCGATCGCTCTTCCGACCGGCGTGCGCGTGGAGTCGGTTGCGGACGCGCCAGAGGAACTCTTCGGCGCGCGTGATCTCGTGCGCCTCGCGGGCGACGAGCACGCCGACGCGCACGAGCTCGGCCCAGGTACCGGTCTCGTCGTTGTCGCGCGTGCGATACCGCGCGCGCGCCGCCCAGCGACCGATGTCCAGATCGCGGAGCCCCCCTGCCCCGGCCTTCACCTCGGGCTCGAGCAGGTAGAGTGAGCCGCCGAAGCGAGCGTGGCGCGAGGCCGCTTCCTCCTCGAGGCGCTCGACGAACCGCGCGAGCTCACCCTCGCTGAAGAGCCCGGCGTAGGCCCGCTCTTCGATCTCCGTCAGGATCGCGCGGTCGCCGGCGAGGAAGCGGAGGTCGAGCAGCGAGGTCGCGGTCGCGAGATCCGTCTGCGCGAGCTCCAGCGCTTCGCCGGCGTCGACGACCTGATGCCCGACCGAGAGCCCCGCGTCCCACAACGGATACAGGAGCGCGTCGGCGAGCTTCGCTCCGGCCTCGCGGTTCTTGTTTCCGGATCGGACGACGAGGCGAACGTCGATGTCGGAGCGGAGTGCGACCGCACCTCGACCGAAGGTGCCGACGGCCGCGAGCACGACGTTGTCGACGACACCGGTCGCGGCGACGGCCTTCGCGTAGAGGCTCTCGAGCAGCGCCGCGAGGGTCGCCGATCGGGCGCGCCCGAGGCGAACGCCGTCTTCGCCGGGGCTTCCGGAGCCGAGTCGGCGATCCAGATCTTCCCAGTGTCGACGCACTGCGGCGGCGGCCTCGGAGGCCGATTCGGCCCCTGAAATCCCGTGCGACGGCGCCTCGTCTGACGCGTCCTCCGCCATCCCACGGGAACCGTACCACCAGCAAACGCTATTTAGGCGGCTTTCCCTTCCCAAGCGCTTGGGTTTCCCTTACCGTGCCGGTGCAAACGCGAGTTCCGGACGCATCGAAAGACCCGAAAACTCATCTTGGCCAACGGGAAAACGATTCAGGTAGTTCGGTATTCGCATGGCTCCCTCGCGCGCGGCTTGCGCGGTCGAGCGGGAGCGGGAGGCATCGAGAACATGTCGACGAAGAAGCGCGTTATCCTTGGAATCTGTTCGCTGGGTCTGCTCGCCTCGTTCATTGGCGGCTGCCACGCGGAAGCAAAGCTCGGCAACGCGGAGCCGAAGGCAGCAACGCCGCCGCCGCCGCCGCCGCCGGAGCCGCCGCCGCCGCCGCCGCCGGCCCCGGAGCCGCCGAAGGCTGCTGAGCCGCCGAAGGCGCTCGGTCGCGTCAAGGTGGAAGAGGGCAAGATCACGATCACCGAGCAGATCGCGTTCGACAAGAACAACGCCGTCATCAAGCCGGAGTCGTTCGGTCTCATCGACGAGATCGCGAAGACGATCAAGGAAAACGAGAAGATCAAGAAGGTCTCCATCGACGGCCACACGTCCGCGGAAGGCGATGCCGGCGCGAACATGAAGCTCTCGCAGGATCGCGCAGCCGCCGTCCTCAAGGCGCTCACGGAGCGTGGCATCGACAAGGCCCGCCTCACGTCGAAGGGCTTCGGCGTCACGAAGCCGATCGGCGACAACTCCACGCCGACCGGTCGTATGCAGAACCGCCGCGTCGAGTTCAACATCGTCGATCCGGCGCCCGCCGGCGGCGCAGCGGCGACCCCGCCCGCGAAGAAGTGAGCTCGATCGAGCGCAGCGTTCCGCTCGCGTGAGCAGCAGCGCTGCGACTCGATAAAGCAAAAACGTCGGTAGCTCGCGAGAGCCACCGACGTTTTCGCTTTTGTGCGTCCTCGGAGGAGCGCGAGAGAGCGCGGCGCGACGTGCCGCTCAGAGCTGGCTGCCGTACTCTTTGCAGGCGGCGGTGCCGGCCTGGTACTTCGGGCGGCACTTCTTCTGGAGCGTGTCGCAGTACGGCGCTTCGGGCGCGCACTCGTCGTCGGTGGAGCAGGCTTCGCCGCCCTTGATCTTGAGGTTGCAGGTCTTGTCGCAGAGGAGGTCCTCGAGGCACGGCGCATCGGGGCCGCACGTGTCGCCAATGCTGTTCTTCTCGACGCAGAACTTCGTTCCGCCCTGCGCCTGGCAGTAGGTGCCCTTCTCGCAGACCTGACCGGCGTTGTTGCACTGGCCCTTGAGGGCGACGGGCGACTCCGCGATGCAGATGCCGCGATCGCAGATGAGCGCGCCTTCGCACTGGAACGACTGCGTGCACGGGCCGTTCTCGGCGATCGTCCCGCCGTAGACGCGCTCGCAGGTCTTCGTGACCTGGGCGTCGCCCTCGCCGCTGATGACCTTCTCCTTGAAGATCTCGTTGATCTTGTCGAGGCAGGCCTGCGCGGCCTCGGCGCGGTAGCTGCGGCCCTGCGCAGTCGCAGCGGAGGCCGCGGTGTTGCAGATGTTCTTGCGCTTCTCGTTGCAGACGGGGTCGCTCGCTCCGCACACGCCGGCGAGGTTCGAGCACTCGGCCGCGGCCTTCTCGGAGCAGAACGAGTCGGAAGAGCCGAGTTTGTCGTCCTCCACGCTCGAACAGGCGACGAGGGCGACGACGCCCGAGAAAGCGATGAGGGTAAGAAGATTCCGGGTCATGATCGGTTCTCCGAGGCGATAAGGATCGCCCTTCGTTTTCGCCCAAGCCTGAACGCGCCGCAAGCGTTCCATGGTGCGAGGCGCGCGCCACTCCGTTGGACGCGGCGCGCTGCCGACGTGTTCAAACGCGCGCGACGACTCTCGCGAAAGGTAAAATCGATGAAGATCGGCCTCGTTTCCGCGGTCGCCATGGCGACGCTCGCCCTCGCTGCGACCGCGTCCGCCCAGGCACCTACGTCCGCCCCTGCGACCGTCACGACCACGGAGTACACGGAGGCGCGCGTGGACGGCAGCCAGGTGGTGACCTTCCCCGGCGACCCTCTCGCGGGTGACCAGAACAGCGCGTACGGCTTCACGATGAGGTCGCCGCCGCGCGTCCTCCGCGCCGGGCTCATCCGCCCGCGCGTGAACTTCGTGTCGGAGCTCCTGAAGAGCGTCGAGAACCTCTGATCCGCTTGCAGCCCCCGAGAATCGTGGACTAGTGTGCCGTCCTCTCCCCTCGCGAAGGTGGCGGAATTGGCAGACGCGCCGGATTCAGGTTCCGGTGGGGTAACTCCTGTAAGGGTTCAAGTCCCTTCCTTCGCACCGCTCAGCATTCTCGGCTCCTCCCCGGCTCCCAGAGAATCGTCAAAGGCCACCGAAGGGTCGCGAATCTCGCTCGTGCTACGAGCCGGAGCTCGTTCCGAGGCAGAGCGCGAGAAGCTCGCTCCGGCTCGAAACACCGAAGTGCCGATGAAGCGCCTTGGCGTACTCGTGGACCGTGTGCCGGCTCAACCCGAGCTCCGCCGCGATCTGCTTCTCGCTGAGTCCCCGGGCGAGCGCTTGCAACGTCTCACGAAGGCGGGGGCCGAGGCCGCGGAGCAGAGCCCCCTCGATGGTCCGTGACGGCGCGTGGAGCCAGCGGCATGCTTGGTGAAAGGCGTCGACGAGCAGACGCTCTCGCTCCGAGAACGGCTTTGCGCCCCAGGGCCGATGGATCGAGAGGCACGTCGCACCGGTGGAGGATGACCGCGCCGCCGTGTAGATGCAGCTGTCGACACGGGCCACGCGCCGAAAATCCTGGACGTGCTCCGACCGGTACCA
>JAQBQJ010000087.1 GCA_028287065.1 Labilithrix sp. | reverse complement strand
GAGAGACCCGTCCGAGTCCTACCACCGTGGGTCACGACTTCCCAATTCGTCGTTGCGCCGGCGTCGCCGCTGACTGGCGACCGCCGCACGTCCATCGCGACGACGATCGCTTGCGAGCCCCAGCGGTCGGCACAGCGGCGGACGAGCTCTGGCTCGGAGACCGCGGCGGAGTTGAGGCTGACCTTGTCGGCGCCCGCCGCGAGCAGTGCCTCGACGTCGCTCTCGGCGCGGACTCCGCCTCCGACCGTGAGCGGCGTGAACGTCTCGTCGGCCGTGCGGGCGATGACGTCGAGCATCGCGCGACGGCCTTCGGTGGTCGCGGTGATGTCGAGGAACGTGATCTCGTCCGCGCCTTCCTCGTCGTAGCGACGCGCGTGCTCGGCCGGGTCGCCCTTGTCACGCAGGTCGACGAACTTCACGCCTTTGACGACGCGTCCGTCCTTCACGTCGAGACACGGGATGATCCGCCGGGTCAGCATCCCTCGTTCACGTCGTCCAGCTACACCTTGACGGCGTAGCCCTTGCTCTCGTGAGCCTCGAGCAGCTTCTCGACCGATGCGAGGTTGTTCTCGATCGACTCGTGGACGATCTGCGTCATGACGGCGCTCGCGCCCTTGAGCGCCTCGTAATAGCGCTGCCGCTCGGTCGAATGAACGATCGCGGGCGGGAACCCATTCCGGAGCAGCAGGAGGTTCATGAAGAGGCGCGCGACCTTGCCGCTGTCCGTGGCGAACGGGAACACGCGGAGGAGATCGTAGTGCGCGCGCGCCGCGATGCGGACCGCGCTGCGCGTGCGACGCGTCTCGGGATCGTTCGTCCAGTCGAGGATCTGCCGGACCTTGTAGGTGATCTTGTCGGGCGGCGCGTACTCGTGGAAGTACAGGCGGTGCTGCGGGATGTCCTTCCGGTACTTGACCGTCTTGATGTCTCCCTCTTCCGGATGGAGGATGAGGTAGATCTTCTTCACGACGTCGATCGTGATCGGCATCCGCTTCTTCGTCGCGAAGTCGCGGATGAACTCGAGCGCCTCGCGGTGCCGGCGGATCTCCTCGCAGATCGGCTGGATGCTCGAGTCGGTGCCGGTGCTGCCGCCGGGCGGGAAGGCCATCGGCGCGACGGTCGCTATGCCGCTACCTCCGCCCATGCCGCCGTTCGGGTCGATCTCCGGGCTGCCGCTCACGCGGTCGACGCGGTCGACGGCCGAGCGCAGCTCGATCGGCGTGTACACGGAGCCCTCGAGCGCGCTGTCGTGGTAGATCCACGACATATCGAGGCTCTCCTGGTACGCGCGCTGGAACTCGGGGTCGGCCTTGAGCAGGCGCTCCTGGAGCGAAGCCCACCGTTCCTCGAGCGTGAGCTGTTTGGGCGGGGGCTCCACGGGGGTCGCGACCACAAGCTTTCGCTTGGACGGCTTGCGCGTCGGATTCATAGCCGCAACCGCGGCTACGGAGTCCTTCTTCGGGGACGATTTCGCGGAGGGTTTCGCGGCCATTTTGCTCAGCGCCGAGCACGTCGCACGACGGGCGCGCAGGCTAGTGGCGGAAAGTCGCGTCCGTCAAGAAATGCTGAATTTAACCAGCAACCTCATGTGTTTACAGATGGCGTAGGGAAATGTGCGCAAGAGGCGGAAATGACGAGCTAGTCGGGCACGGCGACCGTGACGTCCGGGGTCTCGGCGGGGAACCGGGGTTTGATCCAGACGTCGCCGAGCCCGTCGTCGTGGTCCTCGAACTCGACCGGCGAGAGCCACACGTCGCGCGCGCACGCGCCGGACGTCTTGCAGGGTCCGTGCTGCAACCGATGGTGGAGGAAGTAGAGGCTCTTGCCGTCGGGCCCGAGCACCGGTGAGCCGTGACCGAACGACTGGTCCTTGCTCGGCACGAGGAAGCGGCCGACGATCCGCGTCTCGCTGTCGATCGCGAGCTCCTCGACGGTCTTCGCGGCGATGAAGAACACCGAGTAGAACGCGGAGTCGAACAGCCCGCCGCTGACGAACAGGTACACGTACTCGCCGCGCCGGATCATGCTCGCGCCCTCGTTGACGGCCCACGGGACGCCGTCGCGCACGAAGTCTTCGTCGAAGCGACCCTTGTCGAAGCGGAGCTGCTCGGTACAGCGCGGGCAGTACGCACCGAGCTTCGCGATCGTCGCGCCGTCGCGCGCGTTCGACGCGAAGATCTGCGGCGTGGACGGGTCGCACTTCACGAACCGCGGGTCCTTCGCATCGAGCTCGACGACGTGGATGTGCTCGCCGTAGTTGTCCCTCTCGAACTGCGTCTGCGGCGGCGTGTTCGTGTACCAGCTGTACGCGGACCAAGCGCGGCCGGTCTTCGAATCGCGGAACGTGTGCGAGTCGAGGCGCACCATCTGATGGCAGAAGCCGCCCTGGCAGTCGTCGGTGAGCACGTCGCGACTGTGCGGGAGCTGGTCCTTGATCGCGCATGCGGGGCTCGCACCGAACGTCGCCGGCTCGCCTACGCGTGACGCCGGCGCGAACGGTCCGAGCGGCGACGACGCCGTGGCCCAGAACACGCCGCCGTTCTCGCCGTAACCGGGGCAGGGGTCCTGCACGGCCGTGGTGCGCGACGCGGTGAACGAGAGGAGGAACGACGACGGTCCGAGCTGCGAGAGCTGCGGCGCCCAGATCGAGCAGTACTCGTTGCCGTTCAGCGAGAGCGACTTGCCCTTCACGGCGCGCGCGGCGGCGTCGAAGAGGCCCTTCGGCGACTTCGTCCACGTGAGGAGATCCGGCGACGTGTAGAGGTCGATGTCGCCGGTGCCGACGGTCGCGCTCAAGTAGTACGTCACGCGTCCGGTCGTGGGATCCGCGAGCCGGAGGACGTCGGGATCGGGATGATCGATGCCGAGGACGGGATTCGTGGCGGTCACGCCGTGGAACGTGGGGGCCGCAGAGGCGGCGGCCTGGGGGGCGGAAGCGTCTTCGGCGTTCGGATCGGCCTCGGGCCCGCCGGCGTCAGGGTCGACGACGTCGGACGGCGCGGCGCTCGCGTCGGAGCGCGCGGCGAACAGCGCCCCCGGGACGGCCAGCAGCAGCGCGAGGAGCGCGACGGTCGTGCGTCTACTTCGCATCCCACCACTTCGAGAGGTGGCCCTCGGCGCGGCGCGTGTGCTGCGCGTAGTGCGACGTGTCGTTGTAGAGCATCAACCGCGCGCGCACCGGATCCTTGAGGTCGAGGATGTTCAGGCATGCGGGCGCTTGATCGAGGCGATCGCGATAGCCGCGCGCGTCGATGCCGAGCAAGCTCGACAGGACGAGGCGGATGGTCGCCTTGTGCGAGACGACGGCGACGGTCTCGTCGGGATGACGAAGGACGATGGCGCGGATGACGGGGAGCGCGCGCGCCATGACGGAGAGACCGGACTCGCCGCCTTCGGGCGCGAACGTGAATGGGTCTTCTTCCCATGCGCCGTACTCGTCGGCGAAGCGCGCTTCGACCTCCTTGCGCGTGAGTCCTTCCCAGCGTCCGTGGCTGATCTCGCGGAGGCCGGGATCGGTCGAAATCGCCTTGTTCATAGGGGTTCCGAGGATCGTCGCGGTCTCGACGGTGCGCTTCATCGGGCTCGCGTAGATCGCTGCGATCGGCAGCTCCTCGAGCCGCTCGGCGAGCGCCTGCGCCTGCGTGCGACCTTCGTCGGAGAGCTCCACGTCGGTCGCCCCGGCGAAGCGATCCTCGGCAGAGAGCACGGTGGCGCCGTGGCGAACGAGCAGGAGGCGCGTCGTCATGAGCGGGCGGCAGTGTAGCGGGGTCGGGTGTGATCGGCGGTACGAAAGATCGGA
>JAQBQJ010000527.1 GCA_028287065.1 Labilithrix sp. | reverse complement strand
AATCCAGCAACTTCGCGTCATCGGCGGACGACAGGGAGGGCAGAGGAACCTCCAAGTGCGTAAATCGTCATCTCCACCTCATAGCGTCGGCGATCGGACGGCCCACGATCGTTTCTATCGTGACCCGCACGATCGCCGCCTGACCCGCGAGCCCATCGGATTTCACGTGACGATCCGGCTCGAGGACGACCGGCCGATCGCCACCACACAGGCGGCGCTTCGCGCCGTCGCTCGGGTCGTGCTGGGGCAGGGGGAAGGGCGCGGCCTCTTGGCGTTCGGCGCGGCCGCCGACCACGTTCATGCGGCTCTCGCGACGGACCGCGCCTCCGCGGGGGCGTTCGCGCGCTACGTCGAGACTGCGCTCGTGTGGCAGCTCGGCCTCGCCGTCCGATTCGAACGTGCCCGCATCCGACCTCTCCACGATCAGAAGCACGCATACAACACCTTCCACTACGCTCATCGGCAGGACTCCCGGCATCAACTCGATCTCGATCGCGCCCGCGAAGGAACGAGCCTGCCCGACCTCCTCGGACTGCGCGTTCTCGAGACGTCACTGATCGCTCGCGTCCGCGCGCACCTGCCGCGGGTCCGCCGGGAGGATCTTGTCGGACAGTTTCCGTCGGGGGCGTTCGACGTGAGCGCACCGCTCGATCTCGACGTCCTCGCCGACGCGGCTGCGGCTGCGCTTGCGCTCGCCGATCTACGCGGTCGTTCGGCCGAGGTGCTCAGGGCTCGTCGAGCCGCGGTGCACGCCGCAGGTCCGGACGTTCCGAGCCGTCATCTGAGCGACTGCCTCGGCATTGGCGTGCGAGCCGTTCAGGCTCTTCGGACGCAACGCAGGGAGCCTTCCGTGATCCATGCCGTCGAGCAGCAAGCTCGCCTACGCCGCGCAACGAAGACGTCGTCCGACGGGAGCGCCGGATAGCGGCACGCGTCGGCGCGGACGGGACCGCGAGATGCTTTGCACTCCCGGTACGATTCGAACTTGCGAGATCCGGCTTCCGAGGTCCGAGCCGAGAAATCTAAGCCCGCCCGGTAAGATTCGAACTTACGACATTCGGCTTCGAAGGCCGACGCTCTATCCAGCTGAGCTACGGGCGCGTGTTGGAACGGACTGCAGGCTTACACTGCGCGGGCGGCGCGATCAACGTGGCGCTGTCCGCGGCTTCCACGCATGGCGTTCGAGATCGAGCGTCCCGTCACGGCCGAAGCGGACGCCCTCCTTCTCGAGCAGCGCGCGCTGGAGATCCGGATGCTCGCGATCCGTCGACACACCGGCCCTCGCATTCACCACGCGATGCGCACGGGCTTCACGAGCTTCCACACCTGGACGAACGGAGCATCTCCGGCGCGCGCCATCCGTCCGTCGTAGCGGATCGCGCGCCGAGCGTGCTGCGCCTCGTGCGCGCGGATCCCCCGAAAAACATCGCGGCAAATGGGTTGCACTACACCCCCGCACATGGTGCGAGCTGACCACGGCCGACAGGCGCAGTAGCATCGATGCGTGCCGGTCATCGAGGGAGCGTTCCGCCATGCAGCGCTCGCACGGTTCTCGCCGCTGCAGTCGCTCGCGTCCGAGGGCGGGCCCGAGATCGTCCTCGCACGGACGAAGGGCAAAAACCTCGTCGTCGTCAAGGTCCTGCTCGATCGACCGATCCCTCCCGAGGTCGCGTCCGAGCTCTCGCACGAGACGTCGCTCGGCGCGCGGCTCACGCACGACGCGATCGTCCAGACGCGCGCGATGGTGCTCGAGGACGAGGTCGCCGCGCTCGTCACCGAGTTCCTGCCCGGCGTCTCGCTCCAGCGCTTGCTCCGCTTCGCGACGCAGCGAGGCGTTCGATTGCCCGACGACGCCGGATGGTACGTCGTCGAGCGCGTCCTCTCGGCGCTCGCCTTCGCACACTCGCAGAGAGATCACGCCGGCGCGAGCGCCCCCATCCTGCATCGCTCCGTCGGACCGGGCAGCGTCGTCGTCGGATGGGACGGCAGCACGAAGCTCGGCGACTTCGGATGGACGCGCCTCCGCTCGATCATCGCGCCGCTCGGGCACGTGAGCATCACGGAGCACGGCACGGCGTCGGCGCTCATGGCTCCCGAGCAGGCGCGCGGAGGCGCCGTCACGGAGCGCGCGGACGTGTTCTGCGCGGCGCTCCTCGCGCTGCGCGTCGCGACCGGTCGCACGCCGTACGCGCGCTTCCGCGACACGGCGAGCGGCGTCCTCCTCGCGATGTCCGAGGGCAAGGTGCTCCCGCTGTCGAAGACGCGTCCCGAGCTTCCCGCGGGCGTTCGCGCCGCGTTCGATCGCGCGCTCGCTCCCGATCCGCAGGCCCGCACCGTCACGGCGCAGGAGCTCGCGGACGCCGTGCGTGCCGGCTTCGATCTCGCGAAGGGCAAAGCGGCGCTGGTGAAGCTGCTCGAGCGATGGCGCGAGCAGCTCGAGAAGTCGATGACGCCGTGGGAGAAGCGCGCGTCGATGCACGACGGCGTCGTCGAGACGAGCGAGCTGCGCGAAGGCGCGCTCGCGCTCGCGACCGCCGACGATCGGCCGAGCAGCGATGCGCTCGTCACGACCGATCAGCCGGACGAGCCCTGGAAGAAGGACAAGGACGCGCTGCCGAACGCCGAGGCGCCGCTCGCTCCGACCGACGCAGGCGAAAGCCTCTCGCGCGTCGGCGCCGCCGCCGAGAGCGCGATGAGCATCCCGCTCCCCGCGATGCGTATGACGATGCCCAGCGTGCCGGTCTACGGGCCGCACATCGGTCCACCGCCGGCCCCCGTCGCGAAGCCTTTCTTCACGGGCAAGGTCGCCGCATTCGTCATGTTCGCGGTCTTCGTCCTCCTCGTGGTCGCGGCGGTGTTCCTCCTGAAATGGCTGAGCGGGCCCTCGTGACTGCTCTTCGGACCATGACCGACTGGTCACAGGTCCGAAGCGTCCGGTTCACGCGGAACGACGAAACGCCGGTACGGAAGCGCTTTCATCGAATTGCCCGCCGACCTCTTCTGCTGGTACGACCTGTGCTTGGGGCGACGTTGCCTGGAGGTTCCTCGATGTCCGGTTGTTTCCACCTTCGCTTCGCGTCCGCCGTCACCGCCGCCGTGCTCGTCACGACGCTCGCCGCGCCTCGCGCCTACGCGCAGAGCACCCTGCCTCCGTCGCAGCCTCCGCCCGCTTCCGCGCAAGCGCCGAACGGTGAGTACATCGCGCCGCTCCAGCAGCCGACGCAGCAGGTCTACATGCCCCAGAGCGTCGCGCTCAGCGGCCCTCGCGTCATCAAGGACTACGACGAGGGCGAGCCCATTCCTCCGGGCTATCACGCCGAGTCGCGCGTTCGCAGCGGCCTCGTCGTCGGCGGCGCGGTCACGTTCGGCGTGCTCTATCTTCTCTCGGTGCTCGTCGGCGCCGCCATCTCCGACACGAACAAGGCGTTCGGCGGCAAGGACAACGGCGACTTCCTCTACGTGCCCGTCGCCGGTCCGTTCCTGCAGATGACGCGCACCGAGTCGTCGTCCGGCAACGTGACGCTCGCGATCGACGGCATCGCGCAGGCGGCAGGCGCCACGATGCTCATCGTCGGCATCACGTCGCCGAAGACCGTGCTCGTCCGCAACGATCTCGGCGAGGTCCGCGTCCTCCCGATGCGCATGGGCGACAAGGGCGGCGGCCTCGGCCTCGTCGGTACCTTCTAGAAGCCGGCTATCTCAGTCGCCGAGGTCGGTCGCGCGCTTCACGATCGTCTTCACCTTGTCGGCCGTGAGGCCCGCCGCCTTGCCGATCGCCTTCAGCACCTCGGCCTCGGACTTCTCGACGCCGTTGGTCGCGCGCGCCACGAAGGCCGCGACCAGCAGGCCGGCCTCGGCCTGACCGAGCTCCTTCAGCGCCTCTCCGACCTTGGTCGCACGCGCCTCGGCGCCGTCCTTCTCGGCGCGCGTCTGACACTCGTCGAGGAGCTGTTCGGTCTCCCACTCGATGACCGCGCCCTTGCTGAGGAGCTCGACGGCCTTCGTCAGGACGAGGCGCTCGTTCGTATCGACTTCGCCGTCCGCGCGCGCGGCGAGATAGCCGGCCTCGACGGCGTGCGCGAACACGACGCTCTGGTGCGGGACCTTGAGGTCGTCGCGGATCTGGTCGGCGTGCTCTTCGAGGGTCAGTTTCTTCGCCATAGCCCGAGCATAGAGGGTGTGGGGCCACGCTCAAGGGTCGCCGTACATCGCCTGTCCGTGTAGAACGGTCGGGATGCGATTCGCCGCGGCAATCGTCGGGCTGGGCTTCGCCTGCGCGCTCGCCGTCGTGACGGATGCCCGCGCCGACGGCGGTGCTGCTACCGCGCCGGCCACTCCGGACGACATGATCCTCGACCTCGGCGGGCAGACGCTCGCCACGCGTCGGGTCACGCACGGCTCGTTCACGATGGGCTCCGCGCCGGGCGACCCCGGTCACGAGAAGGACGAAGAGCCCGCCCATCAGGTCACGATCTCGAAGGACTTCTGGATCGGGAAGTTCCCCGTCACGCGCGGGCAGTTCGCGAAGTTCGTCTCGGATACGCGCTACGTGACCGACGCCGAGAAGGGCCCGAGCGGCGGCTCCGGCTGGGAAGGGAAGTCCGTCGACGGCGGCAAGCCCGGTCTCGTGCAGAAGAAGGACTTCACCTGGCGCAATCCGGGCTTCGTCCAGACCGACGAGCACCCGGTCGTCCTCGTCTCGTACGGCGACGCGAATGCGTTCGTCGGCTGGGCCTCGCGCAAGAGCGGTAAGCGCGTGCGGCTTCCCACGGAGGCCGAGTGGGAATTCGCGATCCGCGGCGGGACCACGACTCCTCATTACGGCGGCGCTGCCGCCGAGGGCGATCTCGCGGCGTACGGGTGGTTCAAGCACAACGCCGGCAACGGCACGCGCCCCGTCGGACAGAAGAAGCCGAACCCGCTCGGCATCTTCGACATGTCCGGCAACGTCATGGAGTGGTGCCGGGACATCTACGCGCCGTACAAGGACGCGCCCGCCGTCGATCCCGAGTCCGCGACGAACGCCCCCGGCGAGCAGGAGCGACGCGTGCTCCGTGGCGGTTCGTGGTTCCGCGACGTGAAGCGCGGGCGCAGCGCGGCCCGTTACAAGAACGCACCCGGCAGCCGCAACGCCGACAACGGCTTTCGCGTCGTCGTCACGAACGAAGAGACCGTCGTTCCGGGGATGACAGGCGCAGGTGGAGACTTCGCGCCCGCGAGCCCGATCGGTGTCTCGGGAACGCTGCCTGCTGCCCCGACGGCATCGTCATCGACGGGGCCGCTCAGCGACGGTGAGCCGTTGCGTCTCGAGCCGGTCGCGCAGGGCAACGACGCCTTCTCGTGGGGCCTGCTCCTCGCGTCGCCCGTTGCGGCCGCGAGCGCGGCCGTCGCGTGGATGCTGCTGCGCCGCAAGCGCACGCCGGGCGTGGCCGCGAATGCCGGCGGTATCTCGACGCGCGCCGTCGCGGACGGCTTCTTCGTCAGCGCGGCGGACGTGAAGCCCGGCTCGCGCATCCGCTACGCATGCATGGTCAACGGCACCGAGGTGTCCGACGTGGTGCCGTTCGACGGCGGCGCGGCGACGTTCGTCTATACGGGCGCGCATCCGACGGCGATCCGCATCCTCGAGGTGATCGCCGGTGCGCGCGGCGGTTATCGAGCGGCCGATCGTCCGCCGGCCGAGTCCGATCTCGTGCCGCCGTCGTCGTCGTCGCCGCGTCCGCCGCCTCCGCCGCCGTCGTCGCGACGCGCGCCGCCGCTGCCGGCGAAGGACTCGCAGTCGAGGCCGCCGCCGATGCCTGCGAAGCCCGCGGTGCCGCCGCAGACGCTGCTCACGCGGCCGTCGTCCGATCCGCTCGACCACGACAGCCCGCGCCTGCTCTCGATCCCGTTCATCGATTCGAACGCGCTCGCGGAGTCGGCGTCGCGGCCGGATGCGGGCACGACGGACGATCTGCCCGATGCGGGCGCGGACATCGAGCCGACGGTGCCGATCGTGCCGGGCGGCGAGAAGAAGCCTCCGCCGCCGCTTCCGAGCAAGCCCGCGGCGCCGGATAGCAAGCCGGCGGCGGATTCGAGCACGACGAGCGCGACGAGCACGACGAGCACGACCGGAGACACGAGCGAGCCGTTCCTCGGGAATCCGCGTGCGTACTGACGCGCTGCACGCGATCGTCCTCTCGTCGCATGCACCGGGCGCAGCGTGGCTCGCGCAACGGACCGTGCGCGCGCTCGCACGCATCGAGATCGCGAGCGTCGTTGCGCGCGATGCGGACCATCTCGCCGAGCTCCTTGCCGCGACGAGCATGCCGACGTGGGTCTTGCGTGCCGGCGCCGTGCCGCTGGAGCTCCCGCGCATGCCGGCGGCGAGCGCGACGGGGCGACCGCTCCTCGCGTTCGGAGCCACCGACGCCGACGAGACGTGGACGTCCCTTCTCGCGTCCTCGGGCGGCGATCTGTCGGCGCCGTCCGTCGCGGCTTCGGCGTTGCCCGCGTTCCACAGCGTGTGCTCCGATCGCGCAGGTCTGCTCGCAGCCGCGATGGAGGGGAGCATCCCGGCGGGCGCTCGTGCGGTGCGCATACCGTCGTTCGACGTCGCTTTTTCCGAGTCGCCGCGCGTCGTCGAGCTCGTGACCACGCTTCATCGCGGTGGGGCCGAGCGCATCGTGCTCGACCTCGCGCGTGAGCTCGGCGTGCTCGGCGTCGATGTCACGCTCGCCGTGCTGGATCGTGCATCGCGGACCACGTTCGACCCTCCGGAAGCGACGTACACCGTGTTCCTCGACGAGCTCGCACGCGACCGGCGCGATCGCCTCGAGGCGCTCGGCGATCTCGCGGTCGGACAGGGCGTCGATCTGATCCACGCGCATCTCGTGAACGGCGAGGACCTGCGCCTGCTCCGGCGGAGCGGCGTGCCGATCGTGACGACGATCCACAACTCGCGGCCCGGCTGGCCGGTGCGCCTCGATGCGCTGCGCGCCGGCGAGGTCGCGATGGCGATCGCGTGCAGTCGCGACGTCGAGCGGCAGCTCGTCGAGGCGTCGTTTCCGGCGGTGATCCGGACGATCTGGAACGGGATCGAGAAGGCGACCGCGA
Source organism: Labilithrix sp. (assembly GCA_028287065.1). GTDB lineage: Bacteria > Myxococcota_A > Polyangia > Polyangiales > Polyangiaceae > Labilithrix. Next base: position 10,580 of record JAQBQJ010000527.1, on the reverse strand, counting down.
GCGCGAAGCCGCAGGACGCGAGCGCCGGCGCGAAGACGCTCGCGCTGCTCGTCGTCGCGAACCATCGCCCGCAGAAGCGGCTCGAACGCCTGCCGGCGATCGTCGCGGAGCTCCGGAAGAGGGGATGGGACGCGCGGCTCACGATCGTCGGCGAGCCCGTGAAGAACGACCCGGAGATGGTCGCCATCGAGGGCCTCGTGCGCGAGCAGGCTGCGCTCCACGACGTCGCCGATGCCGTCGCGCTCGCGGGCTCGCGGGCGGACGTCGTATCCTTGTATTCTGCATGCGACGTCGTCGTGTCGACGAGCGCCTTCGAGGGCCTGAGCCTCGTTCATCTCGAGGCGCTCGCCGCGAGCGTCCCGCTCGTCACGACCGCGGTGGCAGGCAGCGACGAGCTCGCGCGCAAGCACGCGCACGCGCACGTGGTGCCGCTCGATGCCTCGACGGCGGACTTCGCGGACGCCATCGTCGCGGCCCACGAGTCGCGCTCGTCCGGAGCATCGCCCGCCACGCTCGCGCTCGACTTCACGGCGAAGAAGATGGCCGAGCGCCACGCGGACCTCTTCGGGCGCGTGCTCGCGACGCCTTCGCCGCGCGCGCGCCGTCGCGGAGGCCTCGTCCTCGTCGCGAACAACTTCTCGACCGGCGGAGCGCAATCGAGCGCACGACGGCTGCTCACGACGCTCGCCACCCGCGGCATCCCGGTGCGCGCCGTCGTCTTGCAGGAGCAGGCGGCGTATCCGACACCCGGGCGCATCGCGCTGGCGAAGGCCGGCATCGACGTGCTCGTTGCGCCGCGCGCGGGCGACGTCGACCCGCTCGTCACCGCACGCGCCGTCGCACGCATCGTCGACGAAGCCGAGCCCGATGCGCTGCTGTTCTGGAACGTCATCTCGCAGCACAAGGTCCTGATCGCGGATCTCCTCCTCGATACGCCGATCTGGGACGTCAGCCCCGGTGAGATGTACTTTGCATCTTTCGAGAAATACCTGGCCAAGCCGCGCACCGGCTCGCCGTACCTCACCATGCGTGACTACGGGCGCCGGCTCGCGGGCGTGATCGTGAAGTACGAGGAGGAGCGAGCGCGCGCCGAAGAGACGCTGGGCGCCGGCGTTCATGTCGTCGCGAACGGCGTCGTGGTTCCTCCATTTCGCACGCGTAGCGCAGCTCCGGGCCGCGTCGTGATCGGGACGCTCGCGCGGCTCTGCGTCGACAAGAAGCTCGAGCAGCTCGTCGACGCGATCGCGCACGCGCACGAGCGTGGACTGTTCGAAGGTTGCGAGCTCCGTATCGCTGGCGCCGTCGAGACCGGCGACGAAGCGTACGTCGCCGCGTTGAAGGAGAGGTCACGCGAGCTGCCCATCGCGTGGGTCGGCGAGCAGGACTCGGCGAGCTTCCTCGAAGAGCTCGATCTGTTCGCGATGGTCTCGGAGCCGAGCGGCTGCCCGAACGCGTCGATCGAGGCCATGGCCGCAGGCCTCGCCGTCGTCGCGACGGACGTGGGCGGTGCGCGCGATCAAATCGTGCACGGCGAGACCGGCCTGCTCGTCCCCCGTGGCGATTCGGTCGCGCTCGGCGACGCGCTCGCGGAGCTCGCGCGCGATCCCGCCCGCCGCGCCGCGATGGGAGACGCCGCACACGCCCGCGCGCGCGAGAAATACGACGTCGCGCGCATGGCCGACGACTATGCGCGCATTTGCCTCGGCATCGCGCCGCCGCCGGCGAGCCGTCGCGAACCCCCTCAGGTGGTGTCCTCGCGCGGCGCCGACGAAGGTGAACCGGTTCACCATCTCTGAAACGAGTGATTGCGCGGGCTTGCGGATGGTTCACCGGTGAACCATTGCCGAAGCGCGAAATTCCGCGGGCTTGGAGACGGTGAACCGGTGAACGATCGCCCCGCGTCCGTGAGGGCTCTCCCTCAGGGCACGCGCGTCCACGTCACCGAGTGCCGTTCCGCTGCGGATCTCTTACAGCTTCCCGACGACGGCCTCGGCGCGCAGCTTCCACACGACGCCGATCGCCTCGAGGAAGATCTTCCGGCTCATCTTCGACGCCCCTGCGGTGCGATCCACGAAGACGATCGGGACCTCCTTGATGCGCATGCCCTTGCGGATGGCGCGATAGGTCATCTCGATCTGGAACGAGTAGCCGTTCGAGTGGACCGTCTCGATGTCGATCGCCTCGAGCGCGCGGCGGGTGAACGCCTTGTAGCCGCTCGTGAGGTCCTTCACGCCGAGGCCGAGGATCGTCCGCGAGTACAGCGAGCCGCCCTTCGAGATGAAGTGCCGGCCGAGACCCCACCCGAGCACGCCGCCGCCCGGGATGTTCCGCGAGCCGATCACGACGTCCGCGCCGTCGTCGAGCGCAGCCACGAAATCGGGGAGGTACTTCACGTCGTGCGAGAGGTCCGCGTCCATCTCGAAGTAGCGGTCGTACCCCTCGGCGATTCCCTTCTGGAAGGCCTGGATGTACGCGGTGCCGAGGCCCAGCTTGCCGGCGCGGTGCATGACGCGCACGCGGGCGTCCTTCGCGGCGATCGCATCCGCAATCGCGCCGGTTCCGTCCGGCGAGTTGTCGTCGACGACCATCAGATCGGCGTCCGGCATCGCTGAACGCACCGCGTCGACGAACCGCGGCAGGTTGTCCTTCTCGTTGTAAGTCGGGGTGACAATGAGGGTTCTGGGCATGGGCCGGGCTCGTCCCATACCACGTCGGCGCCCCGGGTTCGCCGCGCGAGCTACCCCGAAAACGGTTTAGAATCGGATCGTGGCCCTCAAATCCACGCGCCCGCCCTCGATGTCCGGCAGCAGCGATGCCGACTTCGCGGACGCTCGCCCGGGGCGGTCCAGCTCCCGCGAGCTGGATATGCGCGTGGTGCATCTCGAGCACAAGCTCGCCCAGATGGAAGAGGAGCTCGTTCGCGAGCGCCGCATCGGGGTCGCCCTGCGCGAAGTGGGCCTTGCCCTCGGGACGACCCTCGACCTCGACCAGCTCCTCGAGCTGATCCTGCAGAAGATCAACGACGCCGTCGAGGCCGACCGCGCCACGCTCTACCTGCTCGACGACCGCAAGGGCGAGCTCGTCTCGCGCATCGTGCAGGGCGACGAGGTGCGATCGATCCGCCTGAAGGTCGGGCAGGGGATCGCGGGACACGTCGCGCAGACGAGCAAGGCGCTGCTCGTCAACGACCCGTACGAGGACCCGCGCTTCAATCCCGAGTGGGACATGACCTCGGGCTACCGCACGCGGTCGATCCTCGCCGTGCCGATGAAGAACCATCTCGGGCGCACCATCGGCGTCATCCAGGTGCTCAACAAGAAGTCCGGGCAGTTCAGCGATCACGATGCCGTCATCCTCGCGGCGCTCGCGACGCAGGCGGCGATCTCGATCGACAACTCGCGCCTCTTCCTCTCGGTCACGCAGAAGAACACCGAGCTCCTCGAGATCAAGGAGCAGCTCGAGCACCGCGTGCGCGACCTGAAGCTCCTGTTCGACCTCGAGTCGGCGATGGGGCGCGCCACGTCGCTCGACGAGCTCTTCACCGGCGTGCTCTCCGAAGCTCTCCGCACGAGCGACGCCGTCGCCGGTGCCTTCGCGCTCCGCGACGGCGGCGCCGAGGTCGCGCACCTCTACCTGATGCGGCACGACAATCCGACGCTCGTTCGCACGCCCGTGCGCGCGACCTCCGGCTTCACCGGCGCCGCGATGGCCGAGGGTGAGGTCGTCTTCACCAACGACGCGCAATCGCACGTCGACAACGACCCCGCGCTCGACGCCATCCTCGGCGAGGCCGTGCGGGCCTGCATCTGCGTCCCGCTCGAGGGCGAGGACGGCGAGGCCATGGGAGCGATCGCCCTCTACAACAAGGGCGGCATGAGGCACGAGCGCGACTTCGACGAGGACGATCGCGCGCTGCTCCTCTTGATCGCGGCCAACGCCTCGACGGCCATCCAGCTCCAGATGTCGCGCGAGGCCCGCGAGCGCGAGGAGCGGCTCACGACCATCGGGCGTCTCCTCTCCGGCGTCATCCACGACCACAAGACGCCGCTCACCGTCATCAGCGGCTACGTGCAGCTCATGCAGCACGCCGACAAGCGCGACGTTCGCGAGGAGTACGCGGAGCTCGCGCTCAAGCAGTTCGACCACATCGGCGCGATGCAGCGTGACGTCCTCGAGTTCGCCCGCGGCGAGAAGAACGTCCTCATCCGCAAGGTCTACCTGGCGAAGTTCTTCGGCGACGTCCGCGAGCAGCTCCAGATGCAGCTCGCGCGCATGGGCGTCGAGCTCGTGATCGATCTCGCCGACAAGGGCGTCGCACGCTTCGACGAAGGAAAGATCCTGCGCGTCATCAACAACCTCGCGCGCAACGCCGCCGAGGCCATGGCGGACAAGGGCGGCAAGCTCACCGTCAAGGTGACGCGCGAAAAGGACAAGGGCGGGCACGGCGACGAGACGCTCGTCATCACCGTCTCCGACACCGGGCCCGGCATCCCGAAGGACATCGAGCACCGCTTGTTCCAGTCCTTCGTGACCAGCGGAAAAAAGGGCGGAACGGGCCTCGGCCTCGCCATCACGAAGCGCATCGCCGAGGAGCACGGCGGCACCATCAGCGTGCACTCGTCGAGCCGCGGCGCGACGTTCAAGATGCGGCTGCCCCAGCCCCACATCGAGGGATGAGGCGGTCGTGAGCGCGCCGCGCGCGGCTGCCGCGCTGTCGTTCGTTGCGCTCTCGATCGCCGTGAAGGGCGGACACGCGCAGTCGCGTCCCTCGCCTCCGCGCTCGCGTGCCCTCGAGCCCGGCGTTCCGCAGGTCGAGCCCGCGCCGCTCGGCGACGACGCGCTTCCTCCTTGGGTCGACCCCGGCGACGTGCCGATACCGTCATGGGCTCGCTCGGTCGCGCCGAACAAGGTCGACGCGGCGTTCTACACCGAGCCGGGCAACCTCGACGGCCGGCGAGGCAGCGCGCAGCTCGGCGCGCGGCTCCCGCTGTTCGGCACCAAGCGCGCGAGCGGTTGCCAGGGTCGCTGGCTCGAGGTCGGACCGTTCGCGTGGATCTGCTCGGACGTCGCGGACTACTCGGGCGACGATCCGTCGTCGCCCACGCTCGGGTCGAAGCCCTGGCTGCTTCCCGGCGGAGACGGCGTGCGCCCGCCGCGTCCCGGCGTTCGACCGCTGCCGCCGCTCGAGCCGACGTCGCCCGGCGACGACGGGCTGCCGTATCGCTACTACTTCGCCGGCGCGAGCGGTGCGTTCGGGTTCTCGAACCTGAACAACGCCGTCGACGACGCGCCCGATCAGGAGCTCGAGCAAGGCTTCGCCGTCGCGATCGTCGAGGAGAAGAGCGCGCACGGCGAGTCGTGGGGACGCACGAAGAAGGGCCGCTGGATCGCGATGCGCGAGCTCGTGCCCGCGCGTCCGTTCCTGTTCCACGGCGAGCTCGTTGCCGACGGAAAGGTCGACGTCGCGTGGGTCACGTCCGAGAAGGCGAGCGTGTTCGCCTCCGAGAAGGCCGACAAGGCGACCGGCGCACGCGTGCGCTTCGAGAAGGTGCGCGTGCGCGAGGAGAAGGGCTCCGGCGCGAACGTCATGCTGCGCGTCGAGGAGGGAAGCACCTCCGGATGGATGCGCGCGCGCGATCTCTCACGCGCGCGTCTCGCACCGCCTCCCGCCGAAGCCGGCGGCGACAGCGCGAGCGAGCGATGGATCGACGTCGACCTCGCGCAGCAGACGATCGTCGCCTACGAGGGAACGAAGCCGGTGTTCGCTTCGCTCGTATCGACCGGCAAGGGACCGCCGAAGTCCGACTTCGCGACGCCCGTGGGCGTGCATCGCATCTGGGTGAAGATCTTCACGACGAAGATGGACAACCTCGAGAAGGAAGACATCGAGAAGCACTACGCGCTCGAGGACGTGCCGTGGGTGCAGTTCTTCGACAAGGCCGTCGCGCTGCACGGCATCTTCTGGCATCGCGACCTCGGTCACATCCACAGCCACGGATGCGTGAACCTTGCACCTATCGACGCGCGCTGGCTGTACGCGTTCACCGCGCCGCACCTGCCGGTCGGTTGGACCGCGGTGTATCCGACCCGATCGGAGCTCGGCACGGTCGTGCGGGTCCGATGAAAACGCCTCGAGAACGGTCGAAATAGCGTCGTTTTTCGTGTGCGGAGCCCCCACTCCATCCGACGAATCGACTGCGCCGCCCTGCCGCGGCGGCGATCCGGCGCGCGCGGCCAAGGTGCCGGAAAGCCGACTGTTTCAACCGGGCTAGTGCTGAGCTCACCGCGCTTTTGCGGCGTAATGCGACCTTGACCCCCCTCCGTGCGCGATGACAGCGTTGATCGTCACGTGCCTTCTCCATCTTCATCCGCGCAGATCTGGCCCGTCCTCGTGGCCGATCTCGCCGACCCGGCCGCGAGGGACTTCCTCACCGGGCTCGCGCTCGCCGGGGGCAAGGCGTACCTGCCGCTCATCGCGGCGCCGGTCACGCAGGCGACGCACGTCCTCGAGGTCTACACGCCGGACGTGGCCGATCCGCTCGTGCTCTTCGCGGAGCCGCTCGGCGCGCCGACGCGTGTCGGCTTCCCTCTGCAGCTCCGCATCTACGATCCGACCGAGGCGGTTCCTCTCGCGCATTCGAGCGAGGGGCGCATCTCCTCGCGTCAGGATCCGCCCGACACGCCGTCGCCAACGAGCGAGCTCCGCGCGCGCGTTCCCACGAGCGTCACGCTCACGGAGCGTCATACGCGCGATCTCAGCGGTGAGCTGCTCGAGGTCGAGCCGGAGGCGCTCGTCGGTCGCGTCATCGCGGGCGGAAAGCTCCGCATCGAGGGGCTGATCGGCGCCGGCGGCGTGGGCTCCGTGTACCGCGCGTCGCACCGCGATCTCCGGATCCCGATCGCAGTGAAGGTGCTGCATCACCACTTCCAGCAGGACCTCGAGTTCTGTCGCCGCTTCCACGCCGAGGCGCTCGCGGCGAGCCGTCTCGATCATCCCAACCTGATGCGCGTCCTCGACTTCGGTCAGGAGCCCGACGGACTGCTCTATCTCGCGATGGAGCATCTCGATGGCACGTGCCTCGCGGACATGCTCCACGAGGGGTCGCCGCTGCCGCTTCCGCAAATCGTCGACGTCATGATGCAGGTCTGTGCCGGCCTCGCGCACGCGCACTCGCGCGGCATCGTGCATCGCGACATCAAGCCGGACAACCTCGTGCTCGTCACGAACAGGGACGACGACGAGCGTCCCGACCAGCTCGTGAAGGTCTGCGATTTCGGCATCGCGGTGCTGCAGTCGGACGGCGTCGAGACGAAGGGCGTCGTCGGGACCCCCGATTACATGTCTCCCGAGCAGTGCCGCGGCGAGGCCCTCGACGGACGCAGCGACGTGTACTCGTGCGGCGTCATGCTCTACGAGCTCGCGACCGGTCAGATGCCGTTCACCGCGCCCACGGCGGTCGCACTCTTGAATCGGCACATGAACGTCGAGCCGCTTCGGCCGAGCCTCGTGATGCCGGACGTCGATCCGCGGCTCGAGGCCGTGATCATGAAGGCGCTCGCGAAGGATCCTGCCGAGCGCCAGCAGACGATGCGCGACATGCGCCGCGAGCTCGGCGCGCTCCTCACGCAGGTGAGCTCGACACCGGCTCCGGCGAGCGTCGGGCGCGAACCCGTCGTCTCGTCGGTGCCGCCTTCCCGCGAGCGAGTGCGCGGCAGCGAGCCCGACTGGCTCGAGCGAGGTGGAAGCTACCGTCACGAGTCGCTCGGCGACGTGAGCGTCGCGAACGTCAACGGCAGGCTGCTCGCCGGCGAGCTCGTCGCGCGCCCTGCGGCCTGGCTCTCCGCCTTCGCCGAGGCCCAGCGCGCGGATCAGTTCGAATCGCTCGCGGGCCGCCTCGAGGTCGCGCTGCCGGTGCTGCTCGCCGAGCGACAGGTCAAGGCGCTGTTCGCGGTGCGCTGCACGCTCGACGAGCTCGCCGCCGACGACGGGCGGCAGCCGGGCTGGCGAACGGCGCGTGCGCGGCAGCTGCAGCATCTCTTTGCGGAGCCGGGGTTCCTCGGAGCGCTCGCCGAGGCGGTGCTCTCGTCGGACCGACCGGCGCGTGAGATCACCGAGCTCGTGCTCCGCGTCGGCGGGCCGGCGGCGTACGCACTCTACTCGGCGAGGCTCAAGCTCTCCGACCAGCCCGCCGTGCGCCGGCGGTTCGTGCTCCTCGTCCGTGAGCTCGGACCGGACGCGCTGCCGATGATCCGCGCCGGCCTCGCGAGGCTCGAGACACGGCGCGACGTCCTCGTCGCCGCGGCGCTCGCCGCCGATCTCTTGCAGGCGAGCCCGCGCGTTCGCGACGACGAGGCAGGCGAGGTCACCGCGCTCTACGTCCAGGGCTCTCCGCCGGGGCTCACGAGCGTCGCAGCCGAGGCGCTCGTCGGGTTCTGGGGACCGCGCGCGACTCCGCTATTGCTCGGCTTGCTGAATTCGTACGACGACGGCGTGAGCCTCGCGGCGATCAACGGCCTGCGCGAGGTCCGCGCCATCGACGAGTATGCCGTCGCGAAGATCGCCTTCGCCGCCCGCTCGACCACGTCTGCGGACGTGCGCGCCGCGGCGCACGCGGCGCTCACCGAGACGTCGGGCAACGCGCGCGTGGTCGCCTTGCGCGCGCTCGATGAGCTCTCGAGCGAGCCGTCGACGTCGGTCCGCATGGTTGGACGTTGAGAAGAGCGCCGCCCTGAAGGTAGTCTGGCCGCGTGATTTCCGTCGTCTCGGCCGTTCGCGATCTCGGACGGTTGCGTGAGATCACGAGCGTGCTCGTCCGGCACGGGTTCGGCGAGGTCGTCACTCGCGTCGGCTTCGGCAAGAAGCCGCGGAAGGGGACCGCGAGCGACCCGCCGCCGTCCGCGCGGGGGAGCGACGACGCGCCCGAGATCTCGACGGACGAGCTCGCCAAGGGCGAAGAAGAGAAGACGCGCACGTCGACGGCAGAGCGCATTCGCCTCGTGCTGCAGGACCTCGGTCCCTCGTTCATCAAGCTCGGACAGATCGCCTCGACGCGTCCGGACGTCCTTCCGCCCGACGTGATCACCGAGCTGAAGAAGCTCCAGGAGAGCGTCCCGCCGGTCTCGTTCGAAGAGGTCCGGAAGGTCATCGAGACGAGCCTCGGCGAGACGATCGAGAAGGCGTTCGTCTCGTTCGAAGAGACGCCGCTCGCGGCCGCGTCGATCGGTCAGGTGCATCGCGCGGTCCTCGCCACGCCCGACGGAGAGCAGGAGGTGGTCGTCAAGGTGCAGCGGCCCAACGTCGGCAGCATCGTGCAACGCGACCTCGAGCTGCTCCACATCATGGCTGCTGCGCTCGAGCGCGCGATCCCGGAGACGAAGCTCTACTCGCCCATCGGGCTCGTCCAGCAATTCGATCGATCCATCACCGCCGAGCTCAACTTCACGATCGAGGGCGAGAACGGCGAGCGCTTCGCCAAGAACTTCGAGGGGACGCCGCTCGGCGAGCTCGTTCGGTTCCCGAAGGTCTACAAACAAGCCTCGAGCAAGCACTGCCTCGCGCTCGAGTTCTTCGACGGCGCGAAGATCGAGAAGGCCGTCGCGGCAGGCATGGACGGCAAGGTCGTCGCGAAGAACGCGGTCGGCGTCGTCATCAAGATGATCTTCGAGGACGGCTTCTTCCACGCCGATCCGCATCCCGGCAACATCATCATGCTCGGCGGGCCGACGTGGGAGGCGCCGGTGATCGGCCTGATCGATCTCGGCATGGTGGGGCGCCTCAGCCCGGAGCTCCGCGACCGCACGGTCGATCTGATGGTCGCGGCGGTTCGCAAGGACGCGTACGCCGTCGCCGACGCGCTCTACACGATCGGGCGCCCGACCAAGAAGGTCGACATGCGCGACTACCGCGCGGAGGTCGCGCTCCTCGCGGAGAAGTACCTCGGGCGGCCACTCAAGGAGATCGACCTCTCGGCGATGCTCCGCGATCTCGTGCAAGGCGCGATGAAGTACGGCATCGAGATCCCGACCGACTTCATGCTCGTCGGCTAGGCGCTGTTGACGCTCGAGGGCATCGGCAAGCAGCTCGATCCGGATCTCGACGTGTTCGGCGAGGCGCAGCCCTACTTCATCTCGATCCTGAAGAAGCGGTATTCGCCGCAGCGTCTCGGCAACGAGCTCATTCGCGGCGTCGAGCAGCTCTCGCGCGCCGGCTACGACGTGCCGCTCCAGGCACGCGAGGTCCTCGAGGACCTCCGGCTCGGTCGTCTCGTCGTGAAGACCGCCGACCCGGGGCTGCCGATCGCCGCGGACCGCCTCGGCCGGCGGCTCTTCTCGGGCCTCGTCATCTCGTCGTCGATCGTGGGCGGCGCGCTCGTCGTACCTCATCAGCTCGTGACGGGCGCGATCCTCTTCGGCGTGGCAGGCACGCTGCTCGTGCTGCATGTGCTGCGCGATCGTCGCCGGGCGCGCAAGGCGGAGCAGTAGCGGCGAGAGAGAGAGTTACACGGAAGCTCGGAAGCTCGGAGATTTTCGGGGGTCCGAGCTTCCGGGCTTTTCGCGCCGGCGCGGGGCTTTCGAGTGCA
>JAQBQJ010000512.1 GCA_028287065.1 Labilithrix sp. | reverse complement strand
CGCCGAGCTGGTTCAACGTCGCGGTCCAGCCGGCGTTTGCGCCGCGCGTCGCGTCCGACTCGAACGCATAGACCTGGTGCACGCTCAGCGTCGTCTTGCCGCCGCTCTCCGCGAACGTGACCGTGGTCCTCAGGCCCTCTTGCTCTTCAGCGTCTCGTCGAAGAACGCGAGCAGCGACGTCCAGTGGCGCTCGCTCGCCGCCGCGTCGTACACCGGCAGATCGCGGAAGACCCAGCCGTGCTTCGCCGGGTAGGTCTCGATCGTGTGATCGACGCCGGCCTTCGTGAGCGCTTCATCGAGACGGGCCTTCATGTCGTCCGGGAAGGACGCGTCCTCGATCGCGCCCGCGACGTAGACGCGCGACTTCATCTTCGGCGCGAGCAGATGCGGGCTCTCGGGCGCGTCGGTCGCGAGCCGAGCGCCGTGGAACGAGGCGGTCGACGCGATGCGATCCGGATACGTGCCGGCCGCCGTGAGCGACATGAGACCGCCCATGCAGTAGCCGGTCGTGCCGATCGGCCCCGGCTGCACGTCGGGTTGCGCGGCGAGGTAGTCGAGGAACGCGCGCGTGTCGGACATGATGTTCGCCTGCGTCGCGTGCGCGAAGAACTTCTCCATGAGGATCTTCCGCTTCTCGGGATCCGAGAAGATCGTCGCGCCATCCATGGGCTCGTACGGACCGGACCGATAGAAGAGGTCCGGGAGCAGGACGAAATAGCCGTGCGTCGCGAGGCGCGCGCCGACCTCGAGCATCGCGGGGCGGATGCCCACGCCGTCCATGAAGACGAGCACCGCAGGCCAGGGCCCGCTCCCGCTCGGGCGGAACACGTAGCTGGGGCAGGTACCGTCGCGCGTCTCGATGTCGATCTCGTTCATGCGTGCGCGCCGGAATCTACCACGGCGCGCACGCTCCTCATCGCGACTGGACCGCTCTCAGCGCGGCTGCTTCGTCGTGCGCAGGTAGGGCTTGTGCGTCTTGAATTCGCCGAAGGTCTTCTTCGCGTCCTCGTCGTTGACGGCGGTGACGATGATCACGTCCTCGCCGTTCTTCCAGTTCACGGGCGTCGCGACCTTGTGCTTGGCCGTGAGCTGGATCGAGTCGAGCACGCGGAGGATCTCGTCGAAGTTCCGGCCGGTGGCCATCGGGTACGTGATCGTGAGCTTGATCTTCTTGTCGGGGCCGATGAGGAACACCGAGCGAACGGTCGCGTTGTTCGCGGGCGTGCGGCCCTCGGCGGTGCCGGCCTCGTCTGCGGGCAGCATGTCGTAGAGCTTCGCGACCGCGAGATCGCTGTCGCCGATGATCGGGAAGTCGACCTTCGAGCCCTGCGTCTCCTGGATGTCGTTCGCCCACTTCTCGTGGTCGCCGACGCCGTCGACGGAAAGGCCGATGACCTTCGTGTTCCGCTTCGCGAACTCGGGGGCGAGCTTCGCGACGTAGCCGAGCTCCGTCGTGCACACCGGCGTGAAGTCCTTCGGGTGCGAGAAGAGGATCGCGTAGCTGTCGCCGATCCACTCGTGAAAGTCGATCGGACCCTTGGTCGTCTGCGCCTTGAAGTTGGGAGCGGTGTCGTTGATGCGGAGCGACATGGAAAGAGCCTCCTTTGGAATTCGGTGACCCTCGTCATACTGCGAGGTGGTCGTTCTTCGTAGGATGATCGTCAGGCGACCGGGGTCGCGGTCCCGGCCGGCTGAGGTCGGCGCGGCGGCCCGGCGCGGTCAGTCGAACAGGCCGTTGGCCGTCGCTCGCTCGAAGGCGCTTCGAAGGGCCGCATGGCCCGGCTCGATGCCCTCGCGCAGGTCGTCACCCCCGAAGACGGCGCGGACGAGCACGCGTCCCGCCTCGTCGGCGCACGCATGACGAAAGGCCGCCAGGATACGCTCGTACGGCCCGGGCGCGAGGTTCCGCCGCACGACGAGGACGTCGTTCGGAATCGCGCCGAACGTCGCGACCGTTCGCATGCCGAGCTCGTCGAGCTCTGGTTTCGTCCTCGCATAGGTCGCCGCGATGTCGCAATCGCCTCGCGCGAGCGCCGCGAGCGCTTCCCGATGGCTCCCGTAGAACGTCTCGGACGCGAACGTCGACCCAGGGTCGAGGCCGGTCTGCGCGAGCTCGATGCGCGGTACGACGTACCCGGCGGCGCTCCATGGATCGACCCAGCCGGCGCGCGCGCCGGCGAGCTCGGCGACGGAGCCGAACTTCGTCCCTTCGCGCGCCAGGAGCGCCGCTGCGTAGCTCGTGCTGCCTCCACGCGCGATGCACCCGAGCGGCGTGACGGCCTCGGCGAGCCACGCATAGACGACCGGCGGAAGCCACGCGACGTCGCTCTTGCCCTCGCGCACGCTCTCCGCGAGCGCGCGGTAGCTCGCGGGGCTGATGCGATCGATCTTCACGTCGTCGCGCTCACGCATCCACGAGGCGAGCGCGTCGAACGAGGCGCCGTCCTTCCCGTTCTCGCCTTCCGCAACGAGCCCGAAATGCAGGCGCACGAGGCGCGCTGCCGCTGAAGCCGTGAGGGTCATTCCGCCGATCATAGCGCCTGCTTCTGGTAGAAGATCAGCGTGGATTCCGCATGATCTTCCGGCAGCTCTTCGACCAGGTCTCGAGCACGTACAGCTATCTCCTCGCCGACGAAGGCACGCGCAAGGCCGTCTTCGTCGACACGGTCTTCGAGCAGCACGCGCGCGACACGGCGCTGCTCCGCGAGCTCGATCTGGAGCTCGTGGCCGTCCTCGACACGCACTGCCACGCCGACCACGTGACCGGCGCGTGGCTGATGAAGACGGAGCTCGGGAGCAAGGTCGGCCTCGCGGCGGCGTACGCAGCGCAGAACGTCGACCTTCCGCTCGCGCACGGCGACGTCGTTCCCTTCGGCGCGTGCTCGCTCCACGTGCGTGCGACGCCCGGACACACCGCGGGCTGCCTGTCGTTCGTCACCGCCGATCGCACGATGGTGCTCACCGGCGATGCGCTGCTCGTCCGCGGCGCGGGCCGCACGGATTTCCAGGGCGGCGACGCCACGCTCCTCTTCCGCTCGATCCGCGACCAGCTCTTCACGCTGCCCGACGCATGCGTCGTGTACCCGGGCCACGACTACGAGGGCCGCACGTCGAGCACGATCGGCGAAGAGCGGCGCCACAACCCGCGCATCGGCGGCGGCGCGCGCGAGGAGGACTTCGTCGGCTACATGCGGAACCTCGCCCTGCCCCACCCGAAGCAGCTCGCCGTCGCCGTGCCCGCGAACATGCGCGCCGGACAGCCCGAGGACGGCAAAGCGCCGCTCGCCCCGCAATGGGGTCCGGTCGTCACGACGTACGCCGGGCTCCCGGAGATCGCGCCCGAGTGGGTCGCGCAGCATCGCGAAAAGGTGCACGTGCTCGACGTGCGGAGCGCCGCCGAGTTCGAAGGCGAGCTCGGTCACATCAAAGGCGCGCAGCTCATTCCGCTCGACGATCTCCGCGCGCGCGTCGCCGAGGTGAGCTCGGACAAGCCGGTCGTCGTCGTGTGTCAGACCGGCCGGCGCTCCGGCATGGGCGCGGTGATCCTGAAGAAGGCCGGGCTCACGACCGCGAACCTCGCCGGCGGCATGGTGCGGTGGCGAGACCTCGGGCTGCCGAGCTAGCTTCGTTTCCGTTCACATCGCCTTCTTGAACCGAGCGATGACGCTGGGCGCGCCTCGGACTGCTCCGCACGCCGCGGTGTTCCACGATCCGAACGCGTTGCCTGCGACCACGCGATCGTCGCCGGCGCTCACCGGCTCGGGTGCTCCCGTCTGCAGCGCATAGTCGAAGAAGCAGTTGCGGCGCGCGTCGAGCCACTCGACACGCGCGACGGCGCCCGTTGCCGCCGCGACGACGATGTCCGCCTGCATCGACTTCGCGTCGGCGATCGGCAGCGGGAGAGCCACACCGCCCACGGCGATCGGCGTCGAATACGCGATGTGCATGACCATGTCGCCGCTCGGATCCGGAGCGAGCGCCTTGATCTCGACGCGGTTCACGGGTGACGGCGGCAACGTGAGCGCCCACAGCGGACGTCGCCACGCGATCCGTCCGTCGGGATCGACACGCAGGAGCGAGACCTCGGTGAACGGCGGATGCGTCGAGGTCACGCGCACGGACGGAGCCGTCACGTAGGCGACGCCGTCCTTGCCGACGAACAGGCCCTCGGTCCCGCGCGACTCGCCGTCGCCGATCGCGAACGCCCACGCCGCGCCGGGCGACCAGCGCCACAGGACGTGATGGACGTCCTCCGCCCAGACTCGTGCGAAGCCGGCGGGATCGAGAGGCGGCTTGCGATGATCCTCGTAGAGCATCCACGTGCCGAGCGAGGGCGTCGTCACGTGCTGGACGTGACTGAAGGTCCTTCCCGGCGGAGCGGGCGGCGGCTGCGGGTAACGAACCGCGTCCGACGGCACCTCGACGGCGCCGCGCTCGAGGAGCGCCGGCGTGCCCTTTCCGTCGATGCTGAGCCGGTAGCGCGTCGTGCCCGCCGTCGCGGTGCAGAGCGCGCCGCCCGCGCCGTCGCTCTCGAGCATGCAGCCCGACGCGCGGTCGTCTTCGCTCCACGGAACACCGAGCAGATCGACGAGGTTCTTCGCCCATTCGAGCTTGCCCTCGTCGTTCCATACGCCGACGAACACTTCCTCGGCGTGGAAGCCCATGTCCTGCGCGACGCCGTTCCTCGTGACCGGCCGCACCTTGCGAGGAGGCAGCGACGCGTCGAATCCGTTCGCGTGGACCCCGGACAGCATCACGCGATGAGCGTCGAGCGCGACCGCGGAGCTCAGCTCGTTGTGCCACGACGTGCCGGCGCTCTTCACCCATTTCACCTTGCCGCTGCCGTCGATGACGCCGAGGAATGCGGTGCGGAACGCTTGCTGCTTCAGCGTATGGCCGCCGATGCGCGCGCTGCCGTAGTATCCGCCGGCGAAGAAGAACGCGTCGTCGGAGAGCCGCGTGAGTGTCTTGATGTCACATTCGTTGTTCTTCGCCGGGCTGTCGGGCGCCGCGACGCACACGGCTTGCCATTGCTCCTCGCGACGGACGACGGTGGGCGGGGGCGGTGCTGCCGGCGCGGCGCTCACGGCCGCGAGCGGCGGCACGAGCGCGGCGTTCGGCGCGGGAGCGACCGGCGTCGACCCGCCGCATCCGAGCGCGGCCACGATCGTGGCGATGCACGTCGCGAGGGCGGCCCGGAAGAATCGCATGCCGGTGGCGGGTGGACGCATGCGACCCGCATCTTATTCACCGATCGGTCACTCCGTACACGCAAGGCGATCAGGTCATGGGAGAGTCGCCGCCTCCTCGCCCGCGGCGCCTCCGCGCGGCGCGCGATGCTCGCCGCGGAGTGCGCGTGCCGCGACGTGCTCGACGTACGCGCGATAGCTCGTCGGGGCTCGTCCCAAGAGCGCGGTCGTCGCAGCGAGCTCCTTGGGGTTCGTCGGGACCTCGAAGCGCCGGAGCGCGCCGAAGCTGGCGACGAAGTCGTCGTGCTTCCTTCCGGTGACCGATCGCGCCAGCGCCGCGCGGAACCTCGACTCGTCCGAGTCGTAACGGATCGTTCGTCCGAGGACCTCGCTCCATGTCGCCGCGCACGCGGCGCTCGACAGTGATTCACCACCCACGACCGGATACGCACCGCTCGCGAGCGCATCGTCCGTGAGCGCGCGCGCCGCGGCCTCGCCGACGTCGCGCACGTCGACGCGGTTCACGGGCTTTTCGAATCCGATCGGGTAGACCCCGGCTTCGATGTCGTCGAGGACGAGCTCGTCGTTCTGGAAGAAGTTCGTCGGGATGAGCACGATCGGACGAGCGCCGCTCGTCCGCACGCGCTCGCTGAGGCGCAACTTCGGCGCGTAGTGCGGCAGCACTCGCCCGAAGATCCAGCGGCGAAGCGCGCGCGCGACGCGTGTGCCGCCGTCGACGTGCACGCCGACGAACACGAGCCGGGTCTGCGCCGCCTCGCACACGCGGATGACGCGATCGGCCAGCTCCTCTTCGTCGGCCTCGTGCGGGGAGACGTAGAGCACCGCGCGCACGCCGTCCGCGGCGCGTCGGAGCGACGCCTCGTCCCGCAGATCGCCGGTCAGCGGCTCGACGCCGGCCGCGAGCTTCGACGCGCTCGACGCGGAACGCACCAGCGCTCGGACGCGCGCCCCCGCGTCGACGGCAGCGCGCGCGGCGGCATCTCCCACGGTGCCGGTAGCCCCCACGATCAAGACGGGCTTTTCGTTCGTCATGCCCTACGAGTGGCGCGACGGGCGCGGACGTTACACGCACGCTGATCGTGGCTCGCACGGCCCTCGCGCGGTATAGTTCGGCTTCGTATGAGGAGCGACTCTGCGGCAGCGGTCGGATCCGTGAAGACGTCCGTAGGCGACGCCGTAGGCGACACCGTCTCGCGCGCGCTCGCCGGCGATCGCGACGCCGAGACCGAGGTCTGTCGCCGGCTCCTTCCGGCGATTCGCGCGTTCGCACGGCGGCGCCTCCGCCCGGCCGCGGCGGAAGACTTCGCGCAAGATGCGCTCGTCCTCGTCCTCGAGGCGCTTCGCGGGCAGCGGGTTCGAGAGCCCGAGCGCGTCGCCTCGTTCGCGCTCGGCATCTGCAGGAACCTCGCGCGCGAGAGGGCGCGGAACGGCGAGCGACGCCGCGAGCTCCTCGCGCAGTTCGGGCTCACGGACGCGGACTTCATCGTCTTCGACAACCACCTCGAGCTTCGGCGCGAACATCTCGAGGACTGCTTCTCGCAGCTCACCGAGCGCTCGCGCGACGTGATTCGCGCCACGTTCTGTGACGAGGAGGACGACGCGCCGATCGCCGCGAAGCTCGCGATCAGCGCATCGAACGTCCGTGTCATTCGTCATCGCTCGCTTGCCGCGCTGCGGACGTGCCTCGAAAAGCCCATTTCATGGGAGGGCTCGCGATGAAGCACGGCATCGACGACGCGATCGCGAACCTCGACGACTACGTCCGCGGTCATCTCCCCGAAGGCGACGTCGACTCGTACGAAGAGGACCTGTTCGCGCGCGCCCTCGACGACGAGGCGCCCGAGCTCGGTTTCCGCCAGCAGCTCGCGCGTACGCTCCAGAGCATGCAGGCAAGAGGGACGGTGCGGCCTTGGCTGACGGAGAGCGGCGTCGCCGAGCTCCTCGCCTCGGGCATGAGCGTCCGCCGCTTCGAGCTCGATCCTGCGAACCCGACGATCCCGGACCTCGAAGGCGACTTCGAGATCCTCCTCACGCGCATCCCGGTCGCGCTCGAGGGCGTGAAGCACCTCGACGCGGAGATCCTCACCCCGGACGGTCACGTCCTTAAGGTGATGCCCGACATCGCATTCGTGCCGAGCGAGAACGCGATCTACGCGTGCTGCGAGCGCGAGCTCGCACGGACCGCCGCCAAGGCGAAGGTCGTGTCGCGCCTCTGGGCGCGTGACGACCACGGGCGCCGCCTCGTCGCAGAGATGCCGTCCGGCTGAGACGCGTGTAACGGATCGGCGGCTCGCGCCACTCCCTCGTCCGAAGGAGTGTTCATGCTTCGCCATCCACGTCGTCTCGCCTCGAGGCTCGGAGCCTTGTTCGTTCTCGCCGTGCTCGGGCTGGTCGTGCGCGCCAAGTGGATCATCGAGCGCAGCTACGCGGACGTACCGCAGCCAAAGATCGTCGCGGACACGTCACCCGCTGGGGTGACGCGCGGCGAGATGCTCTTCCAGTCGCTCTGCATGGAGTGCCATGGCGGCCCCGACGGTCGGGCGACGGGTAAGCATCTCGACGAGGTGCCGTCGTTCCTGGGGACGTTCCACTCCGCGAACCTCGCGCATCCGACCGAGGGCGTGCGCCGGCGTACGGACGGCGAGCTCGCGCGCGTCCTTCGCACGGGCGTGCTCCCCGATGGTCGCTTGTCCGTCGCGATGAACGGGTTCGGCAAGCTCGGCGACGCCGACGTCGCGGCGCTCCTCGGCTACATGCGGTCGGGCGCGCCCGCCTTCGAGCCCGCCGGTCGTACGCAGCCGCGCACGAAGCTCTCGCTCCTCGGTACGCTCATCGTGACGTACGTGTCGAAGGTGGGCGTCGATCGACCGTCCTCGGGCGTCGAGGTCCCGCGGAAGGCACCCACCGTCGAGTACGGCCGTTACATGGTGCAGGCCATGGACTGCGTGGGCTGCCACACCGACGGCTTCGGCTCGGAGAAGATGAACGACCCGAAGGCGTTCGCGGGCGGCTTCGAGCTGACCGATCCGACGGGCAAGCCGATCTACACGAAGAACCTGACGCCCGACGACGCCACGGGGATCGGCCGCTGGTCGCGCGACGACTTCGAGCGTGCGGTCACGCGCGGCGTGACGCCGGACGGGTTCCTCGTGCGAAGGCCGATGCCGCTCTTCTCGAGGCTCGATCGCACGGACATGGATGCGATTTACATGTATCTCC
The DNA here is from genome assembly GCA_028287065.1 of Labilithrix sp. GTDB lineage: Bacteria > Myxococcota_A > Polyangia > Polyangiales > Polyangiaceae > Labilithrix. The sequence goes on along the minus strand of JAQBQJ010000512.1, from coordinate 6,074 downwards.
GCACCGTCCCGGCCGTGAACCAGCCGAACCGTCCCGGCGGACATCGCCTCGAGAAGCCGAAGTCGAACGATCCGCCCGAGGTGCTCTTCGTCAGCGTCGGCTGTGCGGGCTGCCACGGAGAGAGCGGCCCGCACCGCGACAAGATCCTTCCCGCGGTCGGCAAGTCGGACGCGGAGCTCGCGTCGTGGATCCTCGATCCACAGGCCACGCGCCCGGGCTCGGTGATGCCGTCGTTCCAGGGCACGCTCGACCGCGCGCAGGCGGAGAGCCTCGGCCGTTACGTGCGCGACCTGGCGAAGCAGCGGGGTGGGTGATCGGACGGATGTTATGCTCGACGTGTGAAGCCGAGGGCCGGGGTACTCGTCATACGACGCTCTCGCGGACGCCGAGCTTCTGCGCCGACTTCGACGACGGAATGATCCCGGGACGGCTGGACACGATCAGCGTCGGCAGGGGCTCGGTGCGTGTCGAGCGCGAAGGGGCGGCAGCCACGGACGGCGTGACGTTCACGGTCGGCGCGACAGGCAAACAAGACGACGGGGCGTGCTTGAAGCTCGCGCTCGGGGCGGACCTGACGAGCCTCACGATCGAGGGCGACGTCCGACTGGGTGCCGCGGGCACGGAGGACTTCGACGTGCTCACCGTCAACGGCGACGCGTCGGGCGAGCTCGGCGTGCACGTCGTGGGCAACAAGCTCGAGTTCGAGGAGGACGTCGCGCAACCCGACGGCACCGAGATGACGAAGCTCACGTCCGCGAACCGGATGCTCGACGGCTCGTTTCATCGCCTGCGCTTTGCAATGGCACGCCCGAGCGCCAGCGCGACGATGCGCACAGAGCTGTCGGTCGACGGCGTGCTCGCGGCCACGTACGAGGCGGTTCCGGCGGTGCTGAACGGTTCGCCGGCGCTCGAGCTGGGCGACTGCACGCTCAACGACTCGAAGAGCTGGCGCGTCCACCTCGACAACGTCGTCGTCGACGCGAACTGAAGCGCTACGGGCTGGTCCCGGTCAGGCGAGCGCGCGTTCGAGCGCGGACACGACCAGCTCGGCGTCCGGCGGAACGTCGGGTCCGAAGCGATCGATGACGTTGCCCTGCCGGTCGACGAGGAACTTCTCGAAGTTCCAGAGGACCTCGTCGGGCGGCGAGACCGGGATACCGTAGCCGGCGAGCTTCTCGCGGAAGTCGCTGCCGGGAAGGATCTTGGCGGCGGGCTGCTCGCTCGTGAGCTTCGCGTACAGCGGATGCTTCCCCTCCCCCTTCACGACGATCTTCGCGAAGAGCGGGAACGACACGTCGTAGTTGGTGGAGCAGAACTCCTTGATCTCGGCCTCGGTGCCGGGCTCCTGCGCGCCGAACTCGTTCGCGGGAAACGCGAGGATCTCGAGACCGCGCCCCTTGTACTTCCGGTAGACCGCCTCGAGCGCCGTGTACTGGGGAGTGAGCCCGCACTTCGAGGCGACGTTCACGACGAGGCGAACCTTGCCGGCGTAGTCGCCGAGCGTGGTGCTCTTGCCATCGATGGTCTTGACCGGGATCTGCTCGATCGGAGTCGTCATGGGACCTCGCTGGTTCGATGTCAGCACGTGGGGGTGGGTTGCGCGGATGGAACGCGGATGAAACGTAGAGGGTCGTGACAGGCGGCGCAGCTGGTTTTTGCGCGTTGGCCGGCCGAGCGCGTCCGGGCAGCAGGGTCCGGCGCCTCGAAGCAAGTCTTGGACGCCCCGAAAGCGAGCGCGCGCACGAGCGTAAGACGGCACCCGCGTCCATTCCCTCGAGCGATTGGGCTCGACGTCGAAACCGACGCCGCGCGGCGTGATTCGGAGCCGCCCCCTTGCGCTTTCTGTGCGCATATTTAGAATCGCCCCAATCTCACGCGCGCGATGCTGGCCGCAACGCCAAGGCCGTCCTGCTCGCTTCTCGAGCCCAATCGCCTCGCCGGCCGCGCGTTCGATTCCTTCGTCGAGCTCGAGGCCCGCGTCGCCGCGCGGGCGACCGCACGCACGGGCGGCACGCTCCGCTTCTCGAAAACGAACCGCCGCCACGGAACGAAGGCCGGCTAGAACCAAACCCATGGACCCCCTGGCCCTACTCGAAGCAAAGCTCTCCTCCTCGCGCGACTCGGCCGCGATCTCGCGCGTCGCGGACGAAGCCATGCGCTCGCTCATGGCCGCGACCGGCAGCACGCGCTTCATCGAGGGCCGCGTCGTCTCTGCCGACGAAGCCGAGGTTCACGCCGAGGCGCTGCGCGGTTTTCTGCTCGAGGCGCTCGAACGGCTCGCGGCGCGATCGTCGGCAGCCGCCGCAAGCTTCGCAACGAGGTATGCGAAGCACGAAGAGCACACCGGCCTCGTGTTGGTCGGACGCTTCGAGCCCGCACGCGACGCGGCAGCGCAGATCCCCGACGATCTCGCGAACGCCGTCGAAGCGCTCCGCACGATCGCTCGCGTCGTGTGCGGTGGCGCCGCGCCCGCGCACGAGCTCGCGGCGGCGGAAGAAGATCTCGGCGTGCGACTGCCGCCCGACCTCGTTCGATTCGCCACGACCATTGGCTCCCTCGCGGCGAGCGTCGACGGACAGTCGATGCCCATCCTCGAGGTGCTCGCCGTCGAGGAATGGGAAGCGCTCGAGTCGGAAGACGGCCTGCCGCCGCGCCTCGGCGTCGTGCGCCTGGGCACGGAAGGAAACCCCGAGCAGCTCGGATGCCACGCCGACAGTGACGGCGCTCTCGTCTGGAGCAATGTCCTGGGAAACACACGCCGCGCGTCGATGGCCGACCTGCTCCAGTACGGCGTCGGCATCGCGCATCGCGTGCGGGACGCGGGCGAGTTTCCCGAGCTGCCCTGGGACGCTTTCTTCGAAGCCACCTGACGCCACCTGACCCACAAACGCGAAAACGCGAGGTCCGCCCCCAGGCAGACCCCGCGCTTCGCGCGAGCGTTCTCGCGTCGCCGGACGCGAGCTACTTCGCCTTCGCCTCCGCCGCGAGCTTCTCGCGGTAGACCTTCTTCATCTCTTCCTGCTCTTGCTTCGGGACGATGGCGTAGCGGGCGAACTCCATCGTGAAGGTGCCCTTGCCCTGCGTCGCCGAGCGGAGGTCGGTCGAGTAGCCGAACATCGCGTTCAGCGGGACCTCGCACACGACGGTGGTGGTGTCGCCGCCGATCGTCTCGAGGACGACGCCGCGGCGCTGGTTGACCTGACCGACGACCGAGCCCTGGTACTCGGTGGGGACGTCGATCTCGACCTTCATGATCGGCTCGAGGATGGTCGCCGCCGCGTTGGCGTACGCCTCGCGGAAGCCCATCATCGCGGCGGTCTTGAACGCCATTTCGGACGAGTCGACCGCGTGCGAAGCGCCGTCGTTGACGCAGCATCGGATGCCGACGATCGGGAAGCCGATGAGGGTGCCCTTCCTGACGGCGTCCTTGAAGCCCTTGTCGCACGAGCCGATGAACTCGCGCGGGATGGAGCCGCCGGTGACGTCGTCGAAGAACTCGTAGGTCTCGACCGCGTCCGCCGGGAGCGGCTCGATGTAGCCCATGATCTTCGCGTACTGACCGGAGCCGCCCGTCTGCTTCTTGTGCGTGTAGTTGATTTCCGCCTTGCGCGTGATCGACTCGCGGTACGCGACCTGCGGCTTGCCCGCGATGACGTCGCAGTTGTACTCGCGGCGCATGCGCTCCATGTAGATGTCGAGGTGGAGCTCACCCATGCCGCTGATGATCGTCTGCTGGGACTCCTCGTCCTGGTGGACGCGGAACGTCGGGTCTTCCTTCGTGAAGCGGTTCAGCGCCTTCGAGAAGTTGACCTCGGTCGAGCGATCCTTCGGTGCGACGGCGAGCGAGATGACGGCCGCGGGGACGTGCATCGACGTGAGTGTCCACTGCACCTTGCCGTCGGTGAACGTCTCGCCGGAGCTGGCCTCGACGCCGTAGAACGCGACGATGTCGCCGGCCTCGGCCGAGGGGATCTCCTCGCGGTCCTCGGAGTGCATGCGGAACATGCGGGGGACGCGGACCTTCCGCATCTCGTTCGACACGTTGTAGATGGTATCGCCCGCGGAGACGGTGCCCTGGTACACGCGGAAGTACGTGAGCTGCCCGTACTTGTCCTGCTGAAGCTTGAAGGCGAGACCGACGAACGGCTTCGACGGGTCGGACTCGACGAGGACCTTCTCCTCGCCCTTGGACTGGTCGTGCCCCTCGTTCATGACCTCGGTGGGACGCGGGAGGTAGTGGACGACGCCGTCGAGAAGGAGCTGGACGCCCTTGTTCTTGATGGCGGAGCCGCACATCACGGGCGTCATCTTCAAGGCGAGCGTGGCGCGGCGGATGGCCGCGCGGAGCTCGTCGACGGAGATGGGCTCCTCGTTGATGAACTTCTCGGCGAGCACGTCGTCGACGTCGGCGACGTCGGCGATCATCTTCTCGCGCGCCTTCTTCGTGGCTTCGACGTACTCGGCGGGGATGTCCTTCTCGATCACCTTCTCGCCGTCGTTGCCTTCGAAGAAGAAGGCCTTGCCGACGATCGGATCGATGATGCCCTTGAAGTCCTGCTCGGCGCCCATCGGCACCTGGATGAGGACCGGGTGGTGATTGAGCTTCTCCTTGAGCATCTCCGCGACGCGCTCGTAGTTCGCGCCGGGGTTGTCCATCTTGTTGACGAAGGCGATGCGCGGGACGTGGTACCGCTTCATCTGCTTGTCGACGGTGATCGACTGGCTCTGGACGCCCTTGCCCGAGTCGAGCACGAGGATCGCGCCGTCGAGCACGCGGAGGGCGCGTTCGACCTCGATCGTGAAGTCGACGTGGCCTGGCGTGTCGATGATGTTGATGTTGATGGGCTTCTCGGCGTACTGGTCCTGCGACCCTTCCCACACGCAGTAGGTCGCGGCCGACTGGATCGTGATGCCCTTCTCGCGCTCGAGATCCATCGAGTCCATCTTCGCGCCGACGCCGTCCTTGCCGCGCACCTCGTGGATTTTGTGGATCCGACCCGTGTAGAACAGGATGCGCTCCGTGAGCGTCGTCTTGCCCGAGTCGATGTGTGCCGAGATGCCGATGTTGCGGATGCGGTCGAGGGGGATGCGAGCGGCCACGTGATTTTCTCTCTATTAACGAGGGGAGGCTTGTGGATTCAGAAGCGCTGCGTGCAGTTACCACGTCAGCGGCGCGCCACAAACACGAAGGATCAAGGCCGGGCGAACGGCCCCGGACGAGCTGGTCCCCCGCGTTCCGGTCCCCCTCAGCCCCCCTCAGCCCCACTCAGCCCCCCTCAGCGCGCTGGAAGGTCGGCCAGGCGCTCGACCACGCGGTGCACGAGGCCATAGGCGCGCGCTTCCTCGGCGTTCATCCAGAAGTTCTTCTCGGTGTCGCGGACGACGGTCTCGTACGGCTGACCGGTAGCGCGAGCGAAGGTCCGGTTGAGCCGCTCGCGCATCTGGAGGATCTGGTTGGCCTCGATCTCGATGTCCGAAGCGCGGCCGCCCATGCCTCCGAGCGGCTGATGGAGGAGGAACCGGGTGTTGGGGAGCGCGTAGCGGTTCTCCTTCTTTGCCGCCGCATAGATGAGCGCGCCGGCGCTCGCCACCCAGCCCGTGCCGATCATGGTCACGTCCGGAGCGATCGCGCGCACGAGGTCGTGGATCGTGTCGCCGGCCTCCACATGCCCGCCCTGCGAGTGCACGAACATGCGGATGGGCCCGTCGCCGGATGCGGCCAGCGCGACGAGCTGAGCCGACACGGTCCGCGCGAGCTTCGTGTTCACCTCGCCGTAGACGAGCACCGTGCGTGACGCGAAGACCGCAGCGGCAGCGCGGTCGAGGAATGCGTCGTCGGCCGAGGACGCGCGGGCTTCGTCATCATCTTCTTTTTCGGGTTTTTCCGGCATCACGAGGGACGATGCGACGCCGCGCTCGCGGCCACCATGTTCGGGACGCTCGCGCGCATGTCCGAGCGTCTCGATTTTCGGGGCCCGTCCGGCGCTGGGTGGACCGCACGCGGGAGAGGCGTCATGCTGTGCGGCGATGGCGAACCTGCGACCGTCGCTCCGTCTCGTCCGAACGGCTGATGA
>JAQBQJ010000451.1 GCA_028287065.1 Labilithrix sp. | reverse complement strand
CGGTAGCGTTTCTGCCGGGGCCGAGGGAGAGACAATCCCCCTCCGCCGTGGCATCTTGCCCGGCTCTCATGAGCAACAAGACGAAACGAGGCGTCGGTGTGGGGGGTGTCTCCGCGCTGCTGCTGGGAGCCGCGTGCTGGTCGGTGATCGTGGCATGCAGCACCGACGACGAGCGCACGCCGTTCACCGTCACGGACGAGGCCGGCGACGCTTCGATGCAGCCGGCGATCGACGGCAACTTCGCTCCCGACGACGCCGCCGCCGGTGCATGCGCGCCGGTCGCGCCGACCAAGCCGCTGCTCACGGCGCCCACCAAGCACTTCCAGCCCGGCGCGTGCACGACGACGCAGGTCGACGGGTACATGAAGGACTGCCTGCAATCCGACGCGAACGTCTGCAACACGTACAAGACGGCGAACGCGGCGTGCGCGGCGTGCGTCGAGAGCAACGGCGCGGATGGGTCGTGGGGCGCGATCGTCTTCTACGAGAACCGCCGTTACTACGACTACAACTACGGCGGCTGCATCGCGAACGTGACCGGCGACTTCGCTGCGTCGGGATGCGGCGCCGCCGAGACGCGCTACGCCGAGTGCCGTCATGCCGCGTGCGTGCAGTGCCTGCCGAACGGCTTTCCGATCGACTACGCGCCGTTCTACGCGTGCCAGAGCGCGAAGAAGACCGACATGCTCTGCGCGACCGAGCTGAGCGAGGTCAGCACGGCATGCGCGACGTACTTCGCCGCAACGCCGAAGGACGCGTGCCAGGGCGCGGGCCTGTCGTCGGACCAGTACCTCCGTCGGATCATCACGGGCTGGTGCGGCGGCACGGCGAGCGACGCAGGTGACGACGCCGGCGACGGCGGATGAAGACGCGTGTTCGCTGCGCATGGGCCGGCACCGACCCGCTCATGATCGCCTACCACGACGAGGAGTGGGGCGTGCCCGAGCGCGACTCGCGCGCGCTCTGGGAGAAGCTCACGCTCGACGGCTTCCAGGCCGGGCTCGCGTGGATCACGGTGCTGCGCAAGCGCGACGCGTTCCGCAAGGCGTTCGCCGGCTTCGAGCCCGCGAAGGTCGCCCGCTTCGGCGAGCGCGAGATCGTGCGTTTGCTCGACGACGCCGGCATCATCCGGTCGCGCGCGAAGATCGAAGCCGCGATCGGCGGCGCGCGCATCTACTGCGAGATGAAAGCCCGCGGCGAAGACTTCTCGACGTTCTGCTGGTCCTTCACGGACGGCAACGTCCGAAAGGGCGACGGCCGCAGCCTGCCGGCCTACACGGAGCTCTCCGAGCGGGCCTCGAAGGAGCTGAAGCGACGCGGCTTCAAGTTCGTCGGCCCGACGATCGTGTACGCGTGGATGCAGGCGGTCGGGATCGTAAACGATCACACGATCGGGTGCTTTCGCCGCGGGAAGTCAGGCGGGGATCCTGGTCAACGGCCTTAGCGGGCATCGTCGGGCCGACCTCCGCGCGGTATCCTCGCTGCCGATGGATCACGCACGAGGATGGAGGCCGCCGGCAGGCGTTGCGGCGCACGAGTTCCTCGCGCAGCTCGTCGAGCAGCTCCCCCACCCGATCTTCGTGAAGGACCGGGAGTTTCGGTACGTCCTCATGAACGATGCCCTGGTTCGCATGAGCGGCCAGCCCGTCGCCGCGATGCTCGGCAAGACGGACTACGACTTCTTGTCGAAGGAGAGGTCCGATTTCTACCGCGCGAAGGACGTCGAGGTCTTCTCGTCCGCCGCGGAGGTCGCGATCTTGGAAGAGGAGCTCATCGACGGTGCCGGCCGCCAGCGCGTCCTCTCGACGCGCAAGGTTCCTCTCCGCGACGCTGCCGGGGAGATCACGCACCTCATCGGCATCATCAGCGACATCACCGACCTGAAGGCCGTGCAGGAAGCGTTGCGCAACAGCAGCGACCAGCTCGAGGAGCGCGTCGCGGACCGGACGCGCGCGCTGGCGCTGGCGCAGGACGATCTCGTTCGCAAGGAGCGGCTCGCGGTGCTCGGCAGGCTCGCAGGTGGGGTCGCGCACCAGATCCGGAATCCTCTCGGGGCGATCAAGAACGCTGCCTACGTCCTTCGCCGGCGCGTCGGCGAGGTCGAACCCTCCGCGTTCGCCGAGACCGCCGCGGAGGAGGTCTCGCACTCGCTCGAGATCATCCACGACGAGGTCCAGCGCGCGAACAAGATCATCACCGACCTCCTCGACTATGCGCGCGTGCGCGTGCCGGTCCGGCGCATCACGTCGGTCGCCGACGTCATCGACGATGCCCTGCGCGCGCACGACGTCCCGTCGACGATCCGGATCGAGCGTATCGTGCACGACGTGCCGAACGTCGCGGTCGACGCCGATCAGCTCGCCGGCGCGCTCTTCAACGTGCTCCACAATGCCTTCGAGGCCATGCCGAACGGCGGGACGCTCACGATCGAGGCGACGGTGCGCGACGCGTCGATCGTCGTGAGCATCGGCGATACCGGCACGGGCATGCCCGCCAGCGTCCGGGCTCGTTTGTTCGAGCCGCTCGTGACGACGAAGGCGCTCGGCCTTGGTCTCGGTCTCGTGACGGCGCGCACGCTCGTCGAAGGGCAGGGCGGTAGCATCCGGTGCGTCAGCTCCGACCATCGAGGCACGCGCTTCGAGCTCACGGTGCCGAGCGCATGACCCTCCGGCTCCTCTTCGCGCTCCTCTTCGCGCTGCTGCTCTCGCTGGTCGCCGGCGCGTGTACGCCTCCGCCCTCGCCGATCGCGCCGCCGAAGCCGGCCGCAGGTGCGGCGGTGCATGCGCAGCTCCGTGCAGGGACCAGCGGCGAGTATCCGCCTCTCAGCCTCTGGAACGGCGGTCGCGCCCTTGGCTTCGCGCCCGCGCTCGTCACGTCGTTCGCCGCTTCGCAGAAGATGCAGGTCGGCTGGACGCAGTTCGGTTGGCCGGGGCTCTCGGCGGATCTGCGCGCCGGCAAGTTCGATCTCGCCGCCGACGGGATCACGGTAAGGCCGGAGCGATCGATCGCCGGACGCTTCACGGTGCCGATCGCGCGCGGCGGCGCGGTGCTGTTGTTGAGGCGTCCCGCGTGGGCGCCGGCGGCGACCGACGGAGCGACCGGTCTGTCTTCGCTGTCCGCGATCGATCGGCCTGCGCTCCGCGTCGTCGTCAATCAAGGTGGGCATCTCGAGCGCGTCGCGCGTGGCCTGCTCCATGCCGCCGACCTCCGTGCGATCCCCGACAACGACGCCGTGCGCGCAGCGTTCGCTCGCGGCGAAGCCGACGCGGCGATGACCAACACGTTCGAGGCGCCGCGATGGGCGACCGGCATTGCCGGCGTGGAGCAGCTCGGACCGCTCACCGAAGACGTCACCGCCATCTGGGTGCGTGCCGATCGCGAGGACCTCGCCGGGCGACTCGACGAGTTCCTCATCGACGAGGAGGAGAGCGGCAGGCTCGGCGCGCTCCGCGCGAAGTGGCTCGGTCCGGGCGCAGGCCCGCGCGCGGCGCTGCCCGTGAGCGCGTTGCTCGCGGCGACCGCGGAGCGACTCGCGTTGATGCCGTTCGTGGCCGCCGCCAAGCAGCGCACCGGCAAGGCTGTCGAGGATGCGGCGCAGGAAGAACGCGTGATCGCCGCCTCCGCAGAGGCCGTCGCGAAGAGCGCGTCGGCAGGGCGCTCGGCGCCGCCTGCGCGTGCGTCCGTCGATGCGTTCTTCCGCGCGCAGATCGACGCGGCGAAGGCCGTGCAGCGTCGCGTATCGCTCGCGGCGGGCGCGCCGGCGTTCTCGCTCGACGAAGAGCTCCGGCCTGCGATCGCGCGCATCTCGGCGCGCATGGCGTTCCTGGTCGTTCGCATCCCTCGCGGCACCACGCGCGCCGGTGTCGCGCGCGAGGCACGCGAGGCGCTCGCGGGCAGCGGCCTCGAGGCCGAGGACGTCGACCGGATCGCTGCGGCGATCGCGGCGCTCGGCGGCGACGCGCCATGATCTGGGTAACGCGCGCGATCTGACGCCCTCGCTCGCGCGCGCGATCCAGTCGTGAGAGGTCGCGAAAACACATACGGGAGCCCATGATTTGCCCAGTGAGAGCGGATCTTGCCGCTCCCGGCATCCGGCACGCGAGTTGAATGGGGGTCGCACCATGCAGAGCCTGCCTGCCCTCGGGATGATCCTCGCGCTGAGCCTCGCCGCGTCCGGATGCGCGAGCGTCGACGAGAGCGACGGTGAAGAGGGGTCGAGCACCGACGCTCTCACCGCCTCGTTCGTCTCGCACGGAACCGGCTACTACCCTTCGAGCTCGGCGCTCGAGGGCGGGTTCGTCGATCGCAAGGGCGTGAGGCTGCGGACGCTGCAGCAGTTCCTCGCGGGACAAGCGGAGTACGTGTCGGTCGCGATGGACTCGAACGCGTTCGGTTACGGCCAGCACCTGCGCATCAAGGAGCTCGAGGCGAAGTACGGCCGCGCGATCGACTTCCGCGTCGTCGACACGGGAGGCGCGTTCCGCGGCAAGGGGCGCTCGCGCATCGACATCTGCGTCGCGAATCGAAAGGCGTCGCTCGACCCGACCATCAACGGAACGCTCCACATCGATGCGGTGAACGCGTTCTCGAGCGGGCCTTCGCCTTCGCCGGCGCCGCCTGCGCCTCCGCCGCCGCCCGCGGGCGACGACCCTCCGCCGCCCTCCGGCAGCACGCCTGCCGCGGCGTGCTCGAGCGACGGCCAGTGCAATCCGGGCAACGACGGCTCGGGCCTGATCTGCAAATCCGGAGCGTGCGTGCCCGGCTGTCGCACGAACGCGCAGTGTCCGGGCTCCTCGCGATGTATTTCCGGAGAGTGTAAATAATCACGATGACCAAGCTCGTTGCCGTGATCCTCGTCGGTGCGACCACTGCGGTTCTCGCATGCAGCAGCAGCAACTCGGACAGCACCGGGGGACCCGACGGCGGCAACGCCGAGCCGGCTGCACCGAGCGATGGCGGCGCCAAGGACACGAGTACCGCGGACTCCGCGACCGAGACGCCCGACGTCGCCGGCGAATGCAACGCGGTGACGAACGGCGCGCCGGAGTTGACGAGCAGCACGATCAAGGGCGATGCGCCCGCAGCGACGGGCGGCACGATCGCCGACGGCACGTACTTCCAGAAAGAGTTCAACATCTACGATCCGGCAGGCACGGCGTCGGCGCCTTCGCCGAGCGGGCTCAAGGTCACGCTCGTCATCGAGGGCAGCTCGATGCAATCCGTCCAGGAGCTACCGGACGCGTCGGTCGCGACGTTCACGGAGACGTTCGTCGCCAACGGCACGAAGCTCGATCGCACGCTCACGTGCCCGAAGGCGACGACGGACCTGAAGGCCGTCTATTCGGTGAGCGGCAGCACGCTCACGATCTATGAGACCGATCCGCAATCGATGCTCGTCGCGGGAAACGTTTACACGAAGCAGTGAAGCGTCGAGGCGCAGTCACTGCGTCATCGCACGCGCCAGCTGGCTCCGGCTCGTGATCCCGAGCTTCTCGTACACGGTGCGGAGCTGGTTCGCGATCGTGCGCGGTGAGACCTGACGTTCGAGCGCGATGCGCTGGTTGCTCCAGCCGCGCGTGACGTACGTCGCCACCTCGAGCTCCACGCTCGAGAGCGCGCCGGCGGCCTCGCCCCGCGGACGCGCGTTGACGGCGAGCACGCCCACCTCGCGGTCGGCGCCCCCGACGTCGAGGCGTTCCATCCGCGAGGGATCGGCGAGGACGGCGAGATCGACGCGGCGCTTCACCTGGAGCTTCTTCAAGATCTTCGTGACGGACGAGGAGACCGTGCCGGCCGGGAGGCCGAGCGCGAACTCGATGTCCCGGTTCGTCGCGCCGAGCGCGAGGTATTTCAGCGTCGAGCATTCCGTCGGCGTCAGCGCGCGTGGGTCGCGTATCTCGGGTCGATTGCGATACGCCGCGAGATAGCGGCGTCCGCCGCTCTCCCATTGCTCGACGAGCGACCACTCGCCGGCCACGAGCCCTTGCCACAGCGCGAGCGCACGTTCGGGCGAGCTCCGGACCGTCGAGCTCCGCGCCTGCTCCATCGCCGCGACCGCGCGGACGAGGACGGCGCGCGCGCTTCGGTCGTGTGCGACGGACTTGCTGGTGTCGTGCACCTTGCCCGACGGGTCGAGGAGCGCGTCGCGCACGGTGGCCTGCGCAGCGAGCTTGCGCCTCAGACGTAGCGCCGAGGCGACGTGCAGCCCGATCCTGCGCCAGATGCCTCGCACGCGCGGCGCGAGGTTCACGAATTTTCGCGAAGGCGCCGAGAGCGTGATGCTGCCGCCCTCGGCATCCTGCGCGAACAGACTGAAGCCGTCGCGTATGCCGGTCGCCTTCATGACCGAGCGGAAGCTGCGCACGATGGGCGAGCTCGGTCCGAGCGTCTGCTCGAGGCCTCCGCACGTGACGAGCCGCGTCCTCAGCAGGTCGTACACCGCGCGCGGCGCGTCACGATTCAGCTCGGCGAGTCGCTCGGCGAACCCGTGATCGAGCTCGTGCTGCACGAAGGCGGGGCTGGCCGCGAGGTTGGGGACCGACTCGTTGCCGGTGAACGCGTAGACCCCGCACCCGGTATCGAGATCGGGGCGCGCCCGGCCGAGCACGCCGTCGAGCCACTCGGTCTCCGTGCCGTCGAGCCGGTACGCGGCCTCTACGATGTCGATCGCCCCCAGCGCGCGGACGTCTTTCCTTCCGCTCGGCATGCGGCGTTGCCCCCTCGCTCGCGAGGATAGACGAGAGCGGGCTCTGCCGCCCTGCCGATCACTTCGGGCACGGCGCTGGGACGGGACAGGCGCCCACGTTGGGCTTCGGGAACGTCTGGTTGCATCGCGTGACGTTCGTGAACGTGTTCGTCGCGAGCAGATCGACGACATCGCCGGTCCATCCGCGGACGATGCCGTCGCCGGCGCTGCTGTCGATCACGGTGTTCGTCACGAATGCGGTCGCGGGCTGACCGCCGACCACGAGGATCGCTCCTTCGTTCGCGAACCCGCTGTTCATCGGGCTCGGACAGTCGAAGCTCGAGATCTGCGATGCGCCGCCGGCAAAGGAGATCTTCGCGTGGGCGATCTCGTCGCGCGCGTCGGGGGTTCCTTCGATGACGACACCGACCCAGTCGCCGGCAGCGGGCGTCGCGGCGGCGGACGTGAGCACGATCGGCTTGTCGGCCGTACCTTCGGCGCGCAGCGCACCGGTCGCCACGCCGGACGCCGAGTCGACATCGATGCGCGCGCCCTTCTCGAAGCGGAGCGTCACACCCGGCTCGATCGTGAGGAGCGGGATCGAGCCCGTTCCGCCGACCGTGAGGACCTTGCCGCCGGTCGGCCCGCCGATGCGATAGGGCACGCCGCGCGCGGCGAACGTCGTGTCCTCCTTTACGTCGTCGGGTCCACCGAGGGCCGGGAGGATGATCTCGTCGGTCGCGTTGCCCGTGTACGTACCGGATGGCAAGGTGCCGGCCGCGCGCGCCCAGATGCTGATCGGAAACGACGCGCCGCCGCTGATCGACAGCTCCTTCGAGCCTGGCGCGAACCCGCCGCCTTCACGCACGAGCACGCCGAGCGACTGTGAGCCCTTCACGGTGACGTGATCGACGAACAAGATCGGCTGCGTGGCGGCGTCTTGATCGCCGCGGATGTCGAGCGCGCCGAGCTGCGTCGGCTGCCCGCCGTTCGGATTGCCGCCGCCATCGAGAGTGACATGCGCGAACCTGAGCTCCGAGCCCTTGCGCGCCTCGATCGACGTCCACGCGGTCGACGCGTCGCCGCGTTCGACGCGGATCGGCCGGTCCGCTGCGCCTTCCGCGAGCAGCTTGCCCTCGACGACCATCCCGACGGCGCCTTTGATCTGCACGACCGCGCATGGCTCGACGGTGATCGTCCGTCCGGCCGGGATCGAGAGGCTCGCACCGACGACGTGGGGGCTCGTCGCTGCCGTCCATGTCTCGTCGGCGGTCGGGCTCTGGTCGTGCTTCGTGCCTGCGCCCGTGGCGGCCGCGCACGTCGAAGGGACGACGTCCGCGTCGGTGCCGCCGCCGCCGGCCTCGAACGTGCCGGTGCCGGCATCGACCTGCGTCGTGGACGTGTCGTTCGATTCACAACCCTCGAAGAGGGGCGTGACGAAGACGAGCGAAAGCAACGAACCCAGCGCAAGCGTGCGAGTGCGGGACATCTTCCTCCAGAGCGAGCGTTCGCCACACGGGCTGGCAGCTCTTGCCGTCGTTCGTGATCGCCGCGTCCGTCGCGGGATCCTTCGTGAGATCGATCAGACTAAGCAACGGCCGCGACGAGAACATGGCACGTTGCCTTCGGCCAATGGTCACTTCACATGACGGAATGCAAATAACGCCTGCGCCGGCCGTCAGTGAGAACGGCGAGGAGGCGCGTGCGTTCCTCCAGACCAGGGTGGCGCTCTTCTGGAAGGTGATGTTCTTCATCATCCTCCTGAGCAGCGGGCTCGGAGCGCTCGGGGCGATCGCGAAGCCGGGCGTCGATCTGGTGCTCACGTTGGCCCTGACTGCGCAGGCCGGTCTGTTGTGGTGGCTCTGCGCACGCGGGAGGCGCTCGATCGCGTTCTCTCGGATGATCGAGAGCGGCGGTCTGCTGATGAATCTCGTGGGCGGCGCATTCCTCGGGCGGTACCTCCTCGCCGGCTTCGCGCGGGATCACGCGATCGCGACCGCGGAGGGGCTGTTGATGGCCGACGGCTATCTGTCGATGGTGGCGGAAGGCGGCACCGCGATGATGGTCGCCATCCGTGCCGCGCTCATTCCGTCGGTCCCGCGTCGGACCATCATCCTCACCGCGGTCGTGGGCATTCCGATGATCGTGGCGTCGACCGTGCTCGTGCCGGCGGCTCATGGCCGGCTCGCGTGGCGCGCGCTCGACTCCGGCGCCTTGCCCTGGCTGCCTGCGACGGCCGCGATGATGTGGGGCTTCGCGGTCATCACGAGCGCCGTCATCTCGTGGGTCATCTTCGGTCTCCGCGCGCAGGTCCGCGAAGCGCGTCGACTCGGGCAGTACGTGCTCGAACGGAAGATCGGTGAAGGCGGCATGGGCCAGGTCTATCGCGCGCACCACGGGATGATGCGGCGGCCGTCGGCGCTCAAGCTGCTGCGAGGCGATCGGGCCGGCGAGATCGACCTCCGTCGCTTCGAGCGCGAGGTGCAGCTCACCGCGCGCCTGACGCATGCGAACACGATCACCATCTTCGACTACGGACGAACGAACGACGGCGTCTTCTATTACGCGATGGAGCTCCTCGACGGCGCGAACCTGCAGCGGATCGTCGCGGCGTCCGGCGCCCAGGCGGCGGGCCGCGTGGTGCGGATCCTGACGATGGCCTGCGGAGCACTGACGGAAGCCCACGCGATCGGCCTGATCCATCGCGACATCAAGCCCGCGAACATCATGCTGTGTACGCAAGGCGGAGAGCGCGACGTCGTGAAGCTGCTCGACTTCGGCCTCGTGAAGGAGCTCGAGGTCGATCGCGACGCGAAGCTGAGCGGGTCGGGCACACTGACGGGCACGCCGCAGTACATGGCGCCGGAGTCGATCCTCGAGCCGGACTCGGTCGACGTGCGTACGGACATCTACTCGCTCGGCGCGGTCGCGTACTTCCTGCTCGCGGGCAGCGAGGTGTTCGACGGCACGTCGATCGTGGAGGTTTGCAGCCAGCACCTGCACCAGAAACCGGACGCGCTGGCGATGCGGGGGATCGTGGTGCCGCCGGAGCTCGAAGAGGTGGTGCTCGCGTGTCTGGAGAAGGATCCTGATCGGCGCCCGCAGACCGCCGCCGAGCTGCGCCGGCGGCTCGAGGGGTGCGAGGTGGAGCCGTGGGAGAGCGAGAGCGCGCGGGCGTGGTGGGCGGAGTATCGGGGGGTGATCGAGGGGGATGCGCTCGAGGGGACGGGGGGCGTGGGGACGATCGAGATTGCCGGAGCGCCGCGGTCGTCGGCGGGGGCCGGGGGCTGAACGGAACGGCCGCGTTCCGGTGACTCGCTCGCCTCGCAGCGAGCGGCCGTACTCACGCCGGACTTCACTCCAGTGAGTGCACCTGTCCTTCGGGGCGATGAATCGTGAGCAATAGGAGACCCGCGGCCGTGGTGGCGAGGCCCACGCCGAGGGTCACGAGACCGAGGCTCATGAACGCGTTTCGATCCGCGCGGTCCTCACTGTTCGCCGGCGCCGATGCATTGGGGGTCGCCGCCGCGATCGAGCTCGTGGTCACGCCCATCAACGTCATCGAGCCTCCGAACACGCTGAGCACGCTGCCGGCGACGTAGGCCGCGTCGTCGTGACGCGGCGGCGCCGGAACGCCGGACGTCGCGGGCGTCACTCGGGCCGCAGTGCGCGGCGCAGGCCCCTCGGCGATGCAGCCGGCCGTCGTGCACGAGAGGAACGCGAGCGTGACCAACGAGCGACGCATGTGCGGGCCCGAAGCAGGGCTCGCGCCATCGCGCGCACGTGCCTAACGACGCGGCCGGATGGATTGCGCCCGCGTTCTGCAACGACGCTCGGCTGCAGTCTGCAAGTGGCAGCTCCACTCCTGCCATTGCCCTGAGCGTCGCGCGGTGTCGAGCGAGCGCGGAAGACGCGGCGGCGGCGCACCGGCGACATGGACGAGCAGCTCGAACGGCGCGCTGCGACGCCCCGTCCTCGCCTTGTCCGTGGTCTTCGCGCGTGCGCCTCAATCCGCGAGCGACACGCTCACCACGTTCACCTGCACGAATTTGCCCGTCGAACGGGAGCGGTGCCGGAGGGATGCCCGGAACGACGATCGCGTTACCGCCCGGGTCGCGGTTCCTCGCCATGTAGTCGTCGGACGAGATCGCCTCGAGCGAGATCGTCGCGCCGGCAGCGGCCGTCAGCGTGCCCGTGTAGTCCAGCGGATCAAGCCGGCGAACCGTTGTCGACGCACGGGATCTCATAGCGCAGGCCGTCGAGCATCGTCGCGACGCCGACGCAGGTTCCGTCGCATGCCGACGTGGCGACACATGCCTTCTGGCATCCGCCGCAGTTCTCGTGATCGCGTGCAGGATCCACGCAAACGCCCCCACATACGATGCCGGCGCCGCCACCGTCGCCGAGCGTGCACGCCGGCGAGGCCGCGAGCGCACGGCGATCCGACAAGGACACAGTCGAAGACTAGCGGCAGTAAGACCGAGAAATAAGGTGCTTCTGCTACAGCATCGCGCCGTGATGCCGAGCATGCCGAGCACGAAGGGCCTCTCCGCGATCGGGCTGTGCCTCGCGGTTTCTTTCCTCGCCGCGGACGCAGGTGCCGCGAAGGTGCCGATCGCGTTCGCGCCGACCCTCGGCGCCAATCCGACGCGTACACAGCAGAAGCTCGCCACGCTCGAGGGGAAGCTGCCGGCGTCGTTCGCCCTGCCGGCGTCGCTCGTGACGATGAAGGCCGGAGCCATCGATCTCTCGTTCTTTCCGGAGATCTCGGCGACGCTGACGCGTGCCGGGACGTCGGCAACGAGCCCGGCGATGACCTGGCCGGCCCCGAGCCCCGCGCTCTGCACCAAGCACGCCGCGTTCGTCGTCCCGGCGGCCCTGCTCGCGCCGGGCGCATCGGAGACGTGCAAGGCCGCAGGCGCCGCGATCGGCGAGAAGCTCGCGCCCGCGACCACGACGGCGTGCCGCGACGTCGAACAGCCCGAGCGCTATGTCCTCGGGGCGCCTCCGGCCGTCGTCGACGACACGACGACGGGATCGATCGAATCGCTCATCGGGCTCGCCGGCGAGGCCCTGAGCCACTACCCGCCGCAGACCGGGCTCCTGCCCGCGGACTTCGTGCCCACGCTGCGCTCGATCGTGTGGAAGCTGCGTCGGCCCGCGCTCGCGAAGCAGCTCGCGTCCGCGCGCGCGAGCTACCAGCAGGCGATCGGCGTGCTCGGGGCGCAGCCGTCGTGCTTCGACGCCGGTGCGCGCACGGCGTTGCTGGCGTCGCTGAACGCGCTCGACGGCGAGCTCATGAACGCCGAGGGGCACCTCACGAAGATCGAGACCACCGGGAAGGCGACCTCCGATCAGGAGCTCGTGTGCCTCGCCGCGCATGGCCGAACGCGCGCCGCGCTGCCGTTTCCCGCGCTGACCGCCGAGGAGCGCAAGTTCGCGGCGTTCTGGCTCGGCGGCATCTACTGGCGCATGCGCGGCGGTGGGCTCATTCCCCTCGGGCAGACGCAGAAGGCCCGCACGTACTTCTGCGAGAAGCCGTTCCGCCGGATCGGCGATCTCGCGGGCGGCGCGAAGGGTGAAGAGGCCGGCTATCGGATGTTCCTCAACATCTTCGACGGCTGGGGCGAGTGGATGGATATGGGCACCACGCCCGGCGGTCAGGATCTCTACGAAGATCTCGTGCAGATGACCGACCGCGGGCGACATCAGGTGGCCGACACGCCGTCACCCGTATCCGGCATTCCGATTCCGGGATTGGGTATCACGTCGGCCGTCGCCTATTTGGATAAAGAGAATTACGACACGACCCCGCTCACGACCGGCGGCCTGGAAATGGGCCCTTGTTATGCCTATGCGCTGAATGCCCTCTCCGATTTTCGATATGCCGATGTCCCGATGGCGCCCTACAACGGCTCTCTCATCGAAGGATTCACGGCGATCGGTGAGTTCTGCACGGGTGCGTCGATCGCGCTCGGTCTGACCGAGTCGCT
Organism: Labilithrix sp.; assembly: GCA_028287065.1. Classification (GTDB taxonomy): domain Bacteria; phylum Myxococcota_A; class Polyangia; order Polyangiales; family Polyangiaceae; genus Labilithrix. The sequence goes on along the minus strand of JAQBQJ010000451.1, from coordinate 235 downwards.
CCTCGGCGGGACGACGAGCGGCGCCTCGACGGTTCCGCTCTGCAAGAACCGGCAGTGTGGCGACGACGGTTGCGGCGGCTCGTGCGGCTCGTGCGCCGCGGGGACGACGTGCAACACGGACGGCGCGTGCGTCACGTGCACGCCGTCGTGTGCCGGGAAGACGTGCGGCGGCGACGGTTGCGGCGGCTCGTGCGGCGCATGCGCGGGAGCCGACGGCGGCAGCCCCGGCCCCGGC
>JAQBQJ010000085.1 GCA_028287065.1 Labilithrix sp. | reverse complement strand
CGAGCTCGTAGAAGCGCTCGAAGTAATCGGATGCGTAATAGAGGTGCTCGCCCCAGTCGAAGCCGAGCCACTTCACGTCGCGCTTGATCGCCTCGACGTACGACACGTCCTCGGTCGTCGGGTTCGTGTCGTCCATCCGGAGGTGGCAGCGACCGTGGAACTCGTCGGCGATGCCGAAGTCGACGCAGATCGCCTTCGCGTGGCCGATGTGGAGATGGCCGTTCGGCTCGGGCGGGAACCGCGTGACGACCTTGCCGCCATGCTTTCCGGCCTCGACGTCGGCGCGGATCATGTCGCGGATGAAGTCGGAGGGGGCGTCGGACATGCAGCGGGGAAGATAGGACAAACGCAGCAATTTCGCGAGGCCCCGAGGCTCTTTCGCGCGGCGCGCGGCGCGCGGCGGCTGGCCTCGTCCGGCTCGCGTACCACGGCCCGGCTATCGCTTTTCGCGATCGAAGCTGCTCTGCGTCGCGCCGCATCCTCGACAGCGTCGACCTGTTCCGCACCTACTGCGACGAGCACGCGTGCATCCACGCTCCCCTCGCCTTCCCGTCCGCGCACGCGCGCTTCCTCTAGCCGTCGTATACGTGCACAATGCACCCGCATCCTCGCCGACGACAGCTGAGGACCCGAGGCATCACCGCCGCTCGAACGACTCACTTGCGCGTGGTCGCGGAGATGGCACGCTGCGCGGCGATGCGTCGCTGGCTGGCCGTCGTCGTGCTGTTCGCTGCTGCAGTGCACGCTCCGCAGGTCGCGCGCGCCGACGATCGCGCGCGCTTCGCCCTCGATCTCTCCGGCGTGCGGTACGGGCTCGTGCGAGCGAGCGTCGAGGGAGAGAAGACGCTCGTCATCGGCGCGCAAGACATCGCGCCTGCGCTCGTCACGCTCGTCGACACGTTCGCGCAGGGCAAGCCCGTGAGGCGAGATGCTCGCCTGACGAGCGGCGCCGTCGTCCGGAAAGCGAACGACGCTCGTCTCACGGCGGTCAAGCTGCCGTCGCTCGGCTCGGGCGGCGCCACCGACGTCGAGCTCGCGTTCGCCGTCTCTGCGGTCACGACGCAGCCGCTCCTCTCCGCAAAGGAGGCGCCGGCCCAGCCCGCCGGCGCGCGCATCAGCACGTTCCGCATCGACCTGAGCGCCATGCAGGCGATCGAAGCACCGAAGCTCGACGCGATCACGGTGACGCAGAAGCCCGACGGCGTCGCGACCACCGGCGAGATCGGGATCGAGGTCGCGGCCGGCGGAGCGCCGCCTTTCGTCGCCTGGCAGAAGAAGCCCGCCCCGCGAACGCTCCGCATCGAATACGTCGGCGGCGACGGCGCCGCGATCTTGAAGCTGCAGCTCGATCGCTGCACGCCGTCGAGCGTGAAGCCGCTCGGCGCGAGCGGCACGACGCGCATCACGATGACGTGCGGGGCTCTGCGCGCCGGGTGAGCAGTCGCGCGCGACTCACGACGCGCCGGACGTGAGCGGCTCCGTCGCGACCTCACGCGCGTCGTCCGCCTTCGTCTCGTCGTCCGCGCGGCGCTCGACGGCGATCTCGGTGGCGATCGCCGCGGCCTCGACCGCGGGATGGCCGGCGGCGCGGGCGGCGAACTCGCGCTCGGCGACGGCGTCCTTCGCGCGCAGCTCGCCGTCGTCGACCTCCTCGCCCGGTAGCTCGACGCGCATCTCGGCGATGATCATCCGGATGCCCGCGGCGATCGGCAGCGCGAGCAGCGCGCCGAGGATGCCGAGCAGCTTTCCTCCGACGAGCAGCGCGATCATGACGGACGCCGGCGGCAGCCGAAGGACCTTGCCGTACACGCGCGGCACGATCACGCGGCTCTCGAATTCCTGGTACGCCGCGAGCACGACGAGGACCACGAGCGCGGTCGTCGTTCCCTTCGAGAGCGCGGCGAGCACCGCCGGACCGCACGCGAGCAGCGCGCCGATGTACGGCAGCACGTCCGCGATGCCCGCGAAGAGCGCGAGCGCGAGCGCGTTGGGAACGCCGGCGACCGTCAGGACGCCGAACGTGAAGACCGCCATGAGCAGCGACGTGATCGCCTGGCCGCGCATGTAACCGCCGACGATCGTCTCCAGGTTGAGCACCACGCGTGACGTCCGCAGATGATAGCTGCGCGGGATCAGGGCGAAGAGCGCGCCGCGCATGCGATCGCGGTCGATCATCAGATAGACGGCGAGGAAGAATGCGGTAACGGCGTACGCGCCGATCTCGATCACCCTCGGTCCGTACGTGAACCCGAGCTCCTGCGCACGCTTGCCCAGGTCGCTCGGGTTGAACGCTCGCGCCGAGCTCGCGAACGGCGCGGTGAGCCTCGAGTGCTCGAGCGCCGTGACGACCTTCGCCTGCGTCTTCGGCAGGTTCTCCATCACGTCCCCGAGCTGCGTGACGAGCGTCGGGATCGTGAGCGCGCAGAAACCTCCGACGACGACGAACAGTGCCGTGAATACGATCGCGATCGCGTACTCGCGCCGCATGCCTCGATTCTCGAGCTTGTCGACGAAGGGATTGAGCATCCCGACGATCATCAGCGCGACGACGATGACGAGCAGGATCTGCCAGAGCTGGAGGAAGAGCCAGACCGCCACGAGCGTGAGCAGCGCGATCAGCGCGGTACGGACGCTGAGCTCCACCCGCACGAAGGTCTGCTTCGGTCTCGCGTCCGGCGTCGTCTTCGAATCCCGCGGCGTCACACAGCAGAGCTGGAGCAAGTTCTCAGCCAACCGATGCGCGCCGACGACGCGTGAAAGACGCGGTGGCACCGCCGATCGCGGACGCCGCCCGACGCACGGCTGCCACAGCCTCGGTCGAAGAGCAGCGATGCCACGCCGAAGCCGCCACCCCGGATCGGGGGACGGATCGGAAGCGATCCGTACCTGGCACGTACCTCTGCGCGAATCGCGCAAAGCCCAACGATTTCAAGGTGCGGCAGCGTGCACCACACTTGCATACACGAGCTCGATGTCCCGCACCTCCTTGTTCGCACAGCTCCGACGGACCCTTCGTCTCGCACACGCGGCGGAGAAGCTCGGGCGCCCCGCCGACGAGGTGCTCGGCGCTGCACGCGAAGGCGCGCTCGGCCGGCGCGATCTCCTCCGTGGCGGCGCAGCGGCCGGCGCCGCGATGCTCGCGACGTCGGCGCTCGCCGGTTGCGCGGCCGATGCAGCGGGCGGAGGCGACGATGCCTCGACGCTCGGACGTGCACGCTCGGCGTTGCCGCGTGCGACCGGAAGCGTCGCGATCATCGGCGCGGGCCTCGCGGGCCTCTCGTGCGCCTACGAGATGAAGCGCGCCGGGCTCACGGCGACGATCTACGAAGCGAGCGACCGCGCAGGCGGACGCTGCTGGTCGATGGGCGGCTCGTTCGGAGGGCCCGTCACGTTTCCCGGGCAGGTCATCGAGCGCGGCGGCGAGCTGATCGACACCGCGCACGCCACGATGAAGGCGTACGCCAACGAGTTCGGTCTCACGCTCACGGACATCAACAAGGAGCCCGGCGAGGCGTTCTACCGCGTCGGCGGTCAGACCTACTCGGAGGCGACCGTCGTCGAGCAGTACCGCGTGCTCGTCGACGCGATGCGTGACGACCTCCGCACGGTCGGCTCACCGACCGCAGCGTCGTTCACCGCAAGCGACGCCGCCCTCGATCGCCTGAGCCTCCGCGAGTACCTCCGCACACGCAACGCGCCGCCGGTCATCCGCGCCGTGGTCGATACGGCGTACACGATCGAGTACGGCCTCGATGCCGACCAGCTCTCGTGTCTCTCGTTCCTGCTCTTCATCCACGCCGACCGTCGCTCGAAGTTCGCGCCGTGGGGCGTCTTCAGCGACGAGCGCTATCACATCGTCGGTGGTAACCAGCAGGTCGCGAAGGGGCTCGCCGATCGCCTCCCCGGACAGATCCAGTACGGACGCGCGCTCGCCAAGGTCGCGAAGCTCAGTGACGGCCGCGTGCAGCTCACGCTCCGCGAAGGAACGACGACGCGCACCGTCACGCACGACGCGGTCGTGATCGCGATCCCTTTCTCCGTGCTGCGCGACGTGACGCTCGATGCGAGCGTCGGTCTCCCGCCGGCGAAGGTGCGCGCCATCCAGCAATTCCGGATGGGCACCAATGCGAAGATGATGATCGGCTTCTCGTCGCGTCCGTGGATCGGGGTCGGCAGCAACGGCGCTTCGTACTCGGACATGCCGAACCACCAGACGTCGTGGGAGACCGACGCGTTGAACGCGACGGCTACGCGCGGCATCCTCACGGACTACTCGGGCGGCGCACGCGGCGCCTCGCTCGATCCGAGCAACGTGCAGGCACATGCCGCGGCGTTCCTCACCGACCTCGACAAGATCTTTCCCGGCGCGAACGCCGCCGCGACGCGCGACAAGCGCGGGAACGTGCTCGCTCATCTCGAGGCGTGGCCGCGCAATCCGCTCACGAAGGGCAGCTACTCGGCGAACCAGATCGGTTACTTCACGACCATCGCCGATCAAGAGGCGGTGCCGGTCGGCAACGTCTTCTTCGCAGGCGAGCACACGAGCTCGTTCTACGAGTGGCAGGGCTTCATGGAAGGCGCAGCGCTCTCCGGCCTGCGCGCAGCCGGCGAGGTCTCTGCCTTGCTCGCAGGGAAGAAGTAGTCGCTCAGACCGGGACGACGCCGCGCTTCTTGCCCGGCCGCTCGATCTTCTTGTGACGTGCGAGCTCGAGGCCCCACGCGATCGCCTTGCGCGTGTCGCGCGGGTCGATGACCTCGTCGACGAGACCCCAGCCCGCCACCTTGTAGATGTCGATGTTCTTCTGGATCATGTCGACGACCTGCTTCTTCACCTCGGGCGGCGGGTCCATGCCTCCGAAGAGCTTCCGGCCGGCGATCCCGACCATGCCCTCGGCGCCCATCACCGAGATCTCGCCGGTCGGCCACGACACGATGAGGTCGGGCTCGTAGGCGCGGCCGCACATCACGTAGTAGCCGGCGCCGTAGGCCTTCCGGACGACGACGGTGATCTTCGGGACCGTCGCCGCGCTCATGATGTGCATCATCTTCGCGCCGTGGCGGATGATGCCGGCGTGCTCGACCTTCGAGCCGACCATGAACCCGGGGACGTCCTGCAGGAAGACGAGCGGCACGTTGAACGCGTCGCAGATCTGCATGAAGCGCGCGGCCTTGTCGGCCGAGTCGTTCTCGAGGATGCCGCCGAGCCAGTTCGGCTGATTGGCGACGATGCCGACGCTCTTGCCGCCGATGCGCGCGAGGCACGTGATGATCGAGCGCGCGAACTTCGGCTTGATGTCGAAGATCTCGCCGTGATCGACGATCGCGCGAATCAGCTTGTACATGTCGTACGGCTTGCGCGTGGACTCGGGCAGGAGGTCGAGCAGCGACTCCTCGCGCCGATCGACGGGATCGGTGACCGGGAGATCGGGCGGAAGCTCGTCGCAGTTCGAAGGGAAGTACGAGAGGTACTTCTTGCAGGCATCGATGCACTCTGCATCCGTCGCGAACTCGCCGTCGCCGACGCCGCTCACCTCGGAGTGCACCTTCGAGCCTCCGAGCTCCTGCTCGGCGATGTCCTGACCCGTGACTGCCTTCACCAGCGCGGGGCCGGCGAGGGCGAGGCTGCCGACGCCCTTCATCATCGGGACGTAGTCGGCGAGACCGGGGATGTACGCCGTGCCCGCTGCACCGGGTCCGACCATCGCCGCGACCTGCGGGACGACGCCGCTCATGTGCACCTGCTCGCGGAACAGGTGCCCGGAGCCGGCGAACAGCGAGATCATGTCGGGGTGGCTCGAGCCCGGATCGATCCGCGCGCCGCCCGAGTCGACGAACCACACGATCGGCCAGCGACCGCGGAGCGCCATCTGGCGGAGGCGCGTGACCTTCTCCTCGCCGGTGTAGCCGATGCTGCCGCCCTTCACGGTGAAGTCGTACGCCGCGCAGCACACCATGCGGCCGTTCGATTTCCCGAACGCGGTGACGACCGCGTCGGCGACGGGCTTGTCGGTGCCGTCCGGCCCGGCGGCGAGCCCCATCTGCGTGCCGTGCGCGCCGAGCTCGAAGTACACGCCGTCGTCGAAGAAGCGATCCATGCGCTCGCGCGCGGTCAGCTTCCCGCGCTCGTGCTGCTTCGCGATTTTGTCGGTCCCGCCCATCTCGCGCACCTTCGCGCGACGCGCTTCGAGATCGGCGACCAGCTCACGCATGTTCATCGGCGGCATGGGTGAAGATGTTTCGCATACGAAACGTTTTTCCGCAAGCGATGCCACGCGCGCGATGACCATCCGTCCGCTGAGACGCGCGCCGCGAGCGAGCGCGCGATAGTCGAGGTCGTCCTACCGTGTGCGGCGAGGCTCGGCCTCGCGCCCGGTGAAGAGGCGACGCGTCAGGTCGTCGCAGCCGTCTCCGAGCTTGACGACTCGCGCGGAAACGCTTCCGCTTCCATGCGAGGTACCGTCCATGTCGCGTCGTTTCGAGTGCGTGTTCGTCGCTGCGATCATCGTGGGAGGCTGTTCCGGGTCCGAGGCGACGACGACGGACGACGATGCGGGAGCGAGCAGCTCGGGCACATCGGGGACGTCGGGAACGTCGGGAACGTCAGGAACCTCGGGAACGTCAGGCACCTCGGGAACGTCAGGCACCTCGGGAACCTCGGGAACGTCCGGTACCTCGGGCTCGAGCGGAGATGCCGGTGGAGACGCCGGCCCGACGAAATGCGCGGCGCCGCCGTGCAACGACGGTGACCTCTGCGTCGACAACGCCGATTGCAAGAGCGCTCACTGCGTCACCGGCAAGTGCGCGGCGCCCTCGTGCATCGACACGATCAAGAACGCCGACGAGACCGACGTCGACTGCGGCGGGACCTGCGCCACGAAGTGCGCGCCCACGAAGGCCTGCAAAGTAGCTGCAGACTGCATCGAAGGCGTTTGCACCGCGCTGAAATGCGCTGCGCCTACGAGCGGCGACGGCGTGAAGAACGGCAACGAGACCGACATCGACTGCGGCTCGTCCACCGCCGGAACGAACACGAACGCACCGAAGTGCGACGCCAAGCTCGCGTGCGTCGCGAACGCCGACTGCAAGAGCGGCGGCTGCAACACGGCGCAGAAGAAGTGCGTGTTCGCACGGAGCTGCACGATCGCTCACGGCGGCACGACGTGCGGAACGGGTGACGCGAGCGTCGCCGGCAACGCCAACGAGGACTGCTGCACGAGCGCGGACGTGCCCGTCTACGATCTCGAGGGCTACGCGAACGCGACCGCGGTGCGGCTCGACAAGTACCAGATCACCTCGGGACGCATCCGTCGCTTCCTCACCGCCGTCGGCGGCAACGTGCAGGGCTGGGTGCAGACGAACCGCGCGAACGTCCTCGCGCCCGAGCAGCTGCCGGCGGGGCTCGATCCGTATCTTCCCACCGGCATGACGCAGGCCAGCAGCGCCGACGTATGTCAACCCGACGGCACGGCGCCGGCCGATCCGAAGATCCCCTGCAACTACGGCGCGCTCAACCAGGTGAGCGGCTATCGCTACAACAACGGCCCCGGCGGCGACAACGGCTACGGCTGTTACATGTCGAACGGCGGCTACGGCTCGCGGACCTTCTACCTGACCGATGCCGAGCGCGCCGCGACGGGAGAGGTCCAGCATCTCGTCTCGCGCGATCGCGAAGAGGAGAAGGCGATGACGTGCGTCACGTACTTCATCCTCGCGGCGTTCTGCGCATGGGACGGCGGTCGTCTCGAGACGATCGACGACTACAGCGCGGCATACGGCGGCGATGCCACCGCGGGCCGCGTGTACCCCTGGGGGTCGGACAGCGTGTCACGCCCGATCGGCTTCAACTCGATCGGCTCGCACATCGTGTCGCCCCGCGTGAACTACGGGTACGTGCCCCCGGACGATCCGGCGTCGAACCGGTACAGCGTGTTCAACCAGTTCCTCGACGCGACGCAGAAGGCTGCGCTCCTCCTGCGCGTGCAGCGCGCGAACCTGACCTGGAACTACGCCGACCAGTTCCTGTTCGACTACATCGCTCCGCTCCAGGGCCGCGCGCAGGCGCCGCTCGGCGAATCGAACATCGACGCTGCGAACGACTCGTCGATCGCCGTCGCGCCGCCGGGTCGTTACCCGATGGGAGAAGGTCGCTACGGCCATCGCGATCTCCTCGGCAACGTGATGGAGATCACGGCGCAGGTCGGCACGGCCACGAACGGCACCCGCAAGTGGGCGCGCAACGGCAGCTTCGAAACGGCGCACTTCGACGCGAACACGATGCTCGGCTTCAACGGCTACAACTTCGCGCCGCTCACGAAGTACGGACGCTCGGGCGGTCGCTGCGCGCGGCCGGCGACGATCTATCCGGCGACGGTGCTGCCCGAAGGGCCGTGACGCTCAGCCCGGCGGCTTCGGGCGACCACATCCGTGCACGCTGGCGCCATCCAGCAACCGATGCGGGGACCCGCACGCGGAAACCCGACCGACCACCGCAAAACACGGATGAAACGTGCCTCGTGCCGGCGTTCGACGTTGGCGCGGCGCCTGCTGCGTGAGCGCGCATGGCGGACAGACACAGCGACGTGGAGCTCTCGCGATCGCACGTCGACGTACACGACGCGTGCACCGCCGTGGGCGACCTGTCGGACGCCGTGCTCGACGCGCTGCGGCGCGCAGACCGCGCTGAAAGATCGTCGCAAAGGCCGACGCTTCCCGCACCGGACGACGACACGAGCTACGCGTTCGTGCCGGCGGACGCCGAGATCGTCTACCAGCCGATGCCGACGCCGGTACCGTCGCTCGCGCCGGTGCCGCCGCCTGTCGCGCCGTCTGCGTCGTCGAGCACGCGCGAGCGCACGCGAGCCGTCATGGCGGCGATCGGATTCTGCGTGTTCGCTTACTTCGCTGTCGTCGCGCTCTGGCTCGTCGGGCGCCTCTTGTTCGGGCTCTGACGGTCGCCCGTCATCTCCCCTTCCAGACGGGCGGGCGCTTCTCGAGGAACGCCATCAATCCCTCGCGTGCGTCCTCGGTGCCGAGGCATTCGGCCAGCCGATCGCGCAGCATGGGGAGGGCCTTCTCGAGGTCCATGTCGTCCTGCGCGGCGAACGCGCGAAGGCCGAGGCCGACCGTGAGCGGGCTCTTCGACGCGATCGCGCCGGTGATCTCGTTCACCGCGGCATCGAGCTCGGCGGCGGGCACGGCGCGGTTGACGAGGCCGATCTGCGCGGCGCGCTCGCCGGTCATCTTCGCGCCGAGGAGCATCATCGAGAGCAGCTCGCGCCGCGGAACGACGCGCGCGAGCACCGCCATGATCATCATGGGGAAGAGGCCGACGTTGATCTCGGGCGTGCCGAGCGAGGCGTCGACGTCCGCGATCGCGAACGTGGCTGCGGCGACGAGCCCGAGGCCGCCGCCCATCGCAGGCCCGTTCACGCGCGCGACGATCGGCTTCTCGGTGCGCGTCATCGCGAGCAGCAGATCCGCGTAGTCGCCCTTGTGTGGTAACGCGGGGCCGTCGGCGGCGCTGCCCGTCATCTGCGCGAAGTCGCCGCCGGCGCAGAACGCCTTGCCCTCTCCGGTGAGGACGACGGTGCGGATGTCCTCGTCGGCGTGCGCGTCGTCGAGCGCGTAGAGGAGCTCGCTCACCATCTGCGGCCCGATCGCGTTGCGACGCTCCGGGTTGTGGAGCGTGACGAGGCGAACGCCTGTGTCGGCGCCGGCGTCGGTGACGCGGATCTTCGCGTAGAGACGCGTGGGAGGCTTCGTCTTCGAAGACATGGCGAGAGCTCAGGCCGTGGCGACCGGCGCAGCCGCCGCCTTCGCGCCCGGCTTGAACTGATCGAGGCCGAGGATCTGACGCGCCTGATCTACGGTCGCCACCTTGCGACCGCAATCGCGGACCATGCGCGCCGCGACCTCGATGAGCTGGCCGTTCGACTGCGCCATCTCTCCGGTCGGCAGATAGAGATTGTCCTCGAGCCCTGCGCGGATGTTGCCGCCCAGCGCGAGCGCCGCGCCGATCATGCGCCAGCCGCACTTCGAGATGCCGATCACTTCCCACTCGCTGCCGGCGGGCATGATCTTCGTCTGGAGCTGGAGGCTCTCGACCAGCGGAGGGATGCCGCCGAGGACGTTCACGATGAACGAGAACTGGAGCGGCTTCTTCAGGATCCCCATGTCGAGGAGCGGCCAGATCCCGTGCGTGTGTCCCGTATCGAAGCACTCGAGCTCGGGCTTCACGCCCGCCTCGTTCATGGCCTCGAGCAGCTTGATGATCTTCGCGTAGGTGTTCGGGAACACCATGTCGAACACGAACTGCTTACGGCTCGCCGAGTACTTCGAATAGTTCATCGTGCCCATGTTCAAGGCAGCGATCGCAGGCCGGCTCTCCTTGATGTACGTGCACTGGTCGTTCACGTCCTCGAGGATCGTCCCCGTCGAGAAGTTGAGGAGGATGGGACAGCGCTTCTGGATCTCGTCCTTGATGCTCGCGAACACCTTGGGATCGAAGGTGGGGGAGCCGTCCTCGTTGCGCGCGTGGATGTGCACGACGGATGCGCCGGCGTCGTAGGCGCGCTTCGTCTCTTCGGCGATCTCGACGGCGGTGTACGGGATGCCCGTGCACTGCTTGCGATTCGCGAGCACGCCGGTGACGGCGCAGGTGATGACGCAGAGGTCGGGGTCGCGCGTGAAGGTCGTGGTGCTCATCGTCACTTCTCCTCCTTCTCTTTCCCTTGGCCTTGGCTCGTGCCGCTCGTGCCGGAGTCGCCTTCGCCGACGTCGCGCCGGACGATCTGCTTCACGCGTTTCGCTACCTTCGTCATGATGCGCATGAGATCGCGCATCTCCTGGGCGTTGAGGCTCTCGAGGGCGCCCTTGAAGATCTCCATCGGCTCGACCGGGATCGCGCCGGCGAGCGCCCGGCCCTTCGACGTGAGCCGGATGTGGACGACGCGACGGTCCTCCTTCGAGCGCTCGCGCGTGACGAGGCCCTCGCGCTCCATGCGATCGATGATCCCCGTCACGGTGCTGTTCTGCGCGCGGATCTTGTCGGAGAGCTCGGACAGCGACAGATCACCGACCTGTTCGAGCAGCTTCACGACGGTGAGCTGGGGGCCGGTGAGGTCGGCCCGCTTTGCGAGCTCCTTCGTGATGCGACGGCTCTCTGTGTAGAGGTAGATGATGGCCTCGAGGACCTGATCCACTTCGGTCTTGAGCTCGGGGCTTACGGGCGGGGGCGTCATGAGGAGAGATCCACCGGTGGTGAATATTTAGCGTACGAAATATCCGCGCTCCGCGGCGTTCCGTCAAGGGTGCGGGCAAACTCGAATTACGGTCTACCCTCTGGATGTGGTCTGGCGAATCGTCCTCGGGCGCGGCCGCCGCGATCCTGTCGCGTGCGGCGCTGGGCTGCTGCCAGCTCGAGACGAGCGGGGGAACGGCGTGCCGCCCGAGCTGCGCGCCGGCTGACAGCGGCCGCGGCTGCGCTAGGATCTCGGTCGTGGGGACTCTGCTCACACCCCGGCTGATCCTCGAGCCGATGACGCTGCCGCTCGTCGAAGCCGTGTTCCGCGGCGATCGCGAGGCGCTCGAACAGATCGCGGGCGCGAAGATCCCGGCGGCGTGGCCTGGCCGCACGCTCGTCGAGCGTGCATTCAGCGCGTCGCTCGAGGCGATCCGCGCCGACCCCGACACGCGGCTCTGGGGCGATCGATTGATGATCAATCGAGAAGGCGCCGAGCGGCTCGTGATCGGCAGCATCATCTTCCACGGCAAGCCCGGCGCCGAAGGGATCGCGGAGGTCGGCTACGGCGTCGAAGAGAGCTGGCAGCGCAAGGGCGTCGCGACGGAGGGCACGCGCGCGGCGGTCGAGTGGGCGCTCGAGCAGCCGGGCGTGCGGATCGTCACGGCGACGACGCCGCCCTGGCATGCGGCATCCGTCCGGGTCCTCGAAAAATCGGGCCTCGTGCGCGTCGGCACCGAGGAGCACGAGATCCTCGGCGAGGTGCTACGGTTCGAGCGCCGGCGGGGCGCGTCGGCGGCGCCGTGACGGTCCGAGATCTCTCGGTTTTGTTGGCCCCGATGACATCGGGGCCTAGATCGGGTTAGAAGCGTTCTCGATGTTTGCAGTACCCCGCAGCCTCGGTCTTTCGCTCGTCGTCCTCGCCGCTGCCGGCGCCGCGACGCTCCCCGCACGCGGAGACGAGGGGCCGCCCGCTCCGGCGAGCGCGCCGGCACCTGCGAGCGCGAAGCTCACGATCGCGACGGACGCCGGCACCGTCGCATGCCGCGAGCAGGCGGCGCAGGCGTTCTTGATCCGAGGCAACTGGTTCCCGCACACGACGGATGCCGAGAAGCAGAAGGAAGCGCGCAAGCTGTTCGAGAAGTCGCTCGCGTATCGCACGGAGAAGTACGGCTATTACGAGGGCTACGGCAGCGCGAAGCTGAACGCGCATCCGCCGAAGCACTACGCGAAGGCGACGACGTTCATGGGCATGAGCGTGCAGGTGAACGAGCGCATCATCCTGGCGCTGAAGTGCGTCGAGGCGGCGCTGAAGGCGAGCCCGGCGGGCAACGAGTACAAGCCGCGCGCGATGGGCGGCATCCGTTTCCACAACACGTATCGCGGCATGGAGATCTCGAACCACGTGTACGGGATCGCGGTCGACATCGAGCCGGACCGCAACTCGTGCTGCGGCTGCGTCGCGCCCTGGCCGGACCATCCGCTGTGCAAGGCGAAGAACAAGACCGTGTGGGAACGCATGGCGATGCCGAAGTCGTGGGTCGACACGTTCGAGCGCTTCGGCTTCTACGGGCTCGGCCACGACGTGCTCCAGGACAC
>JAQBQJ010000441.1 GCA_028287065.1 Labilithrix sp. | reverse complement strand
GGCTGTACACGTTGGTCTCGCCGGCCAGCCAGATGCTCGTGATCTCGGCGGTCACGAGATCGTACGTGCGGTCGTCGAGCAAGAGCGAGCTCCGTGCGTCGTCGAGCACGGTGCGTACGTTCGCGCGCTCGAGCACGCGGCCGTTGACGTGGGCGAACTCGTGCCGTGCCGCAAGGGCGATCCCGGGCGCCAGCTCCGCGATCGTGACGTGCCCGAAGCCCATGGCCGCCACGACGCTCGCGGAGCGTCCGGTGCCGAGCCCGATGACGAGCGCGTCGTCCCAATGCTTCACGAACAGCATCGGGGCGAGCGCGAAGCCGTCCTGGGCGGCCATCTCGCCGCCGTCGTTGCCCTGGAATTTCCCGTTCGTGAGGAGCACGCGCATCGGCGCGCCGCGTACGTCGTTCTCGACGACGGTCGTGATGCCGCCGTACGTGTCCTCGTGCACGTACCGCAGGCGCGTGCGCTCGAACACGTGATGGCGCTCGAAGTACGCGTGCTCGCCGGACGTGAGGTGGAGGAGATCCCAGCGCGGCATCAAGAAGAACGCGGCGACGGCAGCCGTCGTGGAGAGCGGAAGCGCGACGCGCGCGCGGGCGCCCGCGATCACGCCGGCGCCGACGAGGCACACACCCGCGAGCACCAGCAGCATGCGTTCGCCGCCGAGGAGCGGAATGCCCGCGAAGCCCGTGACGAGCGCGCCCGCGATGCAGCCGAGCGCGTTGACCGCGCCCATGCGTCCGGCGATCGGACCGGCGCCCTCGCGCGGGAACGCGTCGAGCCGCAGCATGAGCGGATAGACGATGCCGAGCGCGGTCGCAGGACCGAGCAGCAGCTTCACCGCGAGCGACGCGCGAGCGCGTTCCGCCTCGGCGAACGTGTGGACGTCGCGACCGAGCGCCGCGAGCGCATGCGGAGCCTCGGGCCACTGTCCGTGCCCGAGGAGCAGCGCGATCGCGGCGATGGCGAGCGCCGCGCCGGGGAAGAACGAGGGCACGCGCCCGAGCCGCGATCCGATCGCGCCGCCGATCGCGGCGCCGAGCCCGAGGCCGAAGAGCACGACCGCGAGCATCGTCCCGAAGGCGTAGACGCTCCCGCCGAGCACCGCAGCGATGAGATGGATCCAGACCACCTCCAGCGAAAACAGTACGAAGCCCGAAAGCCCAGCCACGGCGAGCAACGCCTTCACCCCACGCACGTCGTGGCCGTGGCCGCGGCCGTGGCCGTTCTCGTTTGTCCCCTCGCGACGCACGCGCGCGAACGCCCGCGCCGCCTCGATCGCCACCCCCGCCGCGCTCGCGTCGATCAACGCCGCCACGCACAGCGTCCCGTCGATCCCGAGCCGCGGAAAGATCAGATACGGCCCGAGCGCCGCCGCCGCGATCGCCCCCGCCAGGTTCAGCGCATAGAACGCCGACACCGCCGCTCCACGCCGCCGCTCCTCGACGACATCGAGCGCATCGACGATCGCCGGGAACGTCGCGCCCATCGGGATCGTGATGGGAAGGATCCACGACGCCGCGACGACGGCGCGAAGGACCGTCATCGCCGCGCCGCTCGCGGCCCCGAGCCGCAACACCGGCGCGAAGAGCGGCACGAGCCCGGTCGCGAACGTCGCGAGCAGCGCGCAGGCGAGCGCGATCGTCGCTTCGAGCTTCGCGTACGTCGCGAGGGCCGGTGCGCCGGAGGTCGCGACGTTCCCGCGTCGCCGCGCATACAGCCACCCGCCGAGCGTCAGCCCGCCGAAGTACGTGCCGAGGACGACCGCGCCCGCCGGCGTGCTCGTGCCGAGCAGCGTCCCGAGCAGCTTCTCGAAGCCTTGCTCCGCGAGGAGCGCGGCGGCGCCGCTACCGCCGAACGCGACGCCGAGCGCCACGGTGCGCACGCGCGACGAGTCACTTCGCCGGCACATGCGTGCCCTTCGGCACCAGGAATTCCCCGTCGCGCGTCATCAGCGGGTCTTCGAGCATCCAGCTCCAGAGCACGGTGCGGAGCCGCTCCGCCTCGTCGGGATACTTCGCCGCGACGTCGACGAGCTCCTCGGGATCGCTCGCGAGGTCGAACAACTTGTACACTACACCCTTCGGCGTCGGCATGTAGATGAGCTTCCACCGCTCGTCTCGCACCATGCGATGGCGCACGAGGAGCGTGTGATCGAACGCGTCCTTCCGCACGACGATGCGGCTGTCGTGCTCGATGTCGAGCTCCATCAGGTGATTGAGGCCGAGCGCGGGGAACGTGAGCGACTCGGGAAGACCCGGGTTCATGCCGAGGAGCAGCTCGGTCTCGGCGAAGAGCGGACGGCTCGTGACGCGCTCGCCGCGCAGCGCGCCCGCGAGCGAACGGCCCTCCATGTGCTCGGGCGGCGCGACGCCGAGCAGCTCGTACAGCGTCGGCGCGAGGTCGATGCCCGACACGAGCGCTTTGTCGTGATGCGGCGAGGTCGTGCGCGGATCGACGATCGCGAGCGGGATGTGCAAGCTCTCGTCGCCGAACAGATGGTCGCCGTGACCGTGCCACCGATCGTGCTCGAACAGCGTCTCACCGTGATCGGAGGTGATGACGACGATCGTGTCGTCGTCCGCGCCGAGCCGCGTGAGCTCGTCGAGGATCGAGCCGGCCGCGTCGTCGACCGAGGCCATCGCGCCGTCGTAGAGCTGCCGGATGTGCACGGTGTCGGCCGCGTTCGGCATGATCGGGATGCCGGCTACGACTGTCTTGTCGTAGCGGAACGGCCCGCCGTAGTCGGGCCGCGTGAACCGCCGGTGATACGGCGACGGCGCGGAGTACGGCGCGTGCGTCGTCGAGAAGAAGACGAGCATGAAGAACGGCTCGTCGTTCAGCTTGCGGAGCGCGTCGATCGCCTTGTCGGCGACGAACCGCGGATCGGCGCCGTGTCCCCAGCGATCCATGTCGGGGAAGACGGCGCGCCCCGGCGTCGTCTGGATGAACGGAAGCAGCGGCAGCGAGCGCTGGATCGCGAGCTCCGTCAGGACCGACGTGAACGAGACGTTCGGCGCCTGCACCGTCTGGAAGCCCAGGTCGACGCGCGCGAAGCCTTCGCCGGCCGAATCGCAGAAGACGCCGGTCTTGTACCCGGCGTGCGCGAGCCGTGCGGGCAGCGAGTCGATCGGCGAGGACGACTGCTCCCAGCGCGGGAAGCCGGAGCGCACGCCGTGCGTGTGCGGATGGAGGCCGGTCAGCATCGTCGTCCACGATGCGAGCGTGCGGGCGATCTCCACGTAGGCGCCGTCGAACTGCGTGCCGCGTGCGGCGACCGCCGAGAGACGCGGGGCCACCTCGGGCCGCAGGCGATCGGCGCGGAAGCCGTCCGTCGCGATCACGAGCACGGACGGACGGCGCTTCGCGGGCGATGCTGCCGCCTGCTTCCTGCGGCCCGCATCGCCGCGCGGAAGGACCACGGCGACGATCGCGAGCACGATCGACGCGAGGAGCACGAGCGAGGCCTTCGGCTTCGCGCGCAGCCGACCCGTGGCCTTCACGGCGCGCCGCGCGATCGAGGGCCAGGCGCGCGGCAATCCGAAGACGAAGAGCACCAGCGCGCAGAAGAGCGCGATCCAGAGGCCGCGCGTACGGATCCCGTCGACCGCGAAGACCTCGATCGAAGCGAGCGTTCCGCCCGCGGACCAGAAGCGCGCCGCGTAGATCTGGGGCCACTTCGACATCGACAAGAGCAGCGCGAACGCGTGCAGCCCGACGACGGTCGCGAGGCCAATCGTCGCCGCCTTCAGGCCGGTGCGGCGCGCCGGCACGCGGCCTTGCACGCGATCGCGGAGCACGAGGAGGAGGAGCGCGATCGTCCCGAGCGCCGCGCCGATCGCGAGCGCGAACAACCCGAGCATGACGCCGATGCGCTCGATGTCCGAGGCGTAACGGATCGCGACGTAGTCGGAGATCTCCTTCGCGTCGCGGCCGAGCAGCACCTGATCGGCGGGGACGAGCGGATCGAGGACGAACGACAGGTACAGCAGCCCGATGTAGAGCGAGCCGACGACGGGCGCGTTCAGGAAGATGCGAGAGAACAGCTCCCGATCGACGGTGACCTTCGTGCGTGCGAGCCGTCCGAGCAACGACACGATGCTACGTCAACTGCTGGCGCCGAGGACCTTCAGTGATACGCGGCGCTTCGTTGCGCGTGAGCTCTTCGTGACGAGCGCGGTCCCTTCGCTGCTCTCGAGGACGTCGCCGACGAGATCGTAATCGCTCGCCTGCGTGATCCGCACGCGGCGCATCTCGCCGGGCGCGACATCACCGCCGGAGAGGTAGACCTGGCCGTCGACCTCGGGCGCCTGCCCGCGGTGGCGGCCCATCATGACGAGATCGTGCTCTTCGCTCGGTCCCTCGACGAGGACCTGGAGCTCGCGACCGACGAGCGCTTTGTTCTTCTCGCGCGCGATCTTGCGCTGGAGCGTCATCAGCTTGCGCCAGCGGTTCGAGGCGACGAGCTTCTTCACCTTGCCGTCGAGCTCGTTGCTCTTCGCGGTCTCCTCGTCGGAGTAACGGAACACGCCGACGTGCTCGAACCGCGCCCACTTCACGAAGTCGCAGAGCTCTTCGAAGTCCTCGTCGGTCTCGCCGGGGTGCCCGACGATGAACGCGGTGCGGAAGACGAGATCGGGGATGCTCGCGCGCATGCGCTCGACGACGCGCTTCTGGCGGTCCTTGCCGTGACCGCGGCGCATGCGCTTCAGCATCGCGTCGGAGGCGTGCTGGAGCGGCATGTCGACGTACGGGACCACGTGCGGGTGGTTCGCGAGGAGATCGATGAGCGCGTCGTCGATCTTCTCCGGGTAGAGATAGAAGACGCGCGCCCACTCGAGGCCCTTCACGTCGGCGACGCGGCGCACGAGATCGGCGAGTGTGGCGCGCTCCTCTTTCGTATGGTCGCGTCCGTAGGCGATCGTGTCCTGCGAGATGAGGTTCACCTCGCGGACGCCCTGCGCGACGAGCTGCTCGACCTCGCGCACGACGTCGCCTATGGGGCGCGAGCGCTGCTTGCCGCGGAACTGCGGGATGGTGCAAAAGGCGCACGTGCGGTTGCAGCCCTCCGCGATCTTCACGTAGGCGCTGGCGCGGTTGCCCGTGATGACGCGCGGGTCGCTCGCGCGGATGACCCAGTCGGCCGGGTTGCCGACGAGCATGCGGTCGGCCTTGCCTTCCAGGACCTTCGCGAGCTTGAGCATGTCGCTCGAGCCGAGGAAGTGATCGACCTCGGGCATCTGCGTGCCGAGCTCGGTCGGGTAGCGCTGCGAGAGGCAGCCGGTGACGACGAGCTTCTTGCACGCGCCGAGCTTCTTGAGCTCGGCCATCTCGAAGATCGTGTCGATCGACTCCTTCTTTGCCTCGCCGATGAAGCCGCACGTGTTGACGACGATGACCTCGGCCTCGTCGGCCTCGGTGGTGAGCACGAACTCGCCGGCGGACCCGGCGTTCATGCCCAGAGCGACCCCGACCATGACCTCCGTGTCGACGCGGTTCTTCGGGCAACCGAGGCTTACGAAGTGGATCTTTCGGGGTACGGCGGCAGAGGGCATGGATGAGGCGCGATCAGTAGCACGCGACGTCGGCGTTCGCGCCATTCGGCGTGCCTTTGAACCCGGGAAGCGCGGGGCTGTAGACGTCGAACGTGAGGCTCCAGCGCGTCCAGTCGGTGCGGACGTTCGCCGGGCAGTCCGCGGGGAACGCGAGCGTGCGGCCGGCGACGAGGTTCGAGAAGGCCGGGTAGGTGATGGTGTCGATGACCGTGGCGCCGATCTTGAGCGCGACCGTATCGCCGTCGTTCTTGAGGACGTCGGTGGCGCCCCACGCGAAGACCTTGCCGGGGAGCGCGTGGTTCTTCGCGGGATCGGCGCTGTCGGCGACGACGAAGGTGCCGTTCGGCGCGAGCTCGAAATCCTCGGTGATGGTCGCGGTGTTGGGGGCTGCGGTGCCGCGCGGAGACTCGATGACGAGGCCCTGGAGCTTCAGCCAGCAGGTGCGCGTGCTGCGGATCTCGACCCACTCGCCGTCGTCGCCGGAGCCGGCGCGCGAGTTGATGAGGAGCTCGCCGATCGCGAGGTCGCCGGCCGCGAGCGCGCCGGCGCAGAACACCTTGGGCTGGACGGTGCCGCTGTCGGTGCCGGCATCGACGAGCACGGTGCCGCCGTCGTCCTTCGCGGGACCGGGCGCGGGCCGCTCGCTGGCGGGGCTGAAGGCGCCGGAGTCGAGGGTCGAGGTGGGCGTGAGGCCGTCCTCCTGCGAAGGCACATCGTCGTCGTAGAACTCGTCGCCGGGATCGACGGGCGTGCGCTT
>JAQBQJ010000407.1 GCA_028287065.1 Labilithrix sp. | reverse complement strand
GCCTCGTCGATGCTCGCGCCGAAGATGATGTTCGCGTCCTCGTGCGCCTGCTCCTGAACGAGGCTCGCGGCCTCCTGGATCTCGCGCATCTTCAGGTCGGGGCCGCCCACGATGTTGATGAGCACGCCAGTCGCGCCGTCGACGGAGATGTCGTCGAGGAGCGGCGAGCTGATGGCCATCTCCGCGGCGAGACGCGCGCGGTTGTTGCCCTTGGCGATCCCCGTGCCCATGAGCGCGCGGCCCATGCTGTTCATGACGGTCTTCACGTCCGCGAAGTCGACGTTGACGATGCCGTTCTGCGTGATGAGGTCCGAGATGCCCTTCACGGCCTGGAACAGGACCTCGTCCGCTTTGCGGAACGCGTCGATGAAGGAGAGGTCCTCCTCGCCGAGCATGAGGAGCTTCTGGTTCGGAATCGTGATGAGCGTGTCGACGTGCTCGGTGAGCTGCGCGAGACCGAGCTCGGCGCGGCGGGAACGCTGGCGACCCTCGAAGAGGAACGGCTTCGTGACGACGCCGACCGTGAGGGCGCCCTCTTCACGCGCGAGCTGCGCGATGACGGGAGCCGCGCCGGTGCCGGTGCCGCCGCCCATGCCTGCGCAGATGAAGACCATGTCGGCGCCGCCGATGAGCTCCTTGATGCGCTGGTGATCCTCCATCGCGGCCTTGCGACCGCGCTCCGGGTCGGCGCCGGCGCCGAGGCCGCGCGTGACCGCGCCGCCGATATTCAATTTGGTGGGGGCTGCATTGCCATTCAGCGCCTGCGCATCGGTATTGACGACGATGAACTCCACGCCTTCGAGGCCGAAGTTGATCATCGTATTGACCGCGTTGCCGCCGGAGCCGCCGCAGCCGATAACCTTGATACGCGCCTGGTATTCCTGCTGCTCGTCCGCGAACTCGATCGAAAACGTCATGATCCTCTGGCCTCCCGGGATTTCACTGCGAAAATTGAGCCCTCACGACCCGGGCGCCTCTTCCCTGGTCATGCGGTGACATTGAATTGGATATTGCGGTAACGCGAGAATCCGAATCAGAAAGCAGCCTTCAGCCACTCCCACAACTTCGATGAAGACTTCGGCAGCTCATCCGAACGCTCTTCGTCAGACTTCTTCACGGCTGCCGCCGTCATGCGCATCATCGAATGCGCCGGAGCCGCCGCGCGGGCATGTCCGTCGGCGATGGCCTGCGCGCCGTACTTCACGAGCCCGACGCCCGTGGCGTACTGCGGTCCGTGCACGAGCTGCGTGATGCCGCGAACGCCCGTCGGGAACCCGATGCGAACCGGCATCCCGAGGATCTCCTCGGCGAGCTCGGTGGTGCCCTCGAGGAGCACCGCGCCGCCGGTGAGCACGACGCCGGCCGAGATCTGCTCGAGCAGCCCGCTGTCCTCGATGCGCTTGCGCACGACGGCGAAGATCTCCTCGACGCGAGGCTCGATGATGTCGGAGAGCACGCGGCGCGGGGTTCGGCGCGGCTTCTGACCGCCGACGCCGGGGACCTCGATGTCCTCGTCCTCGGCGACCATGCGCCCGAGCGCGCAGCCGCAGAGGCGCTTCAGGCGGTCCGCCTCGGCCATCGGCGTACGAAGGCCCGCGGCGATGTCGTTCGTGATGTTGTTGCCGCCGACAGGGATGACGCTCGCGTGGGCGATGCCGCCGTCGACGTAGATCAGGATGTCCGTCGTGCCGCCGCCGATGTCGACGACCGCGACGCCGATCTCGCGCTCGTCGTCGGAGAGAACCGCCTCGGCGCTCGCGAGCGGCTCCAGGACGACGTCGGCGACGACCAGGCCGCAGCGCTCGGCGCAGCGGATGACGTTCTGCACGCAGCTCGTGGCCGCGGTGACGAGGTTGACCTTGGCGCCGAGGCGGACGCCGCTCATGCCGATCGGGTCGCGGATGCCGTCCTGGATGTCGACGACGTACTCGCGCGGCAGGACGTGGAGGATCTGACGGTCGGCATCGACCGGGATGGCGCGCGCGCCTTCGAGGACGCGCTCGACGTCGGCCCGCGTGACCTCGCCGCCCGCGATGGCGGCGACGCCGTCGGAGCTCTGCGAGCGGATGTGGCTGCCGGCGACGCCCGCGTACACGGTGCGGATCTCGACGCCGGCCATCGTCTGGGCCGCCTCGATGGCGTCCTTGATCGACCGGACCGTCCAGTCGATGTTGCTGACGATTCCCTTCCGCAGACCGCGGCAAGGAACCGAGCCGACACCGAGGATGGTGATGCCGTCCTCAGCGATCTCGCCGACCACGGCACACACCTTCGTGGTGCCGATATCCAGGCCGACGACGATCTCCCCTTGCGAAGCCGACGTGCTCATCTCAGCCCAGGGTTCTCATACTCGGATGTGTCGGGCCAAATAAGTGACGGTCCGTTTTCGTGAGAATCATTGATGATGTGGGCGATCGTCCGACTGGGACGAGCGCGGTTCACTGGTCCGCGGAACACCAGGGCGAGCCGTGTAGATCGCATGTTTCTCGCCGAACCGCCTGGATTGCGGGGCAAATGACGCAATCGGGGGCCGGTACGCTCGTTGCTGCATGGTCCGTGGCGGGGTCCACCATGCCTTCCAATCGCCTTCTCACCGCAGCGTCGCTCGTCGTTCTCAGCGTATTTTTCCAGGCCTGCGCTGCGGACTCGTCGCCCTCCGGCACCGACGGTCCGGGCGGGCAGACGTTCGGATCGAACACGAGCGATCCCGGCGAGAGCGGCAGCGGCTCCGGCGATACGACCACGAGCGGGACGACGTCGAGCACGGGCACGACCGCCGCCGGGAGCGCGACGACGACCGACACGGTGCAGACCTGCATCTCGGCGTGCGAGGCGAAGTATCCGAAGGGCGCGCAGATCGGCAAAGGCATCGATCAGTGCTGGTCGAAGAGCTGCCCGAAGGAATGCAGCGACATCGGCACGGGCACCGTCTTCAGTCCGAAGAACGGCTCGTGTCAGAACCCGGTCTCCACGCCGTCGGCCGCGTGCAGCCAGTGCACGGTGAACCGTTGCTGCTCGGCATGGGACGCGTGCTTCGACGACACGCAGTGCTCGGCGCTGAACTCGTGCTCGATCGCTTGCTACAAGTGACGGGAAGGCGCGCGTAGCTAAGCGCGGCCAAGGGCCTTCGCGAACTGCTGCTGCAGGAGCCAGAGCTCCTTGGCCGGCACCTCGCGTCGATCGCGCATCGCGATCGGAATGGTGGCGCCCTCGGTCCACATCGGCGGGACGATGCTCAGCGACCGATCGCCGGTGACGACCGCGACGTCCTTCTCCCAGCCGGGCCAGCGCATGTGCTCGTAGAACGCGCCGAGATCGCCCTCGAAGGCCCAGCTCACGAAGTCCGAGTGACCGAGCTCCGTGTCTTCCCACTCGAGCGAGTCCGGCGCGAAGTAGTGGATGCGTCCGGGCTTCCCGCCGAGGCCGCCGGTGTCGATCGCGAACACGCCGCCGACGACGTCGTCTGCGACGATGATGTAGCTCTCGAGCGAGACCGCGACGTCGGCGTTCCACGCGACGAGCGGTCTCGGCAGGCGCGGGCTCCCCGCGCCGAACATGCGTAGATAGCCGTGATCGACGAGCACACCGCCTGTCTCGTGAGCGAGCGCACCGAGCGTCGACCGTGTCGTCATCTGCAGCGCTTCGAGGCATGCGCGGCGCTGTGGCTCCGCTGGTGGCGGCAGCACGACCGCGCCGTTCGGCGCGGCGGCCGCTTCCTTCGCGAGCGCGGGCCAGGCCGGATCGTCCGACAGGAGCTCGGCGTAGGCACGGGGCATGAGTCGAACGTTTCACGAAACGTGCGCGAGCGCACGCCGAGGAAGC
>JAQBQJ010000389.1 GCA_028287065.1 Labilithrix sp. | reverse complement strand
GCTTCCTCTTCCGTGATGAGGAGCTCGCGGAGATCGAAGATCGCCTTGGCCTTGCCGGAGAGATCCGCGAAGAGCGCGTCCTCGGTGACCTCGAGCACCTTGCCGAAGACGACGTCGCCGACGTTGAACGCCGGGCGCTCGCGCTCGGGACGCTCCTTCTTCGCGTGCTGCTTCTCCGGATGCTGACGCGGCGGACGCGGCGGACCCATCGGATGGAGATCGCCTTCGACCCAACCCTCGGGACGCGCGTGCTCGCCGCTTCCGGCAGCTCCGCCAGCTCCGCCTTCGGCGCCCGCAACAGCGCCCGCCTCACCGGGCTTCTTCTTGCGACGGCGACGACGCTTCCGCTTGCCGGGCGCGCCTTCGGCTCCGGGCGTTCCTTCCGCGCCGGCCGCGCCGCCTTCAGCAGCTTCGCCTGTCTCGTCACCTTCCTCGCCGTCGTCGCCTTCCGCGGCGGCGGACGGGTCCGCATTCGCGGCGGCAGCGGGCTCGGCGCTCGCCGATGGAGCGCTGCCGCGCTCCTCTCCTGCGGGACTCGCGGACGCGGTCTGGTTTTCGGTGGAAGCGGGTGAAGGAGAAGCGGGGTTCGCAGTCGCGTCGCTCGCGCCTTCGCTGGCGCTCGTGACGGCGGACGAATCCGACGGCTTCGTGGTGGTGGGGTCGTTTTGGCTCATGGCGGCTCGAAAGGGCCGGCAAGATAGCGCATGGCTCACGGGGCGCGCCACCCCGAACCGGCTTATTCCGGCGCCGGCTACTCTGGCTACTCCGGCGCCTACTCGGCGGGAGGCGCGACCGGAGCCGGTCGCACGCCCGGCGCTCGCGCCGGCGCCATCCCCTTCGGGGCGATCGCATCGAAGGCGAGCCCGTGGGCAGCCAGGCGATTTTGGTAATAGAAGAGGAGGCGCGTATCGCGAAGGACGAGCTCACTCCCCCGCGGCGCGAGCACCTCCTGCGTGTGATAGCCCGCAAAAGCCCGCAGCGCTTCGTCGACGATGGCGTCGCCGCGCTTGCCGCGGAGGTTGGGCGCCACGGCGATCTCGCCCTGATCCTCGAGGACCGAGACGCGCGCCAGCATCACGTCCACGTCCTCGGCGAGCTCCGCCCGTGACACGGCGACGTCGTCGCGATGGCGAAGGACCGCGAAGAGGTCGGCCTTCCCGACAGCGCGCCGCAGTCGCTCGAACGCGCAGGCCGCCACGATGTGCGTGCCCATGACCACCGTGTCGCGCTTGAAGGAGTCGACGATGCGCTCGCCGAGCTCGCGGGTGTACTCCGCGTCGCGGACGGCATCCATCGCCGGCTTTCCGTGGCGACCGGTGACGTACGTGGCGGCGTCCACGATGCGGCCGCGGCTGTCGTGACTGCGGCCCTCGTCGTCGACGTAGTTGCCGAAGCAATCCAGCGGGCGCGAGAAGCGAATCACGCACGCGGCGTCGAGGCCGAGCAGCTTGTTCATGAACGCGGCGACGCGTGACACGCGCGTCGATTCGTCGTCCTCGATGATGTAGCGAGCCTTGCCTTCTTCCTGGAGGAAGTCGTCGATGAGCGTCTCGGCTTCGAGGGTGAGCAGGTAGTTGATGGTGGCGGGCACGAAGAAGACCGGCTGCGTTCGTCCCTTCACCGTGGTGCGCACGAAGGCCTCGATGCCCGTTCCCGCGAGCCCGAGCTTCAGCTTCCGCTCGACGCCGCCGGAGCGCGAGCGCGTTCCGCCCGGGAAGAAGAGCGAGTGGTAGCCCTTCTCGAGCATCACCGTCGAGTACGTCTTCAGCACGTCTTTGTAGAGCGAGTGACGCAGTCGCCGATCGACGCGATACGCGCCGAGGTTGTGCATGAAGTAGCTGAGGACCGGGTTCGTGAAGAGGTTCTTGCCGGCGCCGTACACGGCGGGCGGCAACCCGGCGCGCTCGATCGCAAAGCCGAACACGACGGAATCGAGGTTCGAGAGATGCGTCGGCGTGTAGATGACGGTGCCGATCTCGGTGAGCTTGCGAATGTGCTCGCGCGGTCCCTGCACGAGGATGCGCCCGTCGAGCGCCGTGAGATCGAACGACTGACCGAGATGGCGCAACGTCGCGCGCGGCGACATCAGCGCACCGAGCAGCGGCGCCATCGCCTTCGAAGCGAACTTGTAGACGCGACCGTCGAAGTTGCCGGCCACGTCCCACGCGTAACGCTCGGCGTAGACGCGCAGCTTGTCGCGCAGCTCGCCATCGCTCATGCGCCCGAGATGCCCCGCGAGGTAACGCCACTCGGCGAGCTCGGGACCATGCGAGCTATGGAGGCGACGCGTCTCCATGTACGCCGCCTCGTTGAGCACGAGCAGCGGATCCCTCGTCTGCGTGGTGATGCGATGCACGACGTCCTCGACGATCGAAGAACGCGCGGCGTTGAAGCCGAAGATGGGGGCGGTCACCGGCCCATGAGACCGCCTCCGGGTCGCCCACGTAAAGCGCGCACTCAGCTGGCGAGGGCCGTCGTTCCAGCTGCACTGTAAGAGTGCAAAGGACGATTCGCAGCGGTGCGAATGGCACGGATCCGGACGGTCGGGCTCCGCGTAGGTGTTGCAGGACCACCGATTACGAGTGAAAGTCCTCTTATCCGTCGATTCAAGGCTTCCGCTGCGCGGGGATCAAACAGCGTCAAAACAACAACATTGCCCGACTGCGCAAGCACCAAGAGGACGTGATGAGCGACGCGAAGAAGCCGGATGCCGGCGACCCGAAACGGGAAGTAGAGGAAGAGCAGCTGGCCGATCTGGCCGCGTTCGTCCTCGCGGGACGTCCCGAACGCGTCGAGGACGGCGTCCTCATGATGGCCGCGCCCGACTTCCGGACTGCGGTCCGTGATGCTCGCGAGGTCCTCGCGACCCTGGGTCGTGCCGAGGAGCCGAACGCTCCGCCGGCCGAGCTCCGCGCCAAGCTCGTCGAGTCGCTCTCGCGCCGGATCACGCGTCGCGCCCTCGTCGTGATCGACATGATCAACGATCACTTGAAGCCCGGCTCTCTCCTCGAAGTCCCTCGCGCTCGTGAGGTCGTGCCCGCGCTCAAGAAGCGCATCGACGAGGCACGCGCTTCCGGTGTCCCCATCGTCTACGTCATCGACGAGCACGAGGCGGACGATCCCGATCTCGACGCATGGGGCACGCACGCTGTGAAGGGCACATCCGGTACCGAGGTCTGGGAAGAGCTCGCTCCGCAGTCCGGCGATCGCATCGTGAAGAAGCCGAGCTACAGCGCGTTCTACGAATCCGATCTCACGAGCGTGCTCGACGAGATGAAGATCGACACGCTCGTGCTCACGGGATGCCTCACCGAGATCGGCATCATGGCGACGGCCACCGATGCCATGCAGCAAGGCTTCGCCGTAGAGGTCCCCGCCGACTCGCAAGCCGGCTCGTGTGTCGAGCTCGAAATGGCTGCGCTCGGAACGATGAACGTGATGGCGCCGTTCGGTCCGTCGCGGAAGAAGCGTCTCGATCGCCTCGCTCGCGCTGCCGCGTAGGCACGAAACGTGTAGCTCGAACCTCCTTGCAACGACCGCAAGATCCGGGGAATCCCGGCTCGAAGGAGGAGGTTCGTCATGTCGGCCACCAGCCGGACGTATCGCGGAACGAGGGACACGGACGAGATCGTCGCGCCGGGGCGAAGGTACGGCACGACGCCGCGCCGCTCCGCGTTCTACTCACTGGTCGCGACCGATGGCCGCGCGACGGGAACGATCGCGCGTCTCGCGCTCGGCCTCGTGATGTTCCCGCACGGAGCGCAGAAGATGCTGGGCTGGTTCGGCGGCTACGGCTTCGAAGGCACGTTCGGGTTCCTGACCGGGAAGGCAGGTCTGCCCGGTGTCGTGGCGGGCCTCGTGATCTTCACCGAGTTCGTCGGGTCGCTGCTCCTCATCACCGGCTTGTTCACGCGCATCGCTGCGTTCGGAATCATGTCGATCATGATCGGCGCGATCCTGACCACGCATCTGCCCAACGGCTTCTTCATGAACTGGGCGGGCAACCAAGCGGGCGAAGGCTTCGAGTATCACCTGCTCGCGATCGCCGTCGCGCTCGTCGCGATCGTCGCCGGCGGCGGTGCTGCGTCGATCGATCGGCTCCTGACGAAGCGTAGTCGTCCCTCGGTGGGCGGCGGCATCGTGGAGCCGGCGACGCTGGATTGAATCACCTCGGCGGCAGCAGCCCGGCGGGGAGGCCCTGCAGACCTGGAATGGCCTGCAAGGACTTCAAGCCCGCCTGCTGCAGCTGCTCGGGCGTCATGGTGCCCTGGAGCTTGAACGGGACGTCGACGTTGAGACGATTGCCGCCCACCGTCGCCGTTCCGTCGAGCGTGTAGGGGACGGGCCGTCGCGCCGTGACGATCGCGGCGAAGCCGGTCGCGTTCTTCCACTTCACGTTCATCGGCACTTCGATGGCCGTGTGTGCGTTGGCTGCGAGCGTGATGGGCGTCGATGCGGTGACGGTGCCGAGGTCC
>JAQBQJ010000364.1 GCA_028287065.1 Labilithrix sp. | reverse complement strand
CGATGTTCCGCGGCCGGTACGAGCACACGATCGACGCGAAGGGGAGGACGAGCCTCCCTGCGCGCTATCGCGACGTGCTGTCGTCGATCGGCGAGCGACGCGTCATCCTCACGAGCGCGCTCGACCCTTGTCTCGTCGCGTACACCGCGCCGGAGTGGGCCGCGTTCGAGGATCGCCTCGCGAAGCTCCCGCAGTTCGACCGCGCGGTGCAGAAGCTCAAGCGCATCTACGTGTCCGGCGCGGTCGAGTGCGAGGTCGACGACTCCGGCCGCATCCTCGTGCCGCCGACGCTCCGCGAGCACGCGCACCTCAAGAAGGACGTCCTGTGGGCAGGCAACGGGAAGTACGCCGAGCTATGGGATGCGCAGGCCTGGAAGCAGTTCTTCGAGACCGATGACGACGAGCGCCAGCAGATCAGCGCCCGTCTCGCGGAGCTCGGTCTATGAGCATGGGCGACCCGCAGCTCGCGCTGCCCGGTCTCGTGGTCGAGACGGCCTCGGAATGGGTCTGGACGGAAGAGACGGGAGAGGAGGCCGAGGTGCCCGACTTCGTCCACGCGACGGTAATGAAGACCGAGGTGACCGAAGCGCTCGCCCCGCGCGCCGGCATCTACGTCGACGTGACGGTGGGCGGAGGCGGCCACTCCGAGGCCATCCTCGAGGCGCACCCCGAGTCACGCGTGGTCGCGCTCGATCGCGACCAGATCGCGCTCGATGCCGCACGCTCGCGCCTCGAACGCTTCGGTGACCGCATCACCTTCGTCAAGACGCCGTTCGGCATGGTGGCCGAGGCGCTCGACAAGCTCGGCATCGAGACGGTCGCGGGCATCTGCGCCGACCTCGGCGTGAGCTCGCCGCAGCTCGACGACGCCGCGCGCGGCATGAGCTTCCGCCGCGAAGGCCCGATCGACATGCGCATGGATCCGAGCGAAGGCGAGGAGACCGCGCTCGAGCTCATCGCGCGCCTCTCGGACGACCAGCTCGCGGACATCATCTACCAGTACGGCGACGAGCGGCGGTCGCGCCGGATCGCTCGGAGCGTGAAGCGCGCGCTCGCCGACAACCAGCTCGAGACCACGCTCGACCTCCGCCGCGCGATCGTGCGGGCGGTCGGTCCCGTGCGCGTCGGCGGCGTCGACCCGGCCACGCGCACCTTCCAGGCCCTACGAATCGCGGTGAATCGTGAGCTCGAGGAGCTCGAGCACCTCCTCGCCGCGCTCCCGCGCATCGTCGAGGTCGGCGGGGTCGCCGCCATCCTCAGCTTCCATTCGCTGGAAGACCGACTGGTCAAGCGAGCGTTCCACGCGAAGGGCACGTGGACCACGCTCACGAAGAAGCCGCTCGTCGCCTCGGACGAGGAGGGCGCAGCCAATCCCCGCTCGCGCAGCGCGAAGCTCCGCTCCGCGCGCCGCGTCTCCGAAGAGGAGACGAAGCGTTCCAAATACGCGCGCAACGACGCGCGAGACGACGGACCGGAGGACAGCGAATGACCCTCCGGCGCGCGCGCATCTTCATGTTCAACTGGACGCTTGCGGTCGTCGCCACGGTCTGCGCGTTCGTCGTGCACCTCGCGATGCGCGGGCGCACCGTCTCGCTGGGCTACGAGCTCGGCAAGGCGCGCAACGAGCAGATGCGCCTTCGCGAGGTGAAGCGCGTCCTCGAGCTCGAGTCCGCGAGCTACAAGACGCCCGAGCGCGTCGAGATCGTGTCGCGCACGCTGCTCGGGATGGAGCCGCCCGCGCCCGATCGCATCGTGACCGTCTCTGGAAAGTTCACGTCGCCCGACGAGAACGAGGCGCGCGCTCAAGCCAAGCCGGGGCAGTAATCGCATGAGGAACCTCGACCCCACGCGTGCGAAGTGGATCCGGTTTCGCATGGGGCTCCTCTGTGGAACGATGGCGATCGGCCTCGGCGGGTTCGTCTCGAGCGCATTCCGCGTGCAGGTCGAAGACGGCGCGACCTGGAAGGAGACCGCCGAGAACCAGCGGCAGCGTCGTCTCCACGTCGAGCCGAAGCGCGGCGCCATCTACGATCGCAACGGCGCAGCCCTCGCGGCGAGCGTCGAGGTGCCGAGCATCAGCGGCGACGTCGTCGAGATGCTTCGCGGGATCGAGGGCGCGCCCGCGCAGCAGGTCGCGATCCAGGACCTCGCCGTCCGCATCTCCGCGGCGCTCGGCCTCGACCCCAACGACGTGCACGCGAAGCTCGCGTCGAAGCGCCGCTTCGTGTGGCTGAAGCGACGCGTGACCGCCGACGAGGCGCAGGCGGTCCGTGACCTCGGCGATCCGAAGAAGACGCCGAGGCCCGTGAAAGGCCTCGCCGTCGAAGGCGAAGGACGCCGTTATTACCCGGGCCGCGACCTCGCCGGGCCCGTGCTCGGCTTCGTCGCGCCCGACGGCTTCGGAAAAGACGGCCTGGAGCTCTCGCTCGACGAGGAGCTGCGCGGCCGCGCCGAGGAGGTCCGCGGTCTCCGCGATCGCTCCGGCCGCCTCATCTTCTCCGAAGGCACGACCGAGGAAGGCGCCTTCGCCGGTCACGACGTGCAGCTCGCGATCGACGAGGGGATCCAGCACGTCGCCGAGCGCGAGCTCAACGTCGCGCAGCGCACCTACGAGACGAAGGGCGCCTCGATCGTCGTGGTCGATCCGAGCACCGGAGAGATCCTCGCGATCGCCTCGGTCCCCGGCTACAACCCGAACGACTACAGCGAGAGCGAGGTCGAGGCGCGTCGCGATCGCGCCGTGACCGATCGCTTCGAGCCCGGCTCGGTCATGAAGGTCTTCACCGTCGCCGCGGCGCTCGGCGGTGGCACGCTGAAGCCGACCGAGACGATCTACTGCGAGCACGGCAACTACCAGGTCGCGAACGTCACCATCCACGACACACACGAGAACGACTGGCTCACGCCGACGCAGATCCTCGCGAAGAGCTCGAACATCGGCGCGCTCAAGATCGGCCTCGGTCTCGGCGAGCCCGCGATGTACGCCGCGTTCCGGCGTTTCGGGTTCGGCGAGCCCACCGGGCTGCCGCTCCCCGGTGAGGCGGCAGGCGTGCTCCGTCCGAAGGGCCGGCCCTGGTTCGACGTCGAGACCGCGAACGCGTCGTTCGGTCAGGGCATCAGCGTCACGACCGTGCAGCTCGCCATCGCCATGGGCGCGATCGCGAACGGCGGAAAGCTGATGGAGCCGATCCTCGTCCGCAAGATCTCCGACACGCGCGGCGCAGTCGTGAAGGAATGGACGCCGCACGTGCGACGCGAGGCCGTCCCGGCGAGCGTCGCGAAGACCGTGGCCGAGATGCTCACCGCCGTCGTCGAAGAGGGCGGCACGGGCGTCGAAGCCGCGATGACCGGCTTCCGTGTCGCAGGCAAGACCGCAACTGCGCAGAAGGTGGACTCGGCGACCGGGAAATACTCCGAGGACAAGTACACCGCGTCGTTCGTCGGGTTCGTTCCGGCCGAGAAACCGCGCCTCGTCGTTGCGGTCGTGCTCGACGAACCGATGATCGGGCATTACGGAGGCGATCTCGCAGGTCCCATCTTCCGGCGCGTTGCCGAGGCGAGCCTGCGTTACCTCGGCGTTCCGCCCTCTCACTCCGCACCCAAGATCAAGACCGTGACCCGCAACGGAGATCCCGCAGACGCGACGCTCGCCGCGATGAAGATCGACGGCGCAGGCGGCAGCGCCAAGGGCGACAATGGCAAGCCCGACGGCAAGGAAGGCGCGCCCGCTCTTGCCGGGGTCGTCGGACCGCCGGCGCCGAACGGCGTCCGCGTCCCCGATGCCATGGGCATGGGCGCGCGCGATGCGGTGCGCATGGTCGGCAACGCGGGCCTCGTGCCGCTCGTCGAAGGCACAGGCCGCCTCGTGAAGCAGATCCCCTCGCCGGGCACGCCCGCGCCGAAGGGATCGAGTGTTCGCCTGGTCTTCGAGCCAGCCTCATGACCGGAGAAGACGGCGACCTCGTCGAGGAAGCCCGACCGACCGAAGGCATGAGCCTCGGGGATCTCGCGCGCGAGATCCCCGGCGGGAGCGCCACGGTCGAGGGCGACGCCTCGATCGTGTGCACCGGCGTGCACCACGACTCGCGGCTCGTGCGCCCCGGCGATCTGTTCGTCGTGCGGCGCGGCGAGAAGTACGACGGCAACGCGTTCGTGGCCGATGCCGTCGCGCGCGGCGCCGTCGCAGTGCTCGCCGAACGTCACGACGGTCCGACGTCCGCGAGCGCCGTGCGCGCGCCGCAGGTGCCGGTGCTGCGCGTCGACGACGTCGCGACGGGCCTCGCGTACACCGCCGCGGCCGTCTACGGGCATCCCGCGTTCTCGCTCGACATGATCGGGATCACCGGAACGAACGGAAAGACGACGACGAGCCATCTCGTTCGTGCCGCGATCGACGGCGCGCTCGGCCTGCCGAAATGCGGCATCGTCGGCACCATCGGCCACTCGTATGCCGGGCGCACCATCGCTGCCGCGCACACCACGCCCGAGGCCGACGAGCTCGCGCGCGTCCTCGCCGTCATGCGCAAGCGCGGCGCGACGCATGTCGCCATGGAGGTGTCGTCGATCGCCCTCGTCCTCGGCCGCGTGAAGGCGGTCCGCTTTCGCGTCGCCGCCTTCACGAACCTCACGCAAGATCACCTCGATTTTCATGGGTCGATGGAGGCCTACGCCGCCGCGAAGATGTCGCTCTTCACGACGTGCGAGCCCGGCCTCGCGGTCGTGAACGTCGACGACCCGTTCGGCGTGAAGATCGCCGCAGCCGCGAAGTGCAAGGTCCTGCGGGTCCGCACGAAGGTCGGCGCCACCGACGCCGACATCGCGCCGATGTCCGTCGATGCGAGCGCGAGCGGCATGCGTATCGTCGCGCGCGTACCCGGCGGCGAAGTGAAGATCGAGACGCGCCTCGTCGGCCTGCACAACCTCGAGAACCTGCTCGTCGCGATCGGCGTGGCGAGCGTGCTCGACCTCGAGGTCGATCGTGCGGCCGCCGCGCTCGCGACCGAGATCGGCGCGCCGGGCCGGCTCGAGCGCTGCGACGGGCCCGGCGACGACGTGGTCGTGCTCGTCGACTACGCGCACACGCCCGACGCGCTCGCGCGCGTGCTCGAGGCCGTGCGCGCGGTCTCGCGTCCGCTCGACGAAGCCGGCGGGACGCGCGTCGTCACGCCTCGTTTGATGTGCGTGTTCGGTTGCGGCGGCGATCGCGATCCGTCGAAGCGCGAGCCGATGGGCGAGGCGGTCGGACAGCGCGCCGACCTCGTCGTCATCACGAGCGACAATCCGCGGACCGAGTCTCCCGAGCTGATCGCGGAGCCCGTCGAGGAGGGCGTTCGCGAGCACGGCCTGACGCGTCTCGCGCCGCAAGAGCTCGCGGCGGCGCCCCGGGGCTACGTGCTCGAGCTCGATCGCCAGCGCGCGATCGCGCTCGCCGTCGACGCGGCCCGTCCCGGCGACGTGGTGCTCATCGCGGGCAAGGGGCACGAGGACTACCAGATCGTCGGCACGACGAAGCGCCCCTTCGACGACCGCGTCGAAGCGCGTCGCGCGCTCGAGGCTCGGCGCGCACGCGCACGCGCCGAGGAGCCCCGCTAGTGGCGACACCGATCCCCGTAAATAAAGCCAGATTCACGATCGCGGAGATCGTCGCTGCGACGCGTGGCACGGTCGCTCGGCCGGGTCCGGCGCGCTCGGCGCCAGCCGTCTCGGTGTCGAGCGACAGCCGCAGCGTTCCGGAGGGTGGGATCTTCGTCGCGCTCAAGGGCGAGGCGCACGACGGTCATGCGTTCCTCGTGCCGGCGTGCAAGCGCGGCATCGCCGTCGCGATCGTCGAGCGCGGTCGCGCAGCGGCCGCCGACGATCCGAGCGCCGATGCGGTAACGTTCGTCGAGGTCGACGACACGCTCGTGGCGCTCGGCGATCTCGCGCGCGCGCACCTCGAAGCGTGGCGTGCGGGCGCGCACGACCGCAAGGTAGTCGCGATCACGGGCAGCGCCGGCAAGACGACGACGAAGGAGCTCACTGCCGCGCTCTTCGGCGCGATCGGCAAGACTCACTACACCGCCGGGAACCTGAACAACCGCGTGGGCGTTCCCTTCGTCGTGCTGGGAATCGGCGACGAGCATCGGTTCGCGGTCCTCGAGATGGGGATGAGCTTGCCGGGCGAGCTCGACGCGATCACGTCCTTCGCGCGTCCGGACATCGCGGTGGTCACGAACGTCGGCGTCGCGCACTCCGAGGGCGTCGGCGGTCCGGACGGCGTCATGCACGAGAAGGGCGCCGTGTACCGCGCGCTCCACGACTCGGGCGTCGCGATCGTCAACGCCGACGACGAGCGCGCGAGCCGTGCCGCCGCGGGGACGCGCGCGAAGACGGTCGTGACGTTCGGCACGGCCGGGAACGCGGCCTATCGCATCGTCCGCCGCGAGCCGCGCGGGCAGTCGGGATCGCGCGTCGTCCTCGCGACGCCGGGCCGAGAGCTCAGCGTGGACCTGCCGCTCCCGGGCGAGGCCGCCGCGATCGATCTCACCGCCGCGCTTGCTGCACAGGAGACCGCGAGCGGCGTCCTCTTGCCGGCGGAAACGATCGAGAGCGAGCTGGCGACGGTAGAGCTCGTCGGTCGCGCGACGATCAAACGTCTCGGAGATGACATCGTCGTCCTCGACGACACGTACAATGCGAACCCGGCCAGCATGCGTGTCGCCCTGTCTACCCTCGCCGAAATCGCCGGCGAGCGCCGCCGCGTCGCCGTCCTCGGCGAGATGAAGGAGCTCGGCACGCACGCCGAGAGCGAGCACGTCGCGCTCGGCGACGCGATCGCGGGCGCGGGCGTGGCCCTCGCGATCGGCTGCGGAGGCCTTATTTCCAGGGCTCTCGAGCGCGCCTCCGCGCTCGGCGTCACGTGCGTCGCCACCGCGTCGACCGAGGAAGCGACGCGCGAAGCCGTGGCGCGCGTGCGACCTTCGGACGCGGTCCTCGTGAAGGGATCGCGCAGCGTGGGAGCGGAGCGCGCGGTCGCCGCGCTTATTGAAACTTGGCCCGGCGCCACAAAGTCTGAAAGCTCGGGGTCGGCATGATTTACGAGCTCCTCTACCCGCTGCGCCACTCTGCGAGCTGGCTGGGGTGGCTCAACGTCCTTCGTTACGTCCCGTTCCGCGTCATCGCGTCGACGATGACCGCGATGATGCTCTGCTTCGCGCTCTCTCCGTGGTTCATCCGCGAGCTGCAGAAGAAGCAGATCGGCGAGGTCGGACGCGAGGCGGGGATGATCCCCGACGGGCACATCAAGAAGCGCGGCACGCCGACGATGGGTGGCGCGCTGCTGCTGCTCGCGGTGCTCGGCTCGACGATCCTCTGGTGCGATCTCCGGAACGTGTTCGTCCTCGCGGCGAGCGCCATCACCGCCGGCTACGGCGTGATCGGTTACCTCGACGACTACCTGAAGATCCGCGCGAAGAACTCGAAGGGCCTGCCCGCGCGCTACAAGCTGCTCGGCCAGTTCCTCGTCGCCGGCGCGGTGCTCACGTGGGTGTTCACGTCGAAGGAGCATCTCCCTCCTGATTTCTGGGAGATCCGCGACCGGCTCGCGATCCCGTTCGTCGCGTTCAACAAGCACCCGATCCACCTGCCGATCGCGGTCTACATCGTCTTCGCGGTGTTCACGGTCGTCGCGATGTCGAATGCGGTGAACTTCACCGACGGCCTCGACGGTCTCGCTATCGGCCCCGTGATCTTCAACGCGGGTACGTACCTGATCTGGGCGTATCTCTCCGGCGCGACGTTCGGCATCGTGAACGTCGCGCAGCGCTTCGTGGTCGCGAAGTACCTCGACATCCCGTACATCGCGAGCTCCGGCGAGCTCGCCGTATTCTGCGGGGCCATGGTCGGCGCCGGCATCGGCTTCCTCTGGTACAACACGTACCCTGCGCAGGTCTTCATGGGCGACGTCGGCGCGCTCGCCCTCGGCGGCGGCCTCGGGACGTGCGCGGTGTTCACGAAGAACGAGCTGCTCTCCGTCATCCTCGGCGGCATCTTCTTCCTCGAGGGGCTGAGCGTCGTCACGCAGGTGGTGTCGTTCAAGCTCACCGGCAAACGCATCTTCCTGATGGCGCCCATCCACCACCACTACGAGAAGAAGGGGTGGCCGGAGCCGAAGATCATCGTGCGCTTCTGGATCATCTCCATCCTCCTCGCGCTGGTCAGCCTCGCGAGCTTGAAGCTGCGGTGACGACCATGCTCGACCTCGACGGCAAGCGCGCGATCGTCGTGGGGCTCGGCCTCAGCGGCGTCGCTGCGTGTCGTCTGCTCGTCGCGCGGGGCGCGAGGGTCGTCGGCACCGACAGCAAGAAGGCAGAGTCGGTCTCGAACGACGTGAAGGCGCTCGCGGACGCGGGCGTGACGCTCGCGCTCGGCTTCGATCCCGAGAACGACGCCGATGCGGCGCGCTTCGCCGACGCCGATCTCGTCGTGGTCTCGCCGGGCGTGCCGTCGTTCCACGCGCTCGACGAGGCTGCCGCACGCGGCGTTCCGATCTGGGGCGAGGTCGAGCTCGCGGTCCGCGCGGTGAACGCAGCTTCGAAGGCGGCGGGTCGTGAGCTGCCGCGCCTCGTCGCGATCGGCGGAACGAACGGCAAGAGCACGGTCACGTCGCTCGTCGGCGCGCTGCTCGAGCGAACGGGCTTCCGAACGTTCGTGGGCGGCAACCTCGGCGAGCCGCTCGCGGCGCATGCGGACGAGCCCTTCGACGTGCTCGTCCTCGAGGTATCGAGCTTCCAGATGGAGCGCGTCGATGCGTTCCATCCCGAAATCTGCGTGCTCCTGAACGTCACGCCCGATCACCTCGATCGCTATCCGCACCTCGAGGCGTATGCGCACGCGAAGGGCAACGCGTTCGTCCGTCAGACCGATAAGGACATCGCGGTCGTCCCCCAGGGCGACGCCGTGTGCCTTGCGCAGGCGTCGCGCGGGAAGGGGAGAGTCGTCACGTTCGGTCCCGGAGGGATCGTCGACGTGCATGCCGACGCGATCGTCGATCATCGCGCGCGCGTGTCGTACCCGCGCGCGAAGCTCGGGCTGCAGGGCGGGCACAACGCGCTCAACATCGCCGCTGCGGTCGCTGCGGTCGGTCCGTTCGGGCTCGACGACCTCGTGATCGAGGAGGTCCTCGAAGCCTTCCGCGGACTGCCGCACCGCATGGTGCTCGTTCGCAGCCGCGCCGGCGTGCGCTGGTACGACGATTCGAAGGGTACGAACGTCGGCGCGACGGTGACCGCGGTGCGCGGCGTGGTCGAGCACCGCGTCGTGCTGATCGCGGGCGGTCGCGACAAGGGCGGCAGCTACGGCCCGCTCGTCGACGCGCTCCGCGAGAAGGGCCGCGCCGCGG
The DNA here is from genome assembly GCA_028287065.1 of Labilithrix sp. Taxonomy (GTDB): domain Bacteria; phylum Myxococcota_A; class Polyangia; order Polyangiales; family Polyangiaceae; genus Labilithrix. The sequence continues at coordinate 3,451 of JAQBQJ010000364.1, read as the reverse complement.
TCCTGATCGGCGAGGCCGCTCCTCTGATCAAGGAAGCCGTCGGCGATGTCGTCCCCGTGCACGTCGCGACGGCGATGGACGAAGCGGTGCGCATGGCCGCCGAGCTCGCGCAGCCCGGCGACGCCGTGCTGCTCTCGCCCGCGTGCTCGAGCTTCGACATGTTCCGCGACTACAAGGAGCGAGGCGACGTGTTCGTGAACGCGGTCAACGCGCTGCCGAGCGCCGGTCAAAGCGCGGGAGAGGCTCAGTCATGATCCGCAACGTCCGCCGGCTGCCCGTTCAGCTTCCGATGCAGCTCGCGCTGCCGCTCGACGCGAAGCCGGTCGAGGACGCCGCGAAGAAGCCCGTCGACGTGGTGCTCGCCGCGCTCGTCGTCGCCCTCATCGGGTTCGGCGTCGTGATGGTCTACAGCGCGTCGGCGGTGCAGGCGACGCTGCACTACCACGACCCGCAGTTCTTCCTGAAGCGCCAGGCGGCGTATGCCGTGGGCGCTCTCGCGCTCTTCTTCCTCATCGGGCTCGTCGATTATCATCGCCTGTACAAGCTCACGTATCCGGTCCTCGGCGGCGTCGGTCTGTTGCTCATCGCATGCGTCGTCGGCCTTGGACACAGCGGCGGCGGCGCGACGCGCTGGCTGTCGATCGGACCGGTGCACGTGCAGCCCGCCGAGATGGCGAAGCTCGCGCTCGTCACGTGGCTGGCGTACTCGCTCGCGAAGAAGGCGGAGAAGGTGAAGACGTTCACCGTCGGCTTCCTCCCTCACCTGCTCGTCGCCGGCGTGTTCATGTTCCTCTGCATGAAGCAGCCGGACTTCGGCAGCGCGGTCGTGCTCCTGCTGCTCACGTTCACCATGCTGTTCGTGGCCGGCGCGAAGGTCGGTTACATCCTCGGCGCTTCGATCCTCGGCGGCGCGTTCGGCGCCATCTCGATCATGTCGAAGCAGTATCGCTACGAGCGATACCTCGCGTGGATGAACATGGATCAGCACCGCGCGGACCTCGCGTACCAGCCGTTCCAGTCCGTCATGGCGTTCGGCTCGGGCGGCACGTGGGGCACCGGCATCGGCAAGGGCCTGCAGACGCTCTACCTGCCGGAGGCGCACAACGACTTCATCGCCGCGATCGTCGGTGAGGAGCTCGGCTTCGTCGGCATCCTCGCGCTGTGCCTCGTGTATCTGGCGCTCACGGCGCGCGGCGTGCGCGCGGCGTTCCGCGCGCCGGACGACTACGGGTCGTATCTCGCGTTCGGAATCGCGGCGATGTTCGGTGTGCAGGCGCTCGTGAACCTCTCCGTCGCGCTCGCGATCCTGCCCACGAAGGGCCTCACGCTGCCGTTCCTCAGCTTCGGCGGCTCGTCGCTGCTCGTGAACGCCGTCGCGGCGGGCATTCTGCTCAACATCTCGCGGCAAGGTGCGCCGCGCCCGGTCACCCCGTCCGAGGTCGACACGCCGCCCGCACCCGAGGTCGAGGACGCAGCCGTCGCCCCGGCGCTCACCGTGGAAGGATCGGCGGAATGAAGACCATCCTCGTTGCCGGCGGAGGCACCGGCGGGCACGTATTTCCAGGGCTTGCGGTCGCGCATGCGTTGCGCGAGCTCGCCGACGTCGACGTCGTGTTCGCCGGCTCGCCGCGCGGTCTCGAGACGCGCATCGTCCCGCAGCACGGCTACACGCTCGAGCTCCTCGACGTCGAGCCGATGAAGGGCGGAGGACCGGCACGCGCGATCCGCGGCGCGCTCGTCGCCGCGAAGGCGATGCGCCATGCGACGGGGCTCGTCGGACGCATTCGCCCGAGCGCGGTGCTCAGCGTGGGCGGGTACTCGGCCGGCCCGGCGGCGCTCGCATGCGTTCGCGCGCGCGTGCCGCTCGCGATCCTCGAGCCGAACAGCACGCTCGGTCTCGCGAACCGATTGCTCGCGCCCTTCGCGGCGCGCGCGTACGTCGCGTGGGCCGAGACGGCGAGGCACTTCCGCGGCGACAAGGCGCGCCTCTACGGGGTGCCGCTCCGTCCCGGGTTCGATCCTCGCGGCTACTCGGCGAAGCCGGGCGTGCGGCGATTGCTCGTGCTCGGCGGCAGCCAGGGCGCGACGGCGTTGAACGAACGCATGCCGCTCGCGGTGGCGCGCGCGTCCTCGCAGATCGGCGACATCCACGTCGTGCACCAGACCGGCAAGGATCGTGAGAGCGCCGTGCGCGAGGCCTACGAGCGCGCGGGGATCACGACCGCGACCGTCGTGCCGTTCCTCGACGACGTCGCCGACCAGATGACGTCCGCCGACGTCATCGTCGCGCGCGCCGGCGCGGTCACGGTCGCGGAGATCGCCGCGCTCGGTCGGGCGTCGATCCTCGTGCCGTTCCCGCACGCCGCCGACGATCACCAGGCGAAGAACGCGATGTCGCTGGCCGAGACGGGAGGCGCGATCTGCGTCCGCCAGGAAGCGGCCGACGAGGTGCGCCTCGGCACGGAGCTCGCGCTCCTCTTCGAGGACGAGGAGCGGCGCAGGCGCATGGCCAATACGGCTCGCGAGCACGGCCATCCGCATGCCGCCCAAGACGTCGCGCGCGATCTGCTCTCGCTCGCGGGGATCCGCACCAAGGCGAAGGTCGAGCCGACGAAGCCGATGAACGGCTCGAGCGCGAACGGGTCGTCGACGATGAAGATCCCCACGCCGCCGGGAGTCTCCTGATGTTCCGCGGACGCGTACGCCACGCACACTTCGTCGGTATCGGCGGCATCGGCATGAGCGGCCTCGCCGAGATCCTTCGCACGATGGAGTTCGACGTCTCCGGCTCGGACCTGAAGCCGAACGACATCACGCGCCGTCTCGAGACGATGGGCGTACGCGTCGACGTCGGTCATCGCGCCGAGAACGTCGAGGGCGCGGACGTGGTCGTGTACTCGAGCGCGATCGACGACGGAAATCCCGAGATCCAGCGCGCGCGCACCCTCGAGATCCCCATCATCCCCCGCGCCGAGATGCTCGCAGAGCTGATGCGCGTGAAGTACTGCGTGCTCATGGCCGGCTCGCACGGCAAGACGACCACCACGTCGCTCGTCGCGACCGTGCTGCGCGCCGCAGGCCTCGATCCCACCGTGGTCGTCGGCGGCAAGGTCAACGCGCTCGGCTCGAACGCACGCCTCGGCGAGGGCGACCTCTTCGTCGCCGAGGCGGACGAGAGCGACGGCTCGTTCCTCAAGCTCACGCCGACCATCGGCGTCATCACGAACATCGACGCCGAGCACCTCGATCACTACGGAACGCACGAGAAGGTGAAGGAAGCCTTCGTGCAGTTCGCGAACAAGATCCCGTTCTACGGGCTCGCTGTACTGTGCATGGATCACCCGCACGTGCAGGCGATCGTGCCGCAGATCTCGCGGCGCTACGTGACCTACGGCGTCTCCCGCCAGGCCGACTACCGCGCCAAGAACATCCAGTACAACGGCCTCTCCAC
>JAQBQJ010000358.1 GCA_028287065.1 Labilithrix sp. | reverse complement strand
AGAAATATTCTCGTTTGCCAATCGCGCGAACGGGGTTGCCGACAGCCAACGCGTGAAAGCAACGATCGGCAGACAACCAAATCTTCGCGCTTTCGCGCTTTTCTCGGACTTCTCGGATCTCGCGCTTCGCTCTACCGCGCCCAGCGTTGCCATTCTTCTTCGTAGTAGCGGACCAGCATTTGGTTGTTCAGGCGGTTCACTTCGACCGGGACCGGCGACATGTCCGGGGCAATGTCGAACAGCGACGCCACGGTGCCGTCCGTCAGGTAGCGGAGGTTCGCGGGGACATGCGATGGGAGTGGGAGCGCTTCCCTGCCTGCGAGCACGAAGCCCCACTCGCCGAACGACGGCACCAGCGCGTGATACGGGCGGGCCGCGAAGCCCGCCGCCTCGATCGAGCGCACGACGCACCAGAAAGAGCGGCGTGCGACGAGCGGTGACGTCGACTGCACGGAGATGACTCCGTCCTGCGCGAGGCGCTCGCGCAGCAGCCGATAGAAGCGCACCGTGTACAGCTTCCCGAGGGCGAAGTTGTTCGGGTCCGGGAAGTCGACGATGACCACGTCGAAGAGCTTCGGGACGTTCGCGTGGTCCTCGGTGATCCACACCATCGCGTCGTCGTTCATGACGCGGACGCGCGGGTCGTAGAGCGAGCCCTGGTTCAGCTCGCGGAGGAGCGGGAGCTCGCGCGCGAGGTCCGTCATGCCCTTGTCGAGGTCGACGAGCGTCACCGATTTCACCTCGGGATGGCGCAGGATCTCGCGGACGGCGAGCCCGTCGCCGCCTCCGAGCACGAGCACGTTCTCCTTGTTCTTCGCGACGGCGAAGGCCGGGTGAACGAGCGCCTCGTGGTAGCGGTACTCGTCGATCGATGCAAACTGCAGGTTTCCGTCGAGGAACAAGCTCACGCCGCTCCGCGCCTGCGTGAGGACGATGCGCTGGTACTCGGTCTGCTTGGTGAACGCGACGGGATGGAGGAGCAGCGCCTCGTCGGCGACCTGCACGATTTTCTGTGAAAGAGCGAGCGCCCCGCCGAGGACCGCGAGCGCGACGAACGCGCGAATGCGAAGCGGCCGCGGCTCGAGCGACGTGGCGAGCGCCCACGTCCCCCAGAGCGCCGACGCGACCCCGAGGATGCCGAACACGATCCCGGTGCGCAGGATGCCGAGGTTCGGGAGCAACAGCAGCGCAAAGACGAGCGCACCCACGAGCGCGCCGGCGTAGTCGAGCGACAGTACGCGCGGGACGACGTCCTTGAACGCAACGCGCCGCTTGAGCACGCGCATGAGCAGCGGGAGCTCGGCGCCCACCAGCACGCCGGTCGACGCGACGAGCACATAGAGGACGAGCCGCACGTGCGAGCTCTGCGCGAAGGTCAGGTACAGGATCGGTCCGCCGAGCCCGCCGACGAACGACGCCGCGATCTGGCAGTCGACGAAGCGCTCGGCGACGCGCTCCTCGACGTACTTCGACAGCCACGCGCCCACGCCCATCGCCGAGAGGTGCACGCCGATGACCGTCGACAGCTGCGTGACGGAGTCACCGAGCAGGTAGGTCGATACCGCTCCGGCGACGAGCTCGTAGACGAGACCGCACGTCGCGACGAGGACGACGGTCACATAGAGGAGGAGCTCACCCATGCGCCGCGACCTTCGCGACGGAGCACCGACGGAAGCGCGCGACGCCGGCCATTCGGCCGTGCATATGCGCACTCTTCTCGTGGCGCTGGGTTTGCTTTCTCTTGCGACGTCGCTCGCGGTCCTCGCGAGCTGCGACGGTCGCGTGAGCTCGACGTGCTTCGGAGACGGCACGTCGAGCCGTCAAGAAGGCTCCTTCTGCGACGGCGAGCCGACGCAGCCGACAGCCATGCCCACGACTCTGCCCGGCCCCCTGCCGAGCGTGCCCGCCGGCCAGTGCGCGATGGACACGTACGCGCTCGTCGGAAACGGCAACGTGTGCCCGGTGGATACGCGCGAGACGAGGACGACGCCCGGGACGTCGTGTCACGCAGCGATGGAGTGTCCGAGCGTGTGCTGCGTGAGCGAAAACGGGTACTGGGTTCCCGCGCGCGAGCCGTCCGGCGATCCGGATGCAGGCGCGGATGCCGAGACAGACGCGGATGCCGACACGGACGCGAGCGTGGAGGCGGGGCAGGCACAACCGGCTGCTCGGCTCGTGTACGCATGCGGATGCGGCGTCTGCGCCTCGCCTTCGCAGGCGTGCGCGACCGCGAACCCGCAGGCGGGCAACGATCCGTAGCGCGGCGATCACTTTCCGCCGAAGCCGCCGCTCGAGCTGCCGCCGATGCCGCGCACCCCGCCGCTGCTGCTCGAGCCGCTGCCGCCGCCCTCGAGGCAGGAGCCGCACGCCGCCATCATGAAGACGAGGAGCACGATCGCGACGACGGCGATGACGAGCCCCGGCGAGGTCTTCGTGGAGCCGCCACCGCTGAAGCCGGAGAACGCGGGCGGCGCCTCGCCATACGAGCTGACCTTCGGCTGATACCCGAACGCCTGCACGACGACCTGCGTCGGGATGATGACGCCGTGCGACCAGCTGATCTCGTTCGCGTTCTTCTCGCTCGAGAGGATCTCGCGACCGTGCTCGTAGTCCTCGGCCCAGACGACCTCGCCGACCTCGACCTTCCAGTAGAATTCACCGAGCACGAAGTCGACGCGCGCCTGCTGCGCGTTGCGCTGGCGATAGTGGATGTTGTTCCGGCGCACGAAGAGCGGCGCGCGGCTCGCGTCGACGTCACCCGCGGAGAGCGGCGTGATGAGGAGGAAGTTCCCCTCGTCGAACACGAGCCAGCGATACCCGTGCTGCACGTTGTAGAGGAGGTACTCCTGCCAGCCGAACCACTCGTCGCTCATCGGAGCGCCGGTCGAGCGCTCGACGTAACCGAGCACCGTCCACTCGGCGTTGACCACGCCGCGCGCATCGGCGATCGGCAACACGCCCTTGCGACCGAGCTCGATCGACGGCTTCTCGCGCGCCTGGCCTTGCCGCGCCACGACCTGCTGCAGCTTGACGTCGCTGATCGCGTTGCAATGAACGCAGGCTGCGCGTTCGGTGCCGGGAGAGAGCACGGGCAGCGGCGCGCCGCAGTTTCCGCACTTGATCGACTGCGTCGCGATCTTCGCCGCCGGACGATCGCCGCCGCGCTGCTGGACCTGGAATTCGGCGAACGAGGTCTGGACGCCGACATAGACCTGCGGCGCGGTCGTGCCGTCTCCGTAATCGATGGATGCCCAGCCACCGCCGGCGGCCGAGAGGTCGACGAAGAGGCGTCGCGTGCCGGGCGCGGCCGCGAACGGGAGCTCGCCTTCGCCCGAGAGGAACGTGCCTTCGTTCTTCTCGCCGACGACGAAGATGCCGTGCTGCCCGAGCGGCACCTGCATCTGCGTTTGCATCGACGAGAGCGGAGGCGCGGCGATGTTCGCCGCGGTGACCACCTGCCAGAAGCCTTGCGCCTCGCTGATCCACGCGTTGTTGCGGCCGTCAAAGATGGCGTAGTACTCCTCCCACGTCCCGCCCGCGGGATGCTGGAGCACGAGGCGGCCCTCGATCGAGAACGATCGGCCGCGAAACGTGCCGCGATCGCCCGGTGCGAGCGCCGCGTCGGAGAACGCCACGTCGGCCACGCGACCGAGATTGCGCATGTCGCGATCGGTGCGGACGACGACGTGCTTGCAGTACTTGCAGACGAGCGACAGCGAAGAGCCCGCACGGAACTCGATCGACGAGCCGCAGTTCGGGCAGGGTCCAGTCGCGACCGCCATGGCGCGTGGAAGATAGGTGCTTTTCGCTACGGACGCGAGGGGGTAGCCTCGCGCGCAAGCGACGCGATGAGCCTCGGAACCGAATGGTTGGTGGACGCCCACGGGTGCCGCGCAGACGCGCTGCGCGATCTCGCGATCGTGCGCGGTCTGCTCGAGAACGTGCTCGTTCGCCTCGAGCTGCGCGTCGTCGGCGAAGGCGCGTGGCACAAGTTCGGCGGCGAAGGCGGCGTCACCGGCCTGTACTTGCTGACCGAATCACATCTCTCGGTGCACACGTATCCGGAGCACGGCGCAGCCACGCTCAACCTGTATTGCTGCCGCAAGCGGCCTGATTTCCCGTGGGAGAGCGAGCTCGCGCGCGTACTCGGGGCGACCCGCGTCGACGTACGCGTCGCCCCGCGCGGCGAGGAGCGCGAGCCGTGAGCAGCGCATCGACCTACGAGGCCTCGACGGTGCTCGAGCTCGGCGGACGCGGAAAGCATCGCGGCGTGGGGTTCGTGCTCGCCGGTCGCACGTGCGTGCGCAGCGACGGCGGCGGCCTTTGGAACGAGTGGACGCTCGTCTTCGACGATGGACGTCAAGGCTTCCTCGCCGAGGCCCTCGGCTCGTTCACGCTCTTCTTCGAGCGACCGATCGCGCCGGCGTTCGAGTCCCTCGGCGTCGGAAGCGCGCTCGAAACGGGCTTCATCGTCGCGGAGCGCGGACACGCGAAGCGCGTCGCACGATGGGGCGAAGTCCCCGAGGCGCCGCGCACCTATCGTTACGCGGATCTGTCGTCGCGCGACGGTCAGATCGCCACGATCGACTACGGCGCGACCGAGCCCGACGTCTTCGTCGGTCGCCGCACGAAGCTCGCCGATCTCGGCCTCCAGCCGCGCGCCGAGCGTCCTCGCTTCCTGCCGGCACCGAGCGCGCCGCGTCCGAAGGGCCTCGAGCTGTTCCTCGCCGTCGGCGACGAGGGCGAGCTCGCGCGCGCGCGATACCGCGTCATCGGCATCGTGCATCGCAGCATCCGCGCCCTTGGCGAGCGCTACACCTGGGAAGAGTACGTGCTCCATGCGCCGGCCGAGGGACTGCGCTGGCTCGTCGTCGCGGACGGGCACTGGAACCTCGTCGAGAGCGTCGAGCCGGGCCTCGTCGAAGAGGTCGAGCGCGGCAAGAGCGCGAAGCTCGGCGGCGAGACGTACCGCTTCCTGTCGAGCGGCAAGGCGCGCGTCGAGTGGGCGACCGGCGAGCTCCCGTGGGAGATCGAGATCGGCGACGTGACGGATGCACGCGACTACGTGAGGGCTCCGCACGTGCTCTCGTGCGAATCGACCGACGACGAGCTGACGTGGTCGCTCGGGACGTACACGCCGCCCGACACGGTGGCGCGCGCGTTCGGCAAGCGCGTGCTCCCCAAGCCGACCGGACGCGCAGCGAACCAGCCGAAGCCACCCGGCACGCCAAAACGGAGATGATGCATGCAGATCGACACGATGGGTAAAACGCTGGTCGCCGCGCTCGCCTTCAGCTCGCTGGGCATCCTGCTGTTCGCGCTGGCGTTCCTGATCATCGTGAAGGTGACGCCGTTCTCGCTGCGCAAGGAGATCGAGGAGGACCAGAACACGGCCCTCGCGATCATCATCGCCTCGGTCATCATCGGCATCGCGCTGATCGTATCGTCCGCGATCCACGGGTGACGACGTGACCGCGCGACGATCGGCTAAATCACCGAGCGCGATTCTCGTGCCTCGAATCTTGCTCGGTGATTTAGTTCCTACCCTGGTGGGACTTCGTCCCCCCGCTCGCAGGCTCGCGAGCCTCCCGGGACTCGCCTTCGGCGAACCGTACTTC